>DASSUD010000267.1:0-8608 GCA_035707385.1 Acidimicrobiales bacterium
CGGCATGAGGATCGAGGTCGATCCGGACGCCTGCACCGGGCACGGCCGCTGCTACTCGCTGGCGCCCGGGGTCTACGAGGCGGACGACGAGGGCTACTGCGCCACCCGGGTGCTCGACGTGCCGCCGGGGTTCGAGGAGGAGGCGGCGCGGGGCGCCGCCAACTGCCCCGAACGGGCGATCACGGTCGTCCACGACTGAGCGGCCGGGGCTCGCCTGCACGCCCGGCGGCGCCGCGGTACTGTCGGGCCGTTATCGAACACTCGTGTCACTTTTCGGGGCACGGGTCACGACCACGGGGGGAACCGTGATCCGATCCAGGCGGGTCGTCGCAGCGTGGCTCGTGCTCGTCATCGCGGTGGCGGCGTGCGGCAACTCAGGGGGCGACGACGCGTCGCCCGACACGACCGGCGAGGCCGCGGCCGCCGGCGAGGGCGGCGAGGACCGCCGCGACGAGTTCGTGCCCCTCTCCGGTGTGCCGGGGGTGACCGACGAGGAGATCTCCTACGCGGTGATCGCCACCAAGTCGGGGAACCTCCTCGGCACGTGCATCCTCGACTGCTACGTGCAGGGCATCGAGGCCTACTTCGCCTTCCGCAACAGCGAGGGCGGCATCTACGGCCGCGACCTGGTCGTGGGCCAGAAACTCGACGACGAGCTGGCCCAGAACCAGGTCCGCAGCCTCGAGGTGATCTCCGCCGACAACGCGTTCGGTGCCTTCCAGGCCACGCTGCTGGCCACGGGGTGGGGCGACCTCGACAGCGCCGGCGTCCCCACCTACGCCTGGGGCATCAACGCCACCGAGGCCGCGGGGCGCGCCCACATCTTCCCGAGCGCCATCATCCGCTGCGCCGACTGCACCGGCCGCGCCGTGCCCTACGCCGCCCAGCTGGCGGGGGCCACCCACGCCGCCTCCCTCGGCTACAGCGCCACCGAGAACTCCAAGGTGTGCGCCCGGACCGTGGCCAGCTCGTTCGACGCGTACGAGGACGACACCGGCGTCGACGCCGTCTACGTCAACGACGACCTGGCCTACGGGCTGCCCAACGGCATCGGCCCCGAGGTGAGCGCGATGAAGGACGCGGGCGTCGACTTCATCTCCACCTGCATCGACCTCAACGGCATGAAGACCCTGGCCCAGGAGCTGGACCGCCAGGGCATGGGCGACGTGACCCTGTACCACCCGAACACCTACAACCAGCAGTTCGTGGCGGACGCGGGCGAGCTGTTCGACGGCGACTTCGTCACGGTCGGGTTCCGGCCGTTCGAGGCGGAGACCGCCGGCACGGGCCTCGAGGACTTCGCCGAGTGGATGGACCGGCAGGGGAACGAGCCGTCCGAGCTGGCCATGGTCGGCTGGATCAACGCCACGCTCGCCTTCGAGGGCCTGCTCGCCGCCGGTCCCGAGTTCGACCGGGACAAGGTCACGGCGGCCACCAACGCCATGACCGACTTCGACGCCGGGGGGCTGATCGAGCCCGTCGACTGGCGTGAGGCCCATGAGTCCTACACCCAGGACACGCGGGACCAGGACAGCAGCGACGAGTGCGCGATCCTGCTGCGGGTCGAGGACGGTGCCTTCACCACCGTCGCACCCCCCGACAAGCCCTGGCTGTGCTGGAGCCAGAACGACCTGGCCTGGTCCGAGCCGGAGCCCACGACGTTCGGCTGACCCGGGGGGACGGGCCGCGCCATGATCACCGCAGCCTCGATCGGCGAGGACCTGTTCCGGGGCCTGCTCCAGGGCGCACCGCCCGGCACCGTCTACGCCCTCATCGCCCTCGGCTTCGTGCTGGCGTACAAGACCAGCGGCGTGTTCAACCTCGCCTTCGGTGCCCAGGCGTTCGTGTCCGCGGCCATGTACTTCCAGGCCCGGGTCGAGTGGGGGTGGGACATCGTCCCCGCCTTCGTCCTCTCGGTGCTGGTCCTGGCCCCGCTCATCGGGCTGGTGCTCGAACGGCTGATCTTCCGCCACCTCCGGACCAGCACGGCGGCGGCCAAGCTGGTGGTGGCGATCGGGCTCACCGTGGCCCTCCCCAGCCTGTTCCAGATCGTCGTCGGCTTCGACGCGGTGGCGGGGCAGACGCCCGAGGGCATCGTGGCCGACGGGGCGACCGTGTTCTACGACCCGTTCGGGGTCTACAGCTTCAGCCGCAACGAGCTGGTGGCGATGGTCGTGGCCCTGGCGGCGACGGCAGCCCTGGCCGCGCTGTTCCGCTACACGAACCTCGGCCTGGCGATGCGGGCGGTCGTGGAGAGCCCCCGCATGACCGAGCTGACCGGCATCCGCGCCGACCGGGTCTCCGCCTTCAGCTGGGCGCTGTCGAGCCTGTTCGCCGGGCTGGCGGGCGTGCTGATCGCCCCCCGCTTCAACACCCTCGCCACCGCCGACTTCTTCAACCTGATGGTGGTGGCGATCGCGGCCGCCGCGGTCGGGCGCCTGGTCAGCCTGCCCGGGGCCTTCGCCGGCGGCATCGGGCTGGGGATGCTCATCGCGCTGGCCAACACCTTCCTGCCCCGCTGGTCGGACGACCACCCGGTGCTCGCCCGGGTCCAGGAGAACGTCACCCCCGCGATGCCGTTCATCGTGCTGTTCGGCCTGCTGGTCCTGTGGCCGGCGCTGCGGAACGCCCGCGAACAGACCGACCCGCTCTCGGGCGTCGACCCACCCCCGCCGAGCCTCGCCGCGCTCGACCGTAGCCGGGCCCTGACGTTGGCCACGCGGATCTTCGGCGCCGGCTTCCTGGCCATCACCGGCGTGGTCGTGTTCACCCGGGCCGACGACTCGTGGCTGTTCCTGGTCACCCAGGCGGTGATCATCGGCACGATCTTCCTGTCGATCACCGTGATCACCGGGATGGCGGGCGAGATCTCGCTGTGCCAGGGCACCTTCGCCGCCATCGGCGGCTTCACCGCCTTCCAGCTCACCGACCGGGCCGGGATGTCGGTGATGCTGGCCGCGCTGATCGGCGCGGCGATCGCCGCCGCGGCCGGCGCGGTGCTGTCGCTGCCCATGATGCGGCTGGGAGGCGTGTGGGTGGCCATCGCCACGCTCGCCTTCGCCTACTTCTTCGACGCGGTGATGATCCGGCTGCCCTGGGTCGGCGGCGGCGACACCTCGATCCTCCAGGGCACCCGGGTGCCCCGCCCGACCATCGGGCCGTGGGACCTGGCCGACGACAAGAAGTTCCTGGTGCTGGCGCTGCTGGTGTTCGTGCTGGTGGCGCTGGCGGTCATCCGGATCCGGGAGGGGACCGTGGGCCGCACGCTGCGGGCCGTGCGGGGCAGCGAGGTGGCGGCCGCCTCGATCGGCATCTCGCCGGTGCGGGCCCGGATAACGGCCTTCGCCATCTCGGCGTTCATCGCCGCCCTCGGCGGGGCCCTGCTGTCGATGCACCAGGAGAACGTCAACTACACCAGCAACTTCGCCCCCTTCGTGGCGCTGTTCTGGCTGGTGATCGTGGTGTCCCTCGGCTCCCGGACGGTCGAGGGGGCGGCGCAGGCGGCCGTCGCCTTCGCCCTGTTCGACGCGGTGGTGCTGAAGGGCGCCCTGTTCGAGTGGATCCTGCGGAGCCCGGATCGGGTGCCCTCGGTCTTCCCGCTCTCGCCCAGCTGGCGGTTCATACTGTTCGGCCTGGGCGCCATCCAGTTCGCCCGCCATCCCGAGGGCCTGGTGGAGGCCGGCAAGCGCCGGGCCCACCACCGGATCGAGCAGATATCCGCCCGCCTCCGGCGCGATCGCCACGACGGCGGCGCGCCCGGTGCCCCCGCCGAGCCGGCGCCGGTCGGGGAGCCGGTCGCATGAGCCCGCCGGTGCTCGAGGCACAGGGGATCACCCGCTCCTTCGCCGGGATCGTGGCCCTCGACGCGGTGTCGCTGCGGGTCGAGGCCGGCGAGCGGGTGGGCCTCATCGGACCCAACGGCGCCGGCAAGACCACGTTCTTCAACTGCGTGCTGGGCATGCTGCGGCCCGACCGGGGCACCGTCCGCCTCGACGGCGAGGATGTCAGCCGGCTGGCCGTCCACGCCCGGGCCCGGCGGGGGATCGGCCGGTCGTTCCAGCGGATCGAGCTGTTCCCGGAGTCGACCGTGCGCGACCACCTGCTGATCGCCGAGCGGGCCCGCCGGGGCGACGGCCGCCTGTGGCGGGACCTCCTCGGCCTGGGCCGACCCCGCGCCGACGAGCTGGCGGCGTGCGACGAGGTGCTGGCGATGCTCGGCCTCGGCGACCTGGCCGGCGAGCCGATCGAGCACCTCAGCCTCGGCCAGGGGCGCCTGGTCGAGGTGGGGCGGGCGCTGATGACCCGCCCGCGCCTGCTGCTGCTGGACGAGCCGTCCTCCGGCCTCGACCGCGCCGAGACCGCCGACCTGGCCGCCACGCTCCGGTCCGTGCAGGCCGACCAGGGGTTCGCCATCCTGCTCGTCGAGCACGACGTGGAGCTGGTGGCCGGGTTCACCGAGCGGACCTACGTGCTCGACTTCGGCACGCTGATCGCCGAGGGGCCGACCGGCGAGGTGCTGGCCGACCCCGCGGTCCGCACGGCCTACCTCGGCGACCTGGAGCCCACGCCGTGACCGCCGTGCTGGAGCTCGACGGCATCTCGGCCGGCTACGGGCCGTTCCGCGCCCTGTTCGACGTGTCGCTGGCCGTGCAGCCGGGGGAGGCGGTGGCGCTGCTGGGTCCCAACGGCGTGGGCAAGACCACCGTCGCCCGGGTGGCGACCGGCCTGGTCCGGCCGGCGGCGGGCGTGGTGCGGGTGGAAGGCGGGGACCTGACCGGCGCGCCCGCCCACCGCTTCGCCCGGGCCGGCGTCGCCCACGCGCCCGAAGGGCGGTCGGTGTTCGCCACCCTCACCGTCGAGGAGAACCTCCGGCTCTCGTTCCGCCGGTCGAAGGGCCGCGCCGGCGTGGCCGCCGCGCTCGACCGGGCGTTCGACCAGTTCCCCGCCCTGGCCCGCCGCCGGGGCCAGCAGGCGGCCACGCTGTCCGGCGGCGAGCAGCGGATGCTGTCGATGGCCCGGGTCCTGGTGGAGGCGCCCAAGCTGCTGGTGGCCGACGAGCTGTCGCTCGGCCTGGCCCCCATCGTCGTGGACCGGATCTACGCCGACCTCGCCCGCCTGCGGGCCGAGGGCACGGCCCTGCTGATCGTCGAGCAGCACGTCGCCGACGCCCTGGCCCTGTGCGACCGGGTGGTGCTCCTGGAGCGGGGCTCGGTGGCGTGGGAGGGCCCGGCCGCCGACGCGGCCGACCGGGTGGTCGCCGAGGTGTTCGACCGCCCGGCGCCCGCGTCCTAGAGGCCGTCGGCGCGCACGGCGGCGATGGCGGCGTCGGCCGCCCGGCGGGTGGCCAGGCCCGCGCCCCTGGCCAGCCGCACCAGACCGGGGACGCGCCCCGGATGGCGGGCGAGGTAGCGGGCCACCGCCGCCGGGTCGGGCGTGCCGTCCGGCCTGCTCAGGCGGAACACCTCGTCGTCGACGCTCCCGTCGGTCGCCCGGTCGCTCACGGCCCGGAACACGCTCCAGGGCACCCGCCGCTCCTCGCAGGCCAGGGCGACCGCCGCGGTCTCCATGTCCAGCGCCACCACCCCCCGCGCCCGCAGGGCAGCCAGGTCGGCCGCCGGGGTGATCACGTCGGTGGTCCACAGGGCGCCGTGGGCCTCACCCGGGCCGATCAGGCGGTGCTGGTGCTGGCGGCCGGTGGCGTGGTCGACCACCCGGGCCGGCAGGATCAGGGCGCCGATCGGCGTCTCGTCGTCGACGGCGCCGCAGATGCCGACGACGACCACCCGGGCCGGCGTCACGGCGTCGAGCAGCCGCCGGGCCCCGCGGGCGGCCAGGCGGGTGCCCATGCCGGTGACGACCGCGAGCACCGGCCGCCCGTCGAGGGTGCCGGTCCGGGCCGGGGCCCCGCCGACCCGGGACCGGCGGAGGCCCAGACGCTTGGCGAGTGGTCGCAGCTCCAAGGGCATGGCGCACACGAAGGCGACGGGTGGGTCGGTCGCCGGCGCCACCGCGTCACCGGGCGGGGTCGAGGGCGACCTTGACCGCGCGGCTGGCGGCCTGGTCGCCGAGGGCGACGAAGGCGTCCCGCCAGTCGGACAGGCCGAACGTGTGGGTCAGCAGGCCGGTGAGGTCGATCCGGCCGGCGGCCGCCAGGTCGAGGTAGTGCTGGATGCCGTGCCGGCGCACTCCGTCCACCTCCTCGATGCCGAAGGCGTTGGAGCCGACCAGGTCGATCTCCTTGAAGTAGAGCGGGCTCCACTCCCAGCGGCCCGGAGGGTGGACGCCGCTCTTCACGAGCGTGCCGCGGGCCCGGAGCACCCGGACCTCGACCTCGAAGGTCTCGGGCCTGCCGACGGTGTCGTAGGCGACGTCGATGCCGCCGGGGTGGCACATCGGCAGGCCGCCGAGCCCCTCCATCGTCGGGCACAGCACGCCCCCGGACCACGCCGCCAGCGTCTCGACCAGCTCGATCTGGCTGCCCGGGCGGAACACCGCCTGGGCCCCCAGCCGGGCGGCGAGGTCGGCCTGGGCGTCGAACCGGGCGACGACGCCCACCTCGACGTCGGGATGTAGGGCCCGCAGGGCGGCGACGGCGCAGGCGCCGAGCGCGCCCGCCCCCCACACCAGCGCCCGGCCGCCGGGGGGTGGCGGGTGCCGCGTCACGCTGTGGAGCGAGACCGCGAACGGGTCGGCGAGGACGGCGTGCTCGTCGTCGATCGCCGCCGGGACCGGGAACAGCATCGCCGGATGGGCCGGCATGAGCTCCGCGAAGCCGCCGCCGGCGTCGCGGGACGTGCCCGAGTGCAGGCCGGGGCTGATCGTCCCTGCGGTGAAGCTCCAGCACAGGCTGAAGTCGCCGGCCGTGCAGGCGGGGCACACGGGCGTGATGCCCCGGGGTGCGCACGACAGCCACGGGTTGAGCACCACCCGCTGGCCCACCTCGAACCCCTCGGACTCGGGGCCGAGCTCGACCACGTCGGCGACGACCTCGTGCCCCAGCACCTGGGGGAACGAGCACAGGCCGCTCAACGCGCTGTCGCTGTCACCCTCGAAGTCACCGAGCACCTGCTTGGCGTCGGAGCCGCAGACACCGGTGAGCCGGGGCCGGATCACCAGCCAGTCGGGGCGTAGGGGCCGGGCGTCCGGGACGTCGCGCAGCGCGCACGGCGTGGCGGCCAGGTTGGCGACCAGGCCGGCGGCGCCGGGCGGCGGCGTCCACGGCTCGGGACGCGTGCCGTAGACGAGCGCCCTCACCGCCGCCGCCGGTCCTCGGCCAGCTCGCGCGTGAAGCTGCGCCGCGTCCCCCACCGGAACAGGGGCGGCGCGAGGTGGCGGACCGCCACCGCGGGGCGGAACGCCGCCGGCACATACTGCTCGTGGCGATCGCGCTCCACCGCCCGGACGACGGCGAGCGCCACGTCCTCTGCGGGGACGGGCCGGGGGCGGGCGCGGTCGTAGGGGTGGCCGCGGGCGGCCCCGAAGTCGGTGGCCACGGGCCCGGGGTTCACGAGCGAGACGCCGATCCCGTACGGCTCCAGCTCGACCGCCAGCGCCTCGGTGAGGCCGACGCCTGCGAACTTGGTGGCGGAGTAGATCGCCTCGAACGGCGACCCGATCCGCCCGGCGATCGAGCCGATCGTCACGATGTGCCCGCGGCGGCGCTCGATCATGCCGCCCACGACCGCCCGCAGGGCGTGCACGGTGCCGAGCACGTTGACCCGCACGATGTGCTCGGCCTCCTCGGCCGTGAGGTCGGCGAAGGCGCCGTAGGCCCCGATCCCGGCGTTGGCCACGAGGACGTCCGGCGGTCCCAGCTCGGCCTCCAGGCGGGCGATGGCGGTGGCGAGCGCGTCCGGGTCGGCGACGTCGGCGACGGCGTAGCGGGCCGGTTCGCCGAGCCCGGCGACGACCTCGCGCAGGTCGTCCTCGGTGCGCGCGATGAGCCCCAGCCGCGCGCCGCGGGCCGCGGCCGCCTCGGCGACCGCCCGGCCGATGCCCCGGGACGCCCCGGTGACGACCGTCGTGGCGTCCCCCCACTCCACGCGGGGGACGGTAGCTGTTAGGAAGCGGGCATGGGAGCGGGAGGCGGGGACGTCACCGTGGGCCTCGACATCGGCACCACCGCCGTGAAGGCGGTCGCCGCCGACGCCGGCGGCAGCGTGCTGGCCCGCGCCCGTGTGCCCCACGAGCTGCGCACCCCCGAGCCGGGGTCCTTCGAGCACGACGTGGACCGGGCGTGGCGGGACGGCGTGCTCGACGCCCTCGGCGCGGTGGGCGGGGGCCGGGACGTCGCCGCCGTGAACGTGGCGGCGATGGTCCCGTCGCTGGGCGCCGTCGGGGCCGGGGGCCGGGCGACCGGTCCGGGCCTCCTCTACGGCGACCGCCGGGGCGAGCGCCCGGCGCCGGGCCACGAGCCCGCCCGGCCGGGCGACAGCGGCGAGCTGCTCGCCTTCCTCGCCTGGCACGCCGGGGCCTCGCCGGGCGCCGCCGGCTACTGGCCGGCCCAGGCGGTCGCCAACCACGCCCTGTGCGGGCGGGGCGCCATCGACACGACCACGGCCATGACGGCGCTCCCGCTGTTCGGCGGGGCCGGCTGGGACGGCGACCT
>DASSUD010000268.1:0-3026 GCA_035707385.1 Acidimicrobiales bacterium
CCGGCCCAGCAGTTCAACCTGGAGAAGCTGCTCGGCCGGACGGCCATCGACCGCACGGCCGTCATCCTCGACATCTTCGCCCAGAACGCGCACAGCCAGGAGGGCAAGGCACAGGTCGAGCTGGCCCAGCTCCGCTACCGGTTGCCGCGGCTGCGGCGCCAGGCGGGCGCCCTGTCCCAGCAGGCGGGCGGCATGTCGGCGGCCGGTGGCGCCCGCATCGGCACCCGTGGCCCCGGCGAGACACAGCTCGAGGTCGACCGGCGCCGCATCGTGCGCCGCATCCACCGCCTCGAGTCCGAGCTGAAGGAGATCGACCGTCACCGTGCCACCCAGCGCAAGGCCCAGCGCCGCGGGCAGCTCGCCAAGCTCGTCATCGTCGGCTACACGAACGCCGGCAAGTCCACGCTGCTCAACCGGCTGACCGACGCCGGGGTGCTGGTGGAGGACCGCCTGTTCGCCACCCTCGACGCCACCACCCGCCGGCTGGCGCTGCCGGGCGGTGAGCAGGTCCTGGTGACTGACACGGTGGGCTTCATCCGCAAGCTGCCCCACCAGCTGGTGGAGGCGTTCCGGTCCACACTCGACGTCGCCACCGACGCCGACCTGCTGGTGCACGTGGTCGACGCCAGCGCCCCCGACGTCGCCGGCAACATCCGGGCCGTGCGCGAGGTGCTGGGCGCGATCGGCGCCGAGCACGTGCCGGAGCTGCTGGTGTTCAACAAGGCCGACCTCGCCTCGGCGGAGGCCGGGCGCCAGGTGGTGCTGCACGAGGGCTCGGTGGCGGTGAGCGCCACCACCGGCGAGGGCGTGGAGCGCCTCCTGGAGACGGTCGGCGACCGGTTGCGGTCGCTCACCACCGTGGTCGAGCTGGTCATCCCCTACGAGCGGGGCGACCTCCTGGCCGCAGCCCACCGGGCCGGCGAGGTGCTGGGTGAGACGCCGGGCGAGGGTGGCATGCACCTACGCGGGCGCTTCGACGACGTTACGGTCGGGCGGTTCCGCGAGTACGTCGTGCCGTAGAAGGATTGAGCCCGTGACCGACCCGGCAGGCTTCACGCCCCCGCCCTACCCCTACGACCGCCTCGACGAGCTGCACCACATGGCGGCCGCGTTGCCGGGCGGCGCCGTCGACCTGTCGATCGGGACGCCGTGCGACCCGCCGCCCCCGGCGGTGGTGGAGGCGCTCGGGCACTCGGGCGCCGAACGGGGCTACCCGGCCTCGGTGGGCACGCCGGCCTACCGGGAGGCCGCCGCCCGCTGGCTGGCTCGGCGCTTCGGCGCGGTCGTGGACCCGGCGCACCTGGCCGCCTGCGTCGGCACCAAGGAGTTCGTGGCCGGCGTGCCCCACTGGCTGCGGCTGCGGGCGCCGGGGCGGGACACGGTGCTGTACCCGGAGATCAGCTACCCGTCCTACGCCATGGGGGCCACGCTGGCCGGCTGCCGGGCCGTTCCCTACGCGGCGCTCGACGGCATCGACGACGCCGATGCGGCGCGGGCGCTGTGCGTGTGGGTGAACTCGCCGGCCAACCCCACGGGCGGGCTGGTCGACCTGGACGAGGCCGCCGCCTGGGGTCGGGCCCGGGGAGTGCCGGTCCTGTCCGACGAGTGCTACATCGAGTTCACCTGGGACGGGGCGGGCCGCACGATCGTGTCGGGCGGTGTCGAGGGCGTGCTGGCGGTCCACTCGCTGTCGAAGCGGTCGAACCTGGCCGGGGTCCGCGCCGGCTTCTACGCGGGCGATCCGGAGCTCGTCCACTACCTGTCCGAGGTGCGCAAGCACGCCGGTTTCATGGTTCCCGGACCGGTGCAGGCGGCGGCGGTGGCGGCGTTCGGAGACGACGCCCACGTCGACGCCCAGCGGGAGCGCTACCGGCACCGGCTGGCTCTGCTGGCGGCGGTGCTGCGGGCGCTCGACGTCGACTGCCCGCAGCCGGCGGGGGCGTTCTACCTGTGGGCGCCGGCCCCGGGGGGCGACGCCTGGGGCCTGGCCAAGCGCCTGGCGGCCGAGGCGGGCGTGGTGGCCTCACCGGGCGAGTTCTACGGCCCCGCCGGGTCCGGCCACGTGCGCCTGGCCGCGGTGCAGCCGACGGACCGCCTCGAGTTGGTGGCCGAGCGGCTCGGGGTCGCGGCGGGGGATGTCCCCCATGCGGCGCCGCCGCCCGGCTGACCACACTGGGACCATGAGCGCAGGTGGCTACGCGCCGGTGGCGTCACCTCCGTCGGGCGCCAACCGGGTGCGGCCGTCGGGATGGTGGTTCGCGGTGGCGGGCGCCATCGCCGCGGGCGGCATCGTGGCGGGGCTGTGGATGATGGTCAGCGGCGTCGACGACATGCTGCAGGCGGTGCGCAGCTTCGACCGGACCGACGTGCCGGGCACCGTGGCCGTCGACATCGCCGAGCCGGGGGGGTACTCGATCTACCACGAGTTCCCCGGCGCGGCGGACACGGGCGGCATCGACGACGCGTTCGGCGACCCCGGTGGCGGCCCGCCGGAGGTCACGGTGACCGACCCCTCGGGCGACGACGTGCCGGTGGCCGAGTACTCCAGCGTGGTGACGTACTCGCAGGGCAACCGGGAGGGCCGGGGCGCCTACACGTTCGACGCCGACCGGCCCGGCGTGTACGAGGTCTCGGCCGAGGGCTCGCCCGGCACCGGGATCGCGGTGGGCCGGGGCATGGGCGACATCGGCGCCGATGCGCTGCTGGGCCTGTTCGGCGGGTTCGTCGGCGGGGCCATCGTGGGCGTCCTGGGGGTGCTGATCGGCGCCATCCTGGCCATCGCCGTCGGCATCGCCCGCAGCCGCAACCGCCGCCACGCCCCGATGCCCGCGCCCAGCGGGTGGGCGCCGCCGCCGGTCCCGGCGTGGGGCGGCACTCCTCACGACACCCTGACCTGGACCCGCCCGGCGGCGGCGCCGACCTGGCCGACCCGGCCCAGCGCGCCCCCGCCGGAGTGGTCGGGTGGCCGGGCGGAGCCGGGTTGGCCCGCCCCGACCGCCCCGTTGCCGGCCTCGCTGCCGGGGCCG
>DASSUD010000269.1:0-5155 GCA_035707385.1 Acidimicrobiales bacterium
CGCTTGGCCACCATCACCGTGTTCAGCGCCTCCGGGCCGACGGTGTAGTCGTCGCCCAGCTCGTCGATGGCCCCGAGCAGAGCCCACCAGGCCACCCGCAGCGTGGCGTCCATCAGGCCGACCTGGCGCTGCACGTGGGGAAGGTCCGCCCGGGACCGCGGACCGCGGGCGGCGCCGGCCAGGGCATCCACCGCCCGGTCGCGGGCGCCGGCTCCGATGCCGTAGTAGGTGGCCCCGACGACCGGGGCGAAGTGGACGGCGGCCGCCGCCAGGGGGACGCCGAACTCGCCGTAGGGGCGGCGACCGCTGATGCGCTCCGGCGGCACCAGCACGTCCTCCATGACCACGTCGTGGCTGGCGGTGCCGCGCATGCCGAGCGTGTCCCACGTCTCTTCCAGCCGGACGCCGTCCGCGCTCAGAGGGACGGAGAAGTGGATCACCTCCGCCCCGTCGCCGGGCGTGCCCACCACGGCAGAGGTCGCCACCACGGTGGCGCCGGGCGACTGGCTGCAGAACACCTTGCGCCCGCTCACGCGCAGCGCGGCCCCGTCGCCCGGGGTCTCCGGCTCGGCGACGGTGGTCGGCCACAGCCAGTCGGAGCCTCCGCTGGTGGCGATCACGATGCCCTCGCCGGCGATCCGGCGCAGGACGCCCTCCGCGTCGGGTGCTCCGACCCGCCGCCGGTAGCCCTGCATGAGAGTCAGGTACTGGTGCATCGCCGATGCCAGGGCCGTGGCGCCGTCGTGGCGGGCCAGCTCGGCCTGGGCGTAGCAGACCTGGCGCATGCTGGCGCCGAGCCCGCCCAGCTCCTCGGGCACGGCGAGAGCCAGGTACCCCGACTCGCGCATGGCGGCGTACGCCTCGGCTACGAACGTCGCGTCGCGATCGTGCTCGCCTGCGTGATGGGCGGCCACGGCCCCGACCTCGCGGGCGAGGTGCACGAACGCCGTGTCGCCGGGCCGCACTGCGGTCGGGTAGTTGCCGGTGGACATGGGGGGAGCGTCGATGGTCGTCAAGGGTCCGCCTCCTGTGGTCGCTCTGGCGTCGACCGTACGGACGTCACCGGGCCGCAGGTAGTGCAAGATGTGAACCATGCGGACCTACGCCCAGTACTGCCCGATCGTCCGGGCGGTCGAGGTCATCGGCGAGCGGTGGACCCTGCTGATCGTGCGGGAGATGCTGGTCGGCGCCACCCGGTTCAACGAGCTTGCCCGTGGCCTTCCCGGACTGTCCCGCGGGCTGCTGTCCCGGCGGCTGCGCCAGATGCAGGCGGCGGGCCTCCTCGAGCGGCGCGAGGACGGCTACGTCCTGACCGCGGCCGGCGAGGACCTGCGGCCCCTCGTGTTCGGCCTGGCCGAGTGGGGCGCACGCCACGCCTTCGGGAACCCGCGGCCGGAGGAGCTCGACCCGGAGGTGCTGATGTGGTGGCTGCACGGCCGGATCGACACCACCGAGCTGAGCCGGCGGGCCGTCATCCAGGTCGACGTGACGGACCGGCGGCGGGTGTTCTGGCTGGTCATCGAGCCAGGGGACGCATCGGTCTGCTACACGGACCCCGGCTTCGAGGTCGACGCGCTGATGCGGTCGGACCTGGCCACGCTCTACCGGATGTGGGAGGGCGAGATCGAGCTGCTCGACGCGGTCAAGGCCGGATCGATCGAGTTCTCGGGCCCGCGCTGGATCGTGTCCGGCCTGCCGCGATGGCTCCAGCTCAGCCCGGTCGCCCCCTACGTACGGGCGGCACGTGTACGGGCCTAGTGGGCTGGCCCGCAACGTCACGCCGGGAATCGCCGGCCAGCCGCACCGCTGGACGGCGTCCTCGTCCTCGCCGCAGCTATGGCTGCGCCTTCGTCCTGCGTCCTGGCCAGCGGCACGGCTGGCTCACCGATTCCCGGGCGAACGTTACGGGCCACCCCACTAGACGGGCTGTGCCTACCCTGGGACGGTGCTCGGCCGCATAACGATCGACGCAGTCCGCCCGGCCACGCCGTCGCCGGACTGCCCCGCCAAGGCCGTCGCCGGCGAGCGGGTCACGGTGTCCGCCGACGTCTTCGGGGACGGTCACGACCTGCTGGCGGCACGGGTGCGGTGGCGGCGGGTCGGCAAGTCCCGCTGGCAGGAGGCCCCCCTCCGACCCCTCGTCAACGACCGCTGGGAGGGGGCCTTGACGGTGTCGGCCGAGGGGCGGCACGAGTTCGTCATCGAAGCGTGGCGGGACCGCTTCGCGACGTGGCGCCACGACATCGAGATCAAGGCGGCCGCAGGCGACGACCTGGAGCTGGAGCTCGAGGAGGGTGCCCTGATCCTCGAGTCGCTGGCGCAGGGTGTGCCGGCCAGGAGCCGGGGCCGGGTGCTCGAAGCCGTGTCCGGGCTCCGGCGGACCGCGTGCAGCGTGCAGGTCCGCCTGAACGCCGGTCTGGACGACCGGGTGGCCGCGCTGGTGGCCCGGGTGCCGGACGCCGACCTGACCACGTCGCGGACCATGCGCCTGTGGGTCGACCGGCTCCGGGGTGGCTACGGCGCCTGGTACGAGCTCTTCCCCCGGAGCGAGGGTGGCTTCGCCGGCGCGGCGAAGCGGCTGGGGGCCATCGCCGACATGGGCTTCGACGTGGTGTACCTGCCCCCGATCCATCCGATCGGTGTCACCAGCCGCAAGGGCGCCGACAACACGCTCCACCCGGGGCCGGACGACCCGGGCAGCCCGTGGGCCATCGGCTCGGCCGAGGGGGGCCACACCGCCATCGCGCCCGAGCTGGGGACGCTCGAGGACTTCCGGCGGTTCTGCGCGGAGGCAGCCGACCGGGGTCTCGAGGTGGCGCTGGACTACGCCTTGCAGTGCTCGCCCGATCATCCCTGGGTGAGCGAGCACCCGGAGTGGTTCTGGCGGCGGCCGGACGGCAGCATCCGCTACGCGGAGAACCCTCCGAAGAAGTACCAGGACATCTACCCGATCAAGTTCTGGCCCGACCGCGACGCCGACCGGGTGGCGCTGTGGAAGGCGTGCCGAGACATCCTCCGCTACTGGATCGGGCAGGGCGTCCGCATCTTCCGGGTCGACAACCCCCACACCAAGCCGATCGCCTTCTGGGCGTGGCTGATCGAGCGGATCAGGCGGGACCACCCCGACGTCGTCTTCCTGTCGGAGGCGTTCACCCGCCCCAAGGTCATGGCCAAGCTCGCGGAGGTCGGGTTCACGCAGTCCTACACCTACTTCACCTGGCGAAACTCGCCCTGGGAGCTGCGGGAGTACGTCGAGGAGATCGCCCACGGGCCCACCGCGGACTACATGCGCCCCAACTTCTGGCCCAACACGCCGGACATCCTGTCCGGGCCGCTGCGCCACGGCCCACCGGCCGCGTTCCTGATGCGGTTCGTGCTGGCGGCCACGCTGGTGCCCAGCTACGGCATGTACAGCGGCTACGAGCTGTTCGAGAACGAGCCCGCCAGCGAGTCCAACGAGGAGTACCTGCACTCGGAGAAGTACGAGATCCGCCGGCGAGACTGGGCGACGGCCCACTCCATGGCGCCGCTCGTCACCCGGGTCAACGAGATCCGGCGGGCCCATCCCGCCTTCCGGTTCCTGCGCAACGTGCGGTTCCACGGATCGGGCAACGAGCAGTTCCTCGTGTGGTCCAAGGGCGGCCCCGACGAGGGCGACACGGTCCTGGTGGTGGTGAACCTCGATCCGCACAACGCCCAGGAGACGCTGCTGCACCTCGACCTCGGCTGGCTCGGCCTGCCCTGGCAGGGACCCTTTCCCGCCCACGACGAGCTCACCGGCGAGACCTACACCTGGGACGGGCCCACCCCCTACGTGCGGCTCGACCCGACCCAGGGGCAGGTGGCCCACATCTTCGCTTTCGGGCGCTGACGCCGGGGCGATCAGCTCCCCCGCACCAGGCGGCGCAGGCGGCTCGTCTCGGCGGAGGGTTCGACGCCGAGGTCGGCCAGCACCGCCAGCCCGCGGTCGAGCGCCCGTCGGGCGGCGGAACGGTCGCCGCGGGCCAGGGCCACGGCGACGAGCACGCCGTACGCCTCCTCGGCCCACGGGTCCACCTCGACCGCCCGGCGAGCCACCGGCTCGGCCAGGTCGGGGTCACCGCGACCGACCAGTAGCTGCCCGGCCCGGGTGGCCGCGGCCACGAACCGACTCCGGAAGCGCTCGCGCTCCAGCATCAGCCACTCGGCGTCCGGGACACCCTCGTGCAGCTCGCCGCGGTAGAGCTCGACCGCGGCCAGGTGGTGGCCGAGGGCCAGCGACGGGGTGCCGTCGGCCTCGGCCCGGGCGGCCCGGGCGAGGTGGTCGTCGAACCCGTCGAGGTCGATGTGGAGCCGGTCGCCCGTGACCAGCGCCACGGACTGCCCGTCGAGCCGGACGAAGTAGGCCGGCTCCCGGGGCGAGCGCCACGGCTCCAGGAGGCGCAACAGGTACGTCAGCGTGACGCGCAGGTTGTTGGCCGCCGCCCTCTCGTCCAGGTCCGGCCACAGCGCGGCCCCGACGGCCGCCCTGGTCGTCGCCCGGTGGCTGACCAGGAACGCCAGCAGGGCCCGGACCCGCTCCCGGCGCAGGTCGGGGCCGGTCACCGGTTCCCCGTCGCTCTCGATCTCCAGCGGGCCGAGGGCGCCGATGCGGGTCGTGTGCGGCGGCGGGGCGGGTACGGCCGCCAGCAGCGACCGCGCGGAGCGGGCCTCGCGGCCCCGGTCGCCGGCCACGGCCCGGACCGCGTCGCGGCCCGGCGGTCCCAGCTCCTCGAGGATGGCCCCACCCCCGGGGCGCCCCGCCGTCTCCAGGGCGAGGGCCAGCTCCACCGCGAACCGGTGGTGGAGACCGGCCCGCACGAGGGCGGGATCCGACACGTCCACCTCGGGGAGCGGCCTGCCCTCCCGGCCGGCGACGACGGCGGCCGCCAGCGCCCGCATGTGGGCCACGTGGCCGCGGAGCGGCTCGCTGTCCCAGAACCGGCGGGTGGCGGGCACCAGCACGTAGGTCATGGCCAGGGCGCTGCGCCACGTCCGGCGATCGACGCCGGCGCACGAGCCGTCGGCGGCGACGGCCTTCTCCACCACCGTGGCCGCCCCCGCCTCGTCGCCCTCGGCCAGCAGCACCGCCGCTTCGGCCAGGGCCAGGCGGACGGTCGCGCCGCGGCCGACGTCC
>DASSUD010000270.1:0-3705 GCA_035707385.1 Acidimicrobiales bacterium
CCCGACCCCGGTCCTCCCCGGCGTCGACGGCCATCGCGCCCTTGGCAACGGCGCCGACGGCAACGGCCACGACACCAACGGCAGCGACGGCAACGGCACCGACGGCAGCGGCACCGACGGCGGCGGCGTCGCGCCCCGGCGCCGGCGGTCGCGACCCCGGCAGGACGGGGTCATCGTCCCGCTGCGGGTCCCGCTGGGCACCCGGCTCAAGGCGGGCGTCGGGCTGTGCGCCCTCGTCGTCGTCCTGGGAACGGCCGCAGCCATCGTCGTGGCCGGCATGGCGGTGGCCGGCGCCCAGGCCCTGTCCGGGCTCTGACGGCCCGCGGGACCCGCCCGGGGCGGCCGTCAGGCCGGGCCGCCGTCCTCCGGGACCCGCCCGTAGAGGCCGCGGTACCAGAGGTCGCTCAGCGTGGCCACCAGGGCCCCGGGGCCGGCCTCCTCACCGCTCGGCTCACCGAGGACCAGGTGGGTGAACGACGACCACTCCGTCATCGCCGCCAGCGCATGGGCCACCATCGTCGGGTCGAACGGCCGGGCGCCCCCCGCCCGCTGCTGCTCGCCGAAGGCGGCGGACAGGCGCAGCACCAGGTCCCGGCGCAGCTCCAGCCACAGCTCCAGCACCCGGGGCGAGACCAGCATGCCCTCCAGCAGCGCCCGCCACAGGCCGACGTGGCGGTGGTAGAACGCCACGAACCGGCCGATGCCGCTCTCGATCGCCGCCCGGGGACCGTCCGCCAGCGGGACCATGACCTCGGCCGAGAACTCGTCGACGATCACGGCCTCCATGACCCGGCAGAACGCGTCCTCCTTGTTGCGGAAGTAGAGGTAGAACGTCCCGTGTGCCGTGCTCGCCCGATCGGTGATCGATCCGACGGTGGCTCCCTGGTAGCCCCGCTCCTCGAACACCTCCACGGCCGCGGCCAGCAACTGGCGGCGGGTGGCGGCGGCCTGCTGGGTGCGTGTGGAGCGCGTCGGATCCTCGACCGTCAAGCCTCGTCTCCCCGGGTGGCGGGTCGGTGACGCGCAAGCTAGCCGACGACGTGGCGCGCCGCCGCGCCGCGGCCCTGGCGGGGCACCGGCGCGACACCGCCGCGGCCCGCGGGTTCCTGGCGGATCCCGTGCCCGCAGTGCGGGCCACGGCGCTGGGGGCGCTGGCCCGGGCCGGGGGCCTGGAGACCGCCGACCTCGTCGCCGGGCTGGCCGACCCGGCCCCCGCGGTACGGGCCCGGGCCGCCGAGCTGTGCGCCCCGGTACGCGGGGACCGGCCGCCACCGCTGGCGCCGGCGCTGTCCGATCCCGACCCCGGGGTGGTGGAGGCCGCCGCCTGGGCCTCCGGCGAGCGCCAGCCACCCGAACCCGGCGCCGCCGCCGCCCTCGTGCCCGTGGCCACCGGCCACGAGGACCCGCTGTGCCGGGAGGCGGCCGTGGCCGCCCTCGGGGCCATCGGCGACCCCGCCGGGCTGCCCGCCATCCTGGCCGCCGCGACCGACCGCCCGGCCGTCCGCCGCCGGGCCGTCCTCGCCCTGGCTCCCTTCGACGGCCCGGAGGTCGACGCCGCCATCGAACGGGCCAGGGAGGACCGGGACTGGCAGGTCCGCCAGGCTGCCGAGGACGTGGGGCGCCGCGACTAGCGTCGCGGCGTGCCCGACACCGTGCCCGCCCCCGAGGTCATCGCCGGCGCCCGGCGCGCCCTGGTCGACGACCGGCGCCAGCTCACGCCGGACGAGCTGGCGTCCCTGGCCGCGCTGCCCGACGAGCACCTGGCGGCCCTGGCCGACGCCGCCCACGCCGTGCGGGTGGCCTGGTGCGGGGACACCGTCGAGATCGAGGGGATCCTGTCGGCCAAGACCGGGGGCTGCCCCGAGGACTGCCACTTCTGCTCCCAGTCGTCCCGCTTCGACACCCCGGTCAAGGCCCTTCCGCTGCTCACCCACGACCAGGTGCTGGCGGCCGCCCGCGAGACCGCCGAGCTGGGCGCCAGCGAGTTCTGCCTCGTCTACGCGGTCCGGGGCCCCGACGAGCGGCTCATGGCCCACCTCGAGGAGGTCGTCGGGCTGGTGGGCCGGGAGACCGGGCTCAACGTGGCCGTCAGCGCCGGCATCCTCGACGACGACCAGGCCGCCCGCCTGGCCGCCGCCGGCACCCACCGCTACAACCACAACCTGGAGACCGCCCGGTCGTTCTTCGGCGAGATCGTCACCACCCACACCTGGGACGAGCGCTTCGCCACCTGCCGCCTGGTGCGGGACCACGGCATGGAGCTGTGCTGCGGGGTCCTGCTGGGCATGGGCGAGACCGACGACCAGCGCATCGAGCTGCTGGGCGAGCTGCGGGAGGTCGGCCCGGCCGAGGTGCCGGTCAACTTCCTCGACCCCCGGCCCGGCACGCCGCTGGCCGACCGGCCGCTCGTGGCGGCACGGGAGGCGATCCGTTGGATCGCCCTGTTCCGCCTGGCGCTGCCGGACGTGATCCTGCGCTACGCGGGCGGCCGGGAGGTCACCCTCGGCGACCTGCAGGAGATGGGCATGACCGCGGGGATCAACGCCCTGATCACCGGCAACTACCTGACGACGCTGGGCCGCTCGCCGCAGCAGGACGTGGTCATGCTGCAGGGCCTCAAGATGCCGATCGGGTCGCTGTCCAAGGTCATCTGAGGTGGCCGGGCCCGAGCACTGCACCGGGTGCGGGCGGCCGAGCGCCGAGTGCGGCGGCTGCGCCCGGCCGTCCGACCCGTGGCACTACTGCCCGGATTGCGGCCGCTGGCTGGCCACCCAGGTCACGCCCGCGGGCTGGACGTCGTCGTGCCGGGGCTGCGGGGCGACCCACGAGGTGCGGCACTAGCGATTTGGCGGCGTGTGCGCCGAGATCTCGGCGCATAAGCCGCCACATCGCCCTACCGGCCCGCCTGGAACGCCACCCGCAGGGCCGCCGGGTCCTCGATGCAGCGGCCGGCGCCCAGGACGACCGACTCCAGCGCGTTCTCGACCAGGTGGACGTCGATCTCGGTCTCGTGCGCGATGCGCTGGTCGAGCCCGGCCAACATGCCGCCCCCGCCCACCAGCACCATGCCCTGCCCGATGAGGTCGTGGGCCAGCTCCGGCGGGGCGCTGCCCAGGCAGGCGATGACGGACTCGACGATCTCCACGATCACGTCGTCGATGGCGGCCCGGATCTCGGCCGGCGTCAGGATCACCGTCTTGGGCAGGCCCGACGCCAGGTCCCGGCCCCGGACCTCGGCCTTGAGCTCGTCCCGCACCGGCCACGCCGACCCGATGGCCAGCTTGATCTCCTCGGCCGTGCGCTCGCCCACCGCGATGCCGTACTCGCGCCGCACGTAGGCCTGGATGGCCGCGTCGATGTCGAAGCTGCCCACCCGCACGGCCGACAGGCCCACGACCCCGCCGAGCGAGATCAGCGCGGTCTCGGTGGTGCCCCCGCCCACGTCGATCACCAGGTTGCCGACCGGCTCGTGGATCGGCAGCCCCGAGCCGATGGCGGCCGCCATGGGCTGGTCGATGAGGAAGGCGTCGGTCGCCCCCGCCCGCCGGGTCGCCTCGGCCACCGCCCGCCGCTCGACGGTGGTGATGGCCGACGGCACGCACACCACGACCCGGGGCCGGTTGAACCGCCCCACCCGCACCCGGTGCAGCAGCAGCCGGATCATGCGCTGGGTGACGTCGAAGTCGGTGATGGCGCCCTGGCGCA
>DASSUD010000271.1:0-2498 GCA_035707385.1 Acidimicrobiales bacterium
GCCGACTCCCCCGGGACGATCGTCTGCACGGTGACCGGTGACGTCCGCACGCCCGGCGTGGGCGAGGTCCCGCTCGGGACCAGCGTGGCGGCCGCCATCGACGCCATCGCCGGCGGCCCGGCGGGCGAGCGGCCCCTCAAGGCCGTCCTCAACGGCGTGTCGGCCACGCCGCTGCCCCCCGCCCTGCTGGACACCCCCCTCACCTACGAGGACATGGCCGGCGCCGGCAGCGGGCTCGGCACGGCCAGCCTGATCGTCATCGGCGGGGGCACCGACATGACGGCGGTGGCGGCGGGCGCGGCCCGGTTCCTGGCCATCGAGTCCTGCGGCCAGTGCACGCCCTGCAAGTCCGACGGCCTGGCCCTGGCCGACGCCCTGGAGCGCCTGTGCGCCGGCACCGGCAGCGCGGCCGACCTCGACGGCGTGGCCAAGGCCCTCACCACCGTGGCCGACGGCGCCCGCTGCAACCTGGCCAGCCAGCAGCAGGCCGTGGTCGGCGGCATCGTCGAGACCTGGAACGACGAGCTGGTCCGCCGGGCGACGGCCGGGACCGGCGCCACCGGCGGGCCCGGTGGCCCCGAGCCGGTGGAACCGCTGCTCATCGCCGAGACGCTCGACCTCGCCGGCGGGGAGGTCGCCGTCGACGTCCGCCACCGGGCCAAGCGGCCCGACTGGACCTACGACGGCGACTGGTCGGGGACCTACCCCGCCGACAGCTCGTAGAAGCGGAAGAAGTCGTCCTCGATCGGCAGCACGCCGAAGTCGGTGTACCCCGCCTCCCGGGCGTAGGCCGCCAGCGTGGCAGGCCGCATGACCGTGCCGGTCTCGGCCGAGGGCTCGTGCGACATGCAGTCGCCCAGGCAGCACATCAGCGAGTAGCCGTACAGCAGTTGCTCGACCTCGCCGGCCGGGGCCACGAACCGCTCCTCGGTGCGCTCGTCCATGACGACCACCGCCCCGCCGGGCGCCACCATCTGCCGCATGGCGGACAGGACGGCCACCGGGTCGGGCAGGTCGTGGACGCACTCGAAGGCGAACACGGCGTCGTAGGCGCCGGCCAGCTCCGGCCCGGCCAGGGTTCCGGCATCGGCCAGGTGGAACCGGACCCGGTCGGCCACGCCCTCCTCGGCGGCGTGCCGCCGGGCGGCCTCGATCGAGGGCTCGTCCACGTCGTAGCCGTCGACGACCGCCTCGGGGTAGGTCCGGGCCAGCCCGATGGCGGACCAGCCGAAGCCGCAGCCCACGTCCGCGATGCGGCGGGGGCCGGCCGACAGGCTGGCGTGCAGCGCCGGGGCGGCCGGCAGCAGCTCCTGGCCGAGCCGGTGCAGGAACAGCGGGCGGTTGGCGGCGGCCTGGGCCTGGCGGGCGTCGTCGCCGAGGTCGTGCCACGACAGCCCGCCGCCGGTCCGGTAGGTGTCGGCGATGCGGTCGACGAAGCGGCCGGTGGTGGCCACGAACCGGGCGATCGGGGTCATGTACAGCACGCTGTCGGGGTCGGCCAGGACCGAGGCGTGGGCCGGCGGCAGGGTGAAGCGCCGGTCCTCGGGGGCGGCCGACACCACCTCGACCGTGAGGTAGCCGCACACCGCCTGGTGCTCCAGCCACTCGCGGGCGTAGCGGGCGTTGGTGCCGGTGCGGCCCGCCAGCTCGCCGGCGGTGAGCGGACCGGCCGCGGCCAGGGCCTCGTACCAGCCCAGCCGGGCGCCGAGCTCGATGGCCTGGACCTGCTGGGCGCCGAGCACGGCGGCGAAGATCCGCTCGGCGAAGGCGTCGGCGCCCTCGCCCGGCGCCACGGGGATGTCGGGGTCAGCGATCGTCGTCATGGCCCAGAGATGACCACGCCCCGGTTGCTCATCGCTTGCTGCCCGCTTGCACGGGCAACGACCTCACTCCTCGATGGGCGGCAGCGTGGCCAGCGGCAGCAGGTCGTGGGCCCAGCTGACCCGGTAGTTCACGGCCGGTGCGAACACCTCGCAGTACTCCCGTTCGACCTGCAGGCCCCGGAACCGCATGGTGGCGATCTCCCGCTCGATCAGGTGCTCGATCGACTCGAGGTGGGCCACGCCGCGGCGCTCGGACAGCCCCGCGTGCAGGCGCAGCGCTTCGACCTTGAGCTCCCAGGTCTCCTCGACGTCGACGTAGATCGACCCTTGGGAGTTCAGGCCGCTGGTGGTCTCCGAGTAGAAGAGGTTGCCGATCTTGTGGGGCTCGTGGTCGGAGGTGATCTCGTCGACCCGGGCCAGCAGCGCGGCGCCCAGCACGCCCCGCGACAGCGCCCGGTGGTCGGGGTGGTAGTCGGTGGGCTGGTGGGTGATGACGACGTCCGCCTTGTGCCGGCGCAGCAGGTCCATGATCTTCTGCGTGTGGACCGGGTCGTCGAAGATGGCCCCCTCCTCGAAGTCCAGCCACTCCTGGCTGGCCCCGAGCCGGGCGGCGATGCCCCGGACCTCGTCGGCCCACTCGTCCTCGTAGGCGGCGGACACCGTGACGACCGTGTG
>DASSUD010000272.1:0-15785 GCA_035707385.1 Acidimicrobiales bacterium
CCTGCCGGCCACCTTCGGCTTCCCGCTGGTGACCCACCCGCACCGGCCGGGGACCGCCTACGTGTACCCCCTGGTGGCCGACGCGCACCGCATGCCGCCGGACGACGCCTGCCGGATCTACCGCACGACCGACGCGGGCGACTCCTGGCACCCGCTGTCCGCCGGCCTCCCCCAGCAGAACGCCTACATCACCGTGCTGCGCGACGCCCTGTGCACCGACGACGCCGACCCCGCCGGCGTCTACTTCGGCACCCGGACCGGCGACGTGTTCGCCAGCGCCGACGAGGGCGAGTCGTGGTCGTCGCTGGCCCGCTACCTGCCGGACGTGCTCACGGTGCGGGCGGCGCAGGTCGGGTGAGCGCGCCGAGCGTGTCGGTCCGGGTGCCCGGCAGCCTGCGGCAGTACACCGCGGGCGAGCCGGCGCTCGCCGTGGAGGTGGCGGCGCTGGGAGACCAGCCCACCGTGGGCGCCCTGCTCGACCACCTGGCGGCCAGCCACCCCGACCTCGAGCGCCGCGTGCGCGACGAGCAGCGGTGCCTGCGGCGCCACGTCAACGTGTTCCGCGGCACCGAGAACGTGCGGGACCTCGACGAACAGCGCACCCCGGTGGCGGCGGGCGACGAGGTGGCCATCGTGCCCGCGGTCTCCGGCGGCTGACCGTCTGGCACCATCGGCCCCGGCCGGCGGAGGTCGAGGGGTGAGTGTCGGTGAATCCGGGGATGTCGGCGGTCCTGGGTCTGATCATGGCGTTGGCCGTTCTCGCCGTGCGCCGGCGTAGCCGGCCGTGGGGCCACGCCAGCGTGTGGCAGGCGGCGACCGGGCCCGGGCAGATCGTCGACGGCCCCTGGCGCCTCGGCCGGCCCCGGCGCGGCCCCCGCGGCCACACGCTCGCCACCCGGGCCGCCGTCCAGCGCTGGACCTACGCGCTCCAGGACGACGCCTGGGCCTCGGCGGCGCTCTCCCCCCTGGCCGCGGCCGCCGGGCGGGGCCACGCCTACCACGTCATGGTCGGCCGCCACCGCAGGCACGGGGTGGCGGCCTACGAGCACAGCCCCCGCGCCCGGGCCGACGCCGAGTTCGCCTACGGCTGCACCGCCACCTACGTCCTCACGCTCCCCCGCGAGCTGCCGTGGGTCGACATCCGGCCCGAGAGCGCCGTCGACCGGCTCGACCCCGGCCTGGACGTCGACCTGGAGAGCGAGGAGTTCAACCGCCGGTTCCGGGTGCGGGCCGGAGACCGGCGGCTCGCCACCGACCTGCTCACCCCGCGCACGATGGAGGACCTGCTCGGCACGGCCGACCTCGCCGTGCTGGTGCGGGGCCACCACCTGATCGCCACCACCCCCGGGCCGCTGGACGCGGACTGGATCACCGGGTTCCTCGACTTCCTCGTCACCATCCGCGAGCGCATCCCCGCCCACGTGTGGACCGACCGCGGCGTGGCCCCGCCGCCAGCCACCGGACCGGGACCGGCGTGACCGCCGCCACCACCTCGTCCCGGACCTGGTGCGGGCGGTGCAGGGCCACGCGGCCCACGAGCGGGGGGCGCTGGAGGCGGTGACGGCCGCCCGCGCCCGGGCGGAGGCGCCGTCGGCCACGGTGGGCGAGCAGGCCGCCGGCGAAGCCCACCTCACCGACGGGCTGCGCCGCCTGGTCGCGCTGGGCGAGGACTACCCGGCGCTGCGGCCCGACCGGCACTTCCACACGCTGCAGCACCAGCTGGTGGAGACCGAGGACCGCATCGCGGCGGCCCGGCGCTTCTACAACGGCAACGTCCGGGCGCTGAACACCCGGATCGAGGCCATCCCGTCGGCCTGGGTGGCGTCGTGGGGCGGCTTCGGCCGGGCGGAGTACTTCCTGGCCGACGAGGGCGCGCTCCGCAGCCTCCCCGTCGTCGACCTGAGGGCGTAGCCGGCTCAGAAGTCGGTGGTGCACCAGGGGGCGCGGTCGGCGCGGAACAGGCCGTCGGCCCGGTGCACCGCCCCGGCCACCCGCTCGTCGACCAGGCCGGCATCCCGCAGGACGGCCCACGACACGCCACCGAGCAGGAGCGAGCCCAGCTCCGGGACGCGGACCACCACCTCCGCCTCGCGGTCGGTGCGGCCGCACGCGGCGCCGTCCGGCCCCGCGTCGAGCAGGAAGCGCCCGCCCACGTCGGGCCGGCGCGCGTCGACCACCTCGAGGGCGAGCCCGCCGGCGGCGGCGTAGCGCCGGGCGGCCAGGCAGGTGGCCACGTCCAACGGGCGCAGCCACATGCCGTCTCGCTCGACCGAGACCTGCACGGCCCGGGTGTCGGCCAGGCGCCAGCGCAGCGGGCCGTCGACCGGCGCCACCGGCCACGACACCGTGGCCACCAGGTCGACCGCCAGCGCGAACCCCACCAGCGCCGCCTCCGCGGCGGCCGACGCGGCCGCGAGGGCGTCGATCCGCAGGTCGAACCGGGCGCCGCTCGGGCCCCAATCGGGGGTCACCCGGTACACGACGAACCCGTCGGGCCCGTCCCCGCCGTCGTGGACCGCCACGTAGCGGCCGCTGGCCCCGCCCCGCTGGTGCGGTCGGTCGAGGGCGAGCATGCGCCACCACGCCGGGTTCCGGCTGACCTCGCCGGGTGTGCGCCGCCAGTGCCGCTCCCACACCGCGGGCAGCACCGTGGCGGCTTCGTCCTCGGCCACCAGCCGCACCGTGTCCGCGGCGTCGCCGCCGGCCTCGGGCAGGGCGGCCACCCGCCGGGCATCGACGGTGAGCCCGTGGAACCGGGTGGCGACGCCGTAGCCGAAGCGGCGGTAGATCGTGGCCTCGCTGGCCGTCAGGCCGGCCAGCGGCTCGCCCCGCTCGATCGCCTGGTCCTCCAGCGCCGCGATGAGCGACGACAGGACCCCCCGCCGGCGGTGGGTGGGCAGCACCCCGGCCTCGGTGATGGCGGCCAGCGGGAGGGCCCCGCCGGGCAGCGCCACGTCGAAGGTGTAGGCGGCGGCCGAGCCGACGAGGCGGCCGCCGTCGGCCACCGCGAACGTGCGGGCCGGCTCGCTGACCTCGCGCACCTCGGCCCGGTAGTCGTCCGAGGGGACGGGGCCGTTGCCGAACACGCCGCCTACGAGATCGATGGCGGTGTCGACCTCACCCGGCTCGATCAGCCGGGGCGCCCAGGTCACGACCCGGCGCGCTCGCGCAGCAGGGCCGTGACCGCCTTGCCGTCGGCCTGGCCCCGGGTGGCCTTCATCACCTGGCCGACGAAGAACCCGGTGAGCTTGCCGCGGGCCTTGCCGTCACCCTCCCGGTAGCGGGACCACTCCTCGGGGTTGGCCGCGATGATCTCGTCGACCGCGGCGGTGAGCGCGTCGGCGCCCATGGCCTCGAAGCCGCGGGCAGAGGCGATGGCGGTCGGGTCCTCGCCCGTCTCGACCATCTCGGCCAGGACGGACTTGGCCTGGGTGCGCGTGAGCTGCCCGCCGGTCTCCAAGCCCACCAGGGCGGCCAGCCGGGCCGGGTCGAGCTTGCCGGCGCCCTCGACCGCCAGGTTGTGCTCGACGTGGGTGAGGACCCGCCCGGGGTCGGCGCCGGCGTCGATGGCCCCCACGGCCAGGTCGTCGAGCCCCCGCTCGACGGCGATGGCCACGGCACCGGTGGTGGTGTCGTATCCGGCGGCGGCCGCCAGGCGGGCCCGCCTCTGGCCGGGCAGGGTGGGCAGGGCGCCGTCGACCCGGGCCACCCACTCGTCCCCGGGGTCGAGGGGCACCAGGTCCGGCTCGGGGAAGTAGCGGTAGTCCTCCGCCTCCTCCTTGGACCGCAGCGTGTGGGTGCGGCCGTCGTCCTCGTTCCAGTGGCGGGTCTCCTGGCGCACCTTCTCACCCGCCTCCAGCAGCTCTATCTGGCGGCGGGCCTCGTAGTCGATGCCCCGGCCGAGGGACCGCAGCGAGTTGAGGTTCTTGATCTCGCAGCGCGTGCCGAAGGGCTCGCCCGGCCGGTGGACCGACACGTTGGCGTCGACCCGGAGCGACCCCTCCTCCATCTTGGCGTCGGACGCCCCGGTGGCCAGCAGTATCGACCGCAGCTCGGCCACGTAGGCCCGGGCATCGTCGGCGCCGCGGAGGTCGGGCCGGGAGACGATCTCCAGCAGTGGCACGCCGGAGCGGTTGTAGTCGACGAGGCTGTAGCCCGCGTCGGTGATGCGGCCGCCGCCGCCGATGTGGGTCGACTTGCCCGTGTCCTCCTCGAGGTGGGCCCGCTCGAGGCCGACGACCTGGCCAGAGGGCAGCTCCAGGGACCCGTCGACGTTGATCGGCAGGTCGTACTGGCTGATCTGGTAGTCCTTCGGCATGTCCGGGTAGAAGTAGTTCTTCCGGGCGAACACCGAACGGCGCACCGTGCAGCGCAGCGCCCGGCCGAGCCGCATGGCGAGCTCGACGGCGGCCTCGTTCAGCACCGGCAGCGAGCCGGGCAGGCCCAGGCACACCGGGCACACGTTGGTGTTGGGCTCGTCACCGAAACGGTTCGGGCACCCGCAGAACAGCTTGGTCGCCGTGGCCAGCTCGGCGTGCACCTCGAGCCCGACGACCGTCTCCCACTCTGTTCCCATGCGGCCAGCGTAGAGCCGGGCCGCCCGGGTGAACGCACGGGCGGCGGCCGGCCGTCAGAGGGCGAGCAGAGGGATGAGCATCCACAACCACCCGGGGTTGCCGGCGAGCCGGGACTGACGCCGCCGCCAGAGGCCCGACGCGCGGGCGGCCCGGAGCTCGAGGCGCATGATCGGCAGGAACCGCAGGTCCTTCACGAAGTACCGGCGGAACAGGCGGCGCGGCTCGAGGAGGAAGCGGAAGAACCATTCGCCGCCGGCGCGCCGCACCCACACCGGCGCCCGCGGGTGGCGCCCGACATGCAGCTCCAAGGCGCCGCCGATGCACAGGAACACGGGCAGCGGCCGCCCCCGGCGCCGCAGCAGGTCGGTGAGAGCCAGCGCCAGCAGCTGCTGCTTCGGGAAGGAGATGCCGAGGAAGACGAACTCCGGCCGGATGCGTTCGAGCACCTCGGCCGCGGCCCGGACGACTTCGGTGAACGCCACGGGATCGGCCACGTCGAACACCGGCGGGACGTAGACGCCCAACGACGGCATCTCGGCCTGCAGGGGCGCCGCCACCTGGGGGCACGAGACCACGACCATCGCCCGCCGGTCCTCGGCGACCAGGCGGCGCCACAGCGGCGGCACGACGTCGCTGCCAGCCAGGCGGGCGCCGAGCGGCTCGCCGAGCAGGCGGCTGGCCCACACGATCGGCTGCCCGTCGGGGAGGATGTAGCGGGAGTTGCGCATGCGATGGGCGGCGCCCGACCGCTCGAGCTCCCCCATGTGCACGACGGTGTCCACGTTGGGAGTGAAGACGATGGGCTCCCGGCCGTCGTCGGGCTGCGGCGCGAGCAGGCGCTCGACGGTGGCGTCGATGCTGACGTCGTCGACGAAGTCGAACCCGAGCACCTGGCGGGTGCGGACGCCCAGGGGCGCAGGGGTCAGGGTGTCCACTGTCCACCCCCCATGGGCACCCCCATTGGCCGTCCGCTTCCCCGGTCCGTAGGGTGACCTCCGGCGGATGCCGAGGCGGGGATGCGAGGACGACGGGGCGGAGCCGACGTGACGACACAGAGCGAGGAGCGGTCATGAGCGGCCGGCCGATCGGGTCGGTGCTGATCCCCGCCCACAACGAGGAGGCCGTCATCGGTCGCTGCCTCGACCACCTGTTCGACGGGATCGACCCGGCGAGCCTCGAGGTGGCGGTGGTGTGCAACGGCTGCCACGACGGCACCGCCGCCGTCGCCCGTGCCAGCGGCCACCCGGTGCAGGTGATCGAGTTGGACGTGGCGTCCAAGCCCGCGGCCCTTCGGGCTGGTGACCGGGCGCTGGGCGCCTTCCCGCGCCTCTATCTCGACGCCGACGTGGTGCTGGGGGGAGCCAGCGCCCGCCAGGTGCTCGAGCACCTCGAGCGGCCGGGTGCGGTCGCGGCCCGGCCGCCGATTCGCTACGACACGTCCCACTCGTCGGCCGTCGTCCGCCGGTACTTCCGGGCGCGGGCGCAGATGCCGTCGGTGATGGGATCGCTGTGGGGCGCCGGGGTGTACGGCCTCACCGCCGCCGGCCGGGCCAGGTTCGGCGACCATCCCGACGTCGTGGCCGAGGACCACTGGGTCGACCAGCGCTTCGATGCGGCCGAGATCGACATCGTGGGCGACGAGCCGGTCGTCGTGGTCGCGCCGGCCCGCGTCCGGGACCTGCTCAAGGTGCGGCGACGCGCCTACCGCGGCGTCGTCGAGAACCGGGCCGCCGGCGAGCAGCCGGAGCTGGTCAAGGAAACCACGCCGTCGACCCGTCGCGACCTGGTGCGGCTCTGCCGCACCGTGCGGGGAGCCATCGACGCCGCCACGTACGCCTCGGTGGCCGTGGCCGCCCGCGTCTACGCCCGGTTCGGCCGGTCGACGCGCTGGGAGCGCGACGAGAGCTCGCGCTCCGTCGCCGCCGGCTGAACCGCGCCGGCCTCCCTGACGCGGCCGCCGTCGCCCGGAGGGCTCCAGGCGCAGCCGGTCGTGCATCGACCCCGCCCGGCACGAGCTGCCTCCGCCGCCCATTCGATCCACCCGGCCCAAAGCGTCAACCAGGCACGGTCGGGCCACCGGCGCCAGCGGCAACCGGTCGCTTGGCCACGGGCTCACGCAGCCGCTCGCGGCGCCGGCTGTCCTCGCGCCGGCGCAGCGGGCGGTCGATCAGGTCCTCGTAGGCGGCGAGCAGGTTGCCTCGCGACACCTCCCACGACAGGGCTTCCTCTACGCGGCGGCGGCCGATGACCCCCATGCGCTCCCGCCGCGCCGGGTCGTCCAGCAGATCGGCGGTCAGCTCCGCGAAGCGGATCTCGTCGTTGTCGGGCGCGTAGACGGCGGCGTCCCCGGCCGTGACCCGGGCCTCCCGCAGGTCGAAAGAGACCAGGGGGCGGCTCATCGCCATGTACTCGACGACCTTGTTCATCGACGACACGTCGTTGAGCGGGTTCTTCGGGTCGGGCGACAGGCAGACGTCGGCGGTCGACAGGTAACGCTGCACGGTCTCGTCCGGCACCCGCCCGGTGAACTCCACCACCCTGTCGAGGCCGAGGCGGTGGGCGAGCGCGACCAGGCCGTCGAAGGCGTCGCCGCTGCCGATGAAGGTCGTGTGCAGGTCGTCGCGCCCCAGCGGCCCGTGCAGGTGGGCCAGGGCCCGGAGGGCGTAGTCGACGCCGTCCTGGGGACCCATCACGCCCAGGTAGCAGGCGAGGTGGCGCTTGCCCCGCTTGAGGGCGGGATCGGGAGCCACGGGCACGAACCGCGCCAGGTCGGGGGCGCTGCGGACCACCCGCACCCGGTCGGGCGGAAGCTTTCCGCGGGTCAGCGCGGCCCGGCGGTAGCTGTCGTTGGTGCTGATCACCGCGTCCGCGGTCCGGAAGGTGAGGCGCTCCAGCATCGCGGACACCCGGTGCAGCACCCGCGGACCGGAGGCGAAGCGCGACTCGAACAGCTCCGGTACCAGGTCGTGGTGGTCGAACATGAAGCGCGACCCGTCGCGGCGCAGCGCCAGCGCGATCAGGAAGAGGACGTCCGGCGGGTTGCACGCCTGGACGACGTCGAAGGGCTCCTCGCGCGCCAGCCTCCGGGCGATGCGCAGCGTGCGCCACAGCGCCGCGCTGTACTCGCGCACGTAGCCCGCCGGCCCTCCCGTCGCCGGGGTGAGCGGGTAACGGTGGATGCGCACCCCGCCGATCTCGGCGAAGGGCTCGGTGTCCTGCTTGGTGCCCTGCGGGCAGATCACCTCGACCCGGTAGCCGGCGTCGGTCAGGGCGCGGCACTCCTGCCACACCCGACGGTCGAACGGGACCGACAGGTTCTCGACGAGGATCAGGACCCGGGGCCCGGGCCGTGGCCTACCAGCAGACACCGACGTATCTCCCGTCGCCCTCGTACTCCTCCGAGCCGGGGAACCGGACCAGGTCCACGATGATGCGGCCGTCGGCACCGCCCAGCTCGGCGATGCCGTCGGGATCCGCGGTGCCCACGACGACGACCTCGGCGTGGTCGACGACCTCCCGGGCCGAGCTCGCCATGAGCTTGGACAGGTGGGGGATGCGTTGGTCCACGTAGGCCCGGTTGGCGCCGAGCAGCCGCGACACGGCCACCTGTGAGTCGTGGATCATCAGCTCGAAGCCGCGGCCCAGCAGGCGCTCGGCGAGAGCCACCAAGGGGCTCTCGCGCAGGTCGTCCGTGCCCGGCTTGAAGGACAGACCGAGCAGCCCCACCCGGCGCTTGCCCGTGGCCTCGATCGTCCGGAACACGCGGTCGATCTGGCCCTCGTTGGACGGCAGGATGCTGTCGAGGATGGGGATCGCGACGTCCTCGCGGCGGGCGCGGTGGACGAGAGCACGGAGGTCCTTGGGGAGGCAGGAGCCACCGAACGCGAACCCGGGCCGCAGGTAGGCGGGGGAGATGTTGAGCTTCGTGTCTGCCGTGAGGATGTCCATCACGGCGTGGCTGTCGAGTCCGAGCGCCTTGCAGATCGCGCCCATCTCGTTGGCGAAGCCGGTCTTCAACGCGTGGAAGCTGTTGTCGGCGTACTTGATCATCTCGGCCACGCCGAGCGGCACCCTGTAGACGGGGCCGGGCAGACCCTCGTAGAGCTCGGCGACGGCGTCGCCGCTCGCCTCGTCGATCTCGCCGATCACGGTCTTCGGCGGCTCGAAGAAGTCGCGGACGGAGCTGCCTTCACGCAGGAACTCGGGGTTCACCCCCAGACCGAAGTCGGTGCCCGCGCGTAGCCCGGACGCCGCCTCCAGGCGGGGGGCCACGACCTCCTCGCAGGTCGACGGCAGCATCGTGGAGCGGATGACGACCGTGTAGCGCTCCGGCCGCCCGGCCAACGCCGCCCCGATCTCGTCGCTGACCTGCTCGAGATAGGTCGTGAGCAGGCTCCCGCTCGGCGTCGAGGGGGTGCCCACGCACACCAGGGCCAGGTCGGTGGCGGCCACCGCGGCGGCCGCGTCGCTGGTGGCGGTGAGCCGGCCCGCGGTGACCTGCTCGGCGATCAGCTCACCGATCCGCTCCTCCACCACCGGCGTCCGGCCCTCGGTCACCATCGCGACCTTGTCGGGGCTCACGTCGACTCCGATGACCGTATGCCCACGGCTCGCCAGGCACGCCGCCGACACGGTTCCCACGTAGCCGAGCCCGAAGACGGCAACGCGTGGGACCGTCAGGCCGGCCTTCTCTCTCGTCCTTGCCGCATCCCATGCGCGTCCACCCATCATGTCGCTGTCCCCTGGCCGCCCATGTACCCACCTTCCGTGCGAGGAGTCCCGTACGCGGACTCGTGTCGCTCGGCCCGATGCTGATCGCCGTCGCTGAAGACCACCTGAGGCTCTGCTGAGGCGTACTGAAGCCCGGGCCGGGACCCGGGGCTGGTCCCCCGGAGGACCGATATGGTCGGCCCGATGGCTGCGCAGCGCCCCGGACTCCGGCGCACGACGGACCGCTCGACGACCGATGCCGCCGCAGAGATGGTCGTCGTGACGCCGACCTACGCCCCCGACCTGGAGCTGTTCGCGGACCTCCACGCGTCGGTGCTGCGGTGCTTCCCCGACGACGTCCGCCACCTGGTCGTCGTCACCCAGCCGGACGTGGGGCCGTTCCGCCGGTTCGCCGGCCCCCGCTGCGAGGTGCTCGGCGTCGGCGACGTCCTGCCCGGCTCGGTGCGGGCCCTACCGCTGACCAAGCTGTGGGTGAACCTGCGCCGCCCGATCCCTCCGCTGCGGGGATGGATCCTCCAGCAGCTGGTCAAGCTGGCGGTCGCCGCGCAGGTCGGCGAGCGGGTCGTCGTCACGGCCGACTCGGACATCGTGTTCATCCGCCCCGTCACGGTCGAGACGTTCGCCCCGGGCGGGCAGGTGCGGCTCTTCCGGCTGGACGACGGCGTCGACAGCTCGCTCACCCGGCACGTGCGCTGGCACGCGGTCTCGCGCTCGTTGCTGGGGTTGCCGCCCGCCCCGCCGCCCCCGCTGCCCGACTACGTGACCGCGCTGAACAGCTGGGACCGCGAGGTCGTGGTCCGGATGCTGGCCCGGGTCGAGGAGGTGACCGGACGCGACTGGCTGGAGGCGGTGGGCAAGGAGCTGCACTTCTCCGAGTGCATGCTCTACGGCGTGTACGCCGACGGGGTCGAGCAGGGCAAGGGACTGACCACCACCGGCGACTCGCGGTGCCACACCTACTGGGGCAGCGATCCGCTCAGCGTCGACGGCGCCGCGGCGATGATCTCGTCGGCGGGCCCGCAGGACGTGGCCTACATGATCTCGGCGAAGTCGTACACGCCCCTGGACGTGCGGCGGGCGGCCCACGCCCGGGTGTTCGCCGACTGAGCGAACCCGGCGGAGTGCCCGGCGCGGGCACTCGACCACATAGAGTCAGGCGTCGTTGGGCCCATGTAACGGCGGGTGTACTTGTCCGGCCACGCCCACCCGCCTAAGCTGCCGGCTCACGGTTCACATTGGGCATGTCGACAGGCGTGGACCAGCTGTGAGGGACGCAAACGGCAGGCGTTTGCTTTAGAAGGGCGGACAAATGGCAACGGGCGGACAGGTCGTTAATGGCGCGCGGGTTCTCGTCATTAGCGGGGACGATTTTCTTTCGGAAGCAGTCGCGCATGCGCTGCGGAGTGACAAGCATGAAGTGGAGCGCACGCCGTCGTGGCGGTCAGCCGAGCGGCTGCTCCCGGAGCTCCGGCCACAGCTGCTGGTGATCGACGCCGAGAGTGAGGGCGTGAACGAGCGGCCGGTCGTCGATCGGGTGCGGATCGTGACCGACATCCCTCTCGTGGTGCTCACGCCGTCGGCGCAGCTCGAAGACCGGCTGGTCGCGCTGCGGGCGGGCGCCGACGAGGTGATGGCCAAGCCGTTCGTGCTGTCCGAGCTCGCCTGCAAGGTCACGGCGCTGACCCGCCGGAACGGGTACGGCTCGCCGGTCATCGAGCTGGGCGACCTCGTGATCGACGAGGGAGCGCACACGGTCGAGCGGCGGGGTGTGCCCGTCGAGCTGACCGCCATCGAGTTCGCCCTGCTGACGACCTTCTGCCGGCACCGGGGCCAGGTCCTGTCGAAGACCCAGCTCCTCACCATGGTGTGGGGCTTCGACCACCACAAGGTGAACCTGGTCGAGGTGCACGTCTCGGCGCTGCGGCGCAAGCTCGAGGCCGCCGGGCCCCGGGTCATCCACACCGTGCGGGGCGCGGGCTACGCGCTGCGGGCGGTCGAGGCCCCCGGGCAGGCCGTCCGGACGGTGCGGGAGACGGCGACAGGCCGGAGCCGGTGCGACGCCCGCCACGACCGTGCCTTCCGGCCGCTGCGGCGGCGTTCGCTCGCGGTGGCCTAGAGCGGGACCGGCGCTCGGAGGGCGGACCACGGCGCCGGTGGGCGGTCCGCGCGCGGACGCGGCTCCCTCCGGCTCCGGGCCCAGGCAGGCCACGGTTCAGGCAACCCTCAGCGCGGCTTCAGCACCACTTCAGACCTGGTTGCAACAGTCGGACACGAGGCAAGGGCGGTAGGGCGGACATGGGCGGTACACGAGAGTCGAGATTGCTTTTCCTGCACGAACGGGGGCAGTTCCGGGCGGCGCAGGGTTCTGGTACCCGGGTGGCGATCGCGTCTGCGACGCTGGCCCCCGGCCAGGACCTCACCCCGCCCGGCACGGACCGGTCGGAGCGGCCGACCGGCTGGGCCGCGCGCCCGTCGGCGCACTTTCCCGACGCCCTCGGCCGCCGGCTGATGGCCGTCGACGCCCTGGCCCTGCTGGCCGGGTGGTCGGTGGGCTGGGTGCTCGCCGGCCGGGGCGTCCCCCTGGCCGCCGGCGAGGTCGTCGGCACGATCGTCGTCGGCGTGGTTTCCTCCCTCGCCTGCTTCTCCGCCCTGCACCTCTACCGGCACCCGCTCAGCGGCGTGCGCTCCAGTGCGCTCGGCCGAGTGCTGCTGAGCCTGGGCGTGGCGGCGCTCGTCACCATCACCGGGCAGTCACTGCTCGGTGAGGTGATCCCCGCGCTCGTGCTCACCTCGGTGGGCGCCTCGCTCGTGATCGCCTCCTCGGCTCGCTACTGCTTCGACGTGTGGCTCGTGAGCAGGCGGGCGCGCGGCGACTTCCGCGTCGCCGTCGTCGTCGCCGGAGAGGCCGCGGAGACCGCCGCCCTCGTCGAGTTCCTGGAGGTCAACCCGGAGGCCGGCTTCCACGCCATCGGGATCGTCGGTGCTCCCCCGGTCCCGACCGACGGCACCGGCGAGGGCGTGCCGTGGCTGGGAGGCCTCGAACACGCCGGCGATGTCGTGCGCCGCACCGGCGCTGCGGGCGTCCTCGTGGCCGTCAACGGGCTGGGCAGCCCCACGCTGAACCAGCTCGTCCTCATGCTGACCTCGGCGGGCACGCCCGTCTACCTGTCCACGGGCCTCACCGGCATCTCCGGCGCCCGCCTCCAGACGATCCCCCTCGCCCACGAGCCCATCTCGCTGGTGCGTCCGCCCCACCACTCGACTCTCCAGCTGGCCGGCAAGCGGGTGCTCGACATCGTGGTGGCCGCGCTGCTCCTGGTCCTGACCGCGCCGGTCGTGGCTGTGGCCGCCCTGCTGATCAAGGCGCACGACCGGGGGCCGGTGCTGTTCCGCCAGGTGCGCATCGGCCGCGACGGCGAGCCGTTCACGCTCCTCAAGCTGCGGACGATGGAGGTCGACGCCGAGGCCCGGCTCGCCGAGCTCCGCCACCGCAACGAGCGCCACGGCCCGCTGTTCAAGGTGTCGGGCGACCCCCGGATCACGCCCATCGGCGGCCTGCTCCGCTCGACGGCGATCGACGAGCTGCCCCAGCTGGTCAACGTGCTCACCGGGCGCATGAGCATCGTCGGGCCGCGCCCCGCGCTCCCCGCGGAGATGGCCGAGTTCGACGAGGCGCTGCAGCGGCGGCACCTCGCCAAGCCGGGGGTCACGGGCCTCTGGCAGGTCGAGGCCAACCACAAGGCCTCGTTCGACGAGTACCGGCGGCTCGATCTCTTCTATGTCGACAACTGGTCGGTGGCGATGGACATCGCGATCATGATCGACACCGTGCCAGCCATATGTCGTCGGGGCCTGCGGGCCCTGCGACGGCCGGCGCCGTCCGCCCCGGCGCCGGTCGACTCCCTGGCCCTGCGGCACACCGCCGAGGTGGGCCCATGACGCCACCGAGCCCGGTGCGCTCCGCCCGCGCACCGGCGGCCGCGCCCACCCCCGGCGCGGCCCGGTGGCCGTCCCCCGACCTGTCCGTGATCCTCGTCAGCTGGAACACCTGCGAGGAGCTGCGGGCCTGCCTGGAGTCGGTGACGGCGGGGGTGGGGGGCATCTCGGCGGAGGTCGTCGTGGTCGACAACGCCTCCACCGACGGCTCCCCGGACATGGTGGAGGCCCGCTTCCCGGGCGTGCGGCTCGTCCGCAATCCCGACAACCTCGGGTTCGCGGCCGGCTGCAACGCCGGCCTGCAGGTCGCGACGGGGCGCTACCTCCTCCTGCTCAACCCCGACACGATCGTGGTCGACGACGTGCTCGCCGCCACGGTCCGCTACCTCGACGAGCATCCGGGCGTCGGGACGTTGGGCTGCCGGGTCCTCAACACGGATGGCAGCCTGCAGCCCTCGTGCTTCCGCGATCCGTCCGTCCTGAACACCTTCCTGGGTGTCACGGGCCTGGCCAGGCTGCCGTGGCCGCGCTTCTTCGGCCGGGAGCGCATGACGCACTGGCAACGCGACAGCGAGCGCGACGTCGAGGTGGTGACCGGCTGCTACCTGGCGACGCGCCGGGAGGTGGTCGAGGACGTCGGGCCGCTCGACGCCGGGTACTTCTTCTGCGGCGAGGAAGCCGACTGGTGCCGGCGGATGCGCGCGCGGGGTTGGGTCCTACGGTTCGCCCCGGTGGGCGACATCATCCACCTCGACGGCGTCGCGGGGCGCAAGCTCAGCGAGCGGCGGGACCTCCTCGGCATGGCGGGGCTGGTCCGCTACGTCGACCACCACGACGGGCGGCTCGCGGGATGGGCGATGTCGGCGCTGCTGTGGGTCCACGCAGCCAGCCGGACGGCCGGCTTCGGGGCCGTCGCCACGGCGACGCGCAGCGACGAGCGTCGGCGTGCGGCCACAGCCCGCCGCGACCACTTCCTGCGGGTGCTGAAGCGCTACCGGGAGGTGCGGGTGCTCGCCGGGCTCCGGACGGCTACCACGACAGGCACGTGAGCTCGGAGTAGAAGTAGTCGACCTCGTCGACGGACATCGTCGAGCTGAGAAACATCTTCCTCCTCGGCGCTCCCAGGGCGAACCGCGGCCAGACCTCGAGCGGGCCCGTCACCCGGCGCTCGGCCAGCAGGGCGGCTGCCCGGTGGTGGAGGAGGAGATGACCGCCGACCGCCCGGATCCGCCGGCGGAAGAGATCCTGGTCGCTGACGTGCAGGATCGAGGCGAACACGGGCGGCAGCTTCTTGCGGCGATCCATGCGGAACGCGACCCAGCACGAGCGGTCGCCGTCGATCACGACGAGGTGGCGCACGGCCGCCAGGCCGACGTGGTCGCGGTACAGGTCCCGCTGGTCGCCGGTGAGCGCCGCGCCCACCGCGTCGGGGTCCGAGCTCACCTGCACGCCCCGCCCGGCCGGCCACGGCAGCGCGGGCACGAGCACCGTGGTGGGATCGAGCTCGGTGAAGCCGAGGCGGGCGTTGAGCGGGACGACGTTCCCGCTCGGCGACAGGTCGGTGAAGGTGTAGCCCTCCTGGGCCAGCAGTGCCTTGAGCAGGCGGAGGCTGTGGAATCGCTGGTCCTCGCGCACGCACCACGCGGCCAGGTTGCAGATCCGCTCGTGCCGGTCCCCGACCGTGCGCTCCGAGTACAGCGCGGCGTAGGCCCCGACGACCGCCCCGGCGTCGTCGACCAGCATGAAGCCGTGGTTGGGCTGCTCGAACGTCCAGGGCGGCGTGAGCGCCCCGACCCACGCTTCCGCCGGCACGCGCGCGTTCAGGTGGGCGTGGAAGAACTCGGCTACCACCCCGAGGTCGCCGGTGCTGATGGGTCGCACGCTCACAGCCATCCGCCCATTGTGTTGGCTCCGCGAGTCCCAGGGTGACTTTCAGGTTGCGCTCAGCGGCGCTTCAGGCTCGTGGACGAGACTGACCTCGACCGAGATCCGGCCATGGGGCGGCGCGGGGTTCCCGGCCTCCCCCACGAGCAGGCAGATGCGCAGTCAACTCCACCACATCCTCGCCGAGACCGCGGCGTGGCGCCCGGACGGCCCGGCGCTGACGTTCAAGGACACGACGCTCACGTACCGGGAGCTGTGGCAGCGCTCCGCGGCGATGGGCGCCGGGCTCCAGGGCCTCGGCCTGGGGCGGGGCCACCGCGTCGCCATCTACCTGGACAAGCGCGTCGAGACCGTCGTCTCCATCCTGGCCACGTCGATCGCCGGTGGCGTCTTCGTCCCCGTCAACCCGCTGCTGCGGTCCCGCCAGGTCGGCCACATCGTCGACGACTGCGGCGCTCGAATCCTGGTCACGTCGGCCGACCGGTTCGACCAGCTGGAGGACCAGCTAGCGGACTGCAAGACGATCGAGCGGGTCGTCCTCGTCGGTGACGGGCGACGCGCCCGCGCGGCGGCGCGCTACGAGATCGTGGAGTGGGCGGCAGTGGCCTCGTCCGGTGTCGGGCCGGCCGAGGTCCGGGCGCTCGACCTCGACATGGC
>DASSUD010000273.1:0-2727 GCA_035707385.1 Acidimicrobiales bacterium
GACCCCGGTGCAGGCCAGAACCGGCGGCTCCCCGGGGTCGCGGCGGTCGAGGACGGCCACGCCGGGCACGTCACCGGCGCGGCCGCCGCCGGGCACGATCTCGACGCACAGCTCGACCCCGTCGAGCCGGTGATCGATCCGCCCGACCAGCCCCGCGCGGCCCTCGACCACCTCGCCGGCCGCGAGCCGCAGCCCCTGGGACGGCGTGGCGTCGAGGTCGCCACCGCCCTCGCTGCCCTCCTCCCGGCGCTGCAGCACGTACCGGTACCGGCCGTCGCCGAGCTTGTCGGTGCGCGACCCGTTCACGAACCCCTGGGGGTCGACCGCCGCCACGGCCTCGTCCCCGTCGTTGGCCAGGCGGTAGACGAACTCGACCTGCCGGTCGACCAGGCGGACCTCGGCCGTCAGCTCGACCCCCTCGGCGGCCACGGGCGCCGGCCCGCCGTCGTCGTCGCCGCAGGCCACCGCGGCGGGGGCCAGGCCGACCACCAGGGCCAGCGCGGCGAGCCGTGTCCGCACGGTGCGCATCAGTCGCCGGTGTCGCCGTACTCGACGGTCACGCCGTCGCCGGCGTGCACCCGCCCGACGTCGTCGTGCGACAGGTAGGTCAGGCGCCGCGGCCGGCGCAGCTCGTCCCGCAGGGCGTTCTCGGTGAGGACCTCGGGGTGGTCGGTGCCGTCGCCGGCGCCGACCGTGTCGATGGTGCCGTCGCCGTCGATGTCGAACCCGACCGAGTTCAGCTCCGGGCGGGGCGCGACCTCCTCGCTGACCAGGTTGCCGTCGGCGTCGTAGACCCGCTCGGTGTAGGTCCGGCCGCCTGGGAGGCGATGCGGTCGTCGCCGGCCGTCACGACGTCGTCGGTGTCGGGTGTGGTGTCGGCCGCCTCGAAGCCGGCGGCCACCTGGGCGACGAAGGTGACGATCTGGTCGAGCCGGCCGCGGAGCGACCCGACGTCGACGTCGAGCGGGGGCACGTCGCCCAGCCAGTCGGACCAGCCCGAGGTGGCGCGGAAGGCGTCGAGCGCCTCGCCCAGCGGCACGACGCGCGGGGCGAGCGAGTCCTCGTCGATGGCGCGGCCGGTGGCCTCGAAGGCACGCAGCGCCGACGGGCGCGCGGAGCTCGTGGGCATCGGGCCGGACCGTAGCCGTCGCCCGACGCCGGGTGGCGTCAGGCGACGCCGACGTCCAGGGCGGTGCCGATGGCGAATGTGACCGCCGCCGGCACGACCGTGAACAGCACCTGGCGCACCACGCCCCGGGCCAGCGGCCGGCCGGTCGAGCGGGCCACCACCGTGCCGACCACCACGGCCGCCAGCACGCCCAGCACCAGCGACGCCACCTTGGCCGCGGTACCCGACCCGACGAACCACGGGGCCAGCGGCACCACCGCCCCCAGCGAGAAGGCGACGAACGACGACAGGGCCGCCCCCCACGGCGACCCGAGCTGGCCGGGGTCGATGCCCAGCTCTTCCCGGGCGTGGGTCTCGAGCGCCGTCTCCGGGTCGCTCATCATGGCCTCGGCCACCTCGCGGGCCTGGGCGGGAGCGAGGCCGCGCGCTTCGTAGATGGTGGCCAGCTCGGCCGTCTCCAGCTCCGGGCGGTGCCGCAGCTCGACGGCCTCGACGGCCAGCTCCCGCTCCAGCAGCTCGGACTGGACCCGCATCGAGTTGTACTCGCCGGCGGCCATGGAGATCGCCCCCGATATCAGCCCGGCCAGCCCGGCCAGCCGCACGACCCCGGGGGCGGGGTCGGCGCCGGCGACGCCCAGGATCAGGCCCATGTTGCTGACCAGGCCGTCGCTGACCCCGAACACCGCGGCGCGGGCCGACCCGCCCTGCACGTCGCGGTGGTGGTGCTCGGAGTGGTGGTAGGGCCGGCTGGTCACGTCCGGAACCGTACCGAGCCGGTATCGAACCCGGCGGTGCGGCCCTACGCTCGATGCTCGTGCCCACCCGCTACGACCTCGACCGCGACGCCCTCGCCGGGCTGCTGGCGGCCGAGCCGCGCTACCGCGTCGACCAGGTGTGGGACGGCCTCCACCGCCAGCTGGCCGGCCCGGCCGAGCTGACGGCCCTCCCCAAGGCGCTCCGCGCCCGGCTCGAGCACGACCTTCCGGCCGCGCTCGACCCGGTGGCCGAGTCGGCCACGCCGGGGGGCGACACCGTGAAGTGGCTGTTCGGGCTGGAGGGCGGGGCCCGGGTCGAGACCGTGCTCATGCACTACCGCGACCGCACCACCGTGTGCGTGTCGACCCAGGCCGGCTGCGCCATGGGCTGCGGGTTCTGCGCCACCGGGCAGGCCGGGTTCCAGCGCCAGCTCACCACGGGCGAGATCGTCGAGCAGGTGGTCCGGGCCGCCCGCCGGGCCCGGGACGGTGGGCGCCGGCTCGGCAACGTGGTGTTCATGGGCATGGGCGAGCCGCTGGCCAACTACGACCGGGTGTGGCCGGCGGTGGTCAGGATCCACGACGACCTCGGCCTGTCCGCCCGCCACCTGACGCTGTCGACGGTGGGGCTGGTGCCCGGCATCCGGCGCCTGGCGGGCGAGGACCTGCCGGTCAACCTGGCCGTCTCCCTCCACGCCGCCAACGACGCGCTGCGCAACGACCTCGTGCCCGTCAACAAGCGCTACCCGCTGACCGTGCTCATGGCGGCGTGCGCCGACCACCTGCGGGCCAAGGGCCGGCGGCTGTCGTTCGAGTGGGCGCTCATCGACGGCACCAACGACC
>DASSUD010000274.1:0-8420 GCA_035707385.1 Acidimicrobiales bacterium
GAGCTGATGCGCCCGGTGCCGCTGGAGCCCCTGGCCGTCGACATCGCCGTGCCCCGCCCCGGCCGCCGGGTGCTGGGCATCACGGTGTCGCTGAGCGCCGGCGACCTGGAGGTCGAGGTGGTGCGTGCCCACGCGGTCGCCGTCCGGCGCGCCGACCTGCCGGTGGGCGAGGGCCACACCAGCTTCCTGGAGCCGGGGCCCGAAGCGGGCGTGGTGGCGCCCTTCGGCGTGGGGAACGACGACGACCTGCCCGCCTTCCACCGCACCGGCATGGAGATCCGCCAGCTCGAGGGGGCCGGCCGGCCCGGCCCGGCCCGGGCGTGGTTCCGGCTGCAGCGCCCGGTGGTGGGCGACGAGGAGCCGACCGGCGTGCAGCGGGCGGCGGCCGCCGCCGACTTCGGCAACGGCATCTCGTGGGTGCTCCCCTTCGAGGACTGGATCTTCCTCAACCCGGACCTCACCCTGCACCTGGCCCGCCCCCCGGCCGGCGAGTGGATCGGCCTGGACGCCCTGACCGTGCCGAGCGACCAGGGCATGGGCCTGGCCGAGAGCGTGCTCTACGACGAGCGGGGGCGGCTGGGCCGGGCGGCGCAGAGCCTGCTGCTGCAGCGCCGCGCCACCCCGTGAGCGGCGGCGGGCACGGCGACCACAACGCCGCGGCCCTCCACGAGGCGATCGCGTCCGCCGTGCCCGACCGCCCGTGCCTCGTGGCCGGCGGCGTGCACCGCACCTGGGCCGAGGTCGGCGACCGGACGCGCCGGCTGGCCGCCGTGCTGGCCGGGGCCGGCCTGGGGCTGCGCGGGGACCCGGCCCGCGGGGCACGCTGGGAGTCGCCGCACGACCACGTGGCGCTCTACCTCCACAACGGCCACGAGTACCTGGAGGGGATGATCGGGGCCTGGAAGGCCCGGGCCGCCTCGGTCAACGTGAACTACCGCTACGTCGCCGGCGAGCTGCGCTACGTCCTGGCCGACAGCTCGGCCCGGGCGGTGATCTACCACGGCGCCTTCGCCGCCACCCTGTCCGAGGTCGTCGACCACCTACCGGACCTGGTCCTGCTGCTCCAGGTCGACGACGGCTCGGGCGCGCCCCTCCTGCCCGGCGCGCTCCGCTACGAGGACGCCCTGGCCGCGGCCACACCCGCCGCTCCGGCCGGTCTGTCCCCCGACGACCGCTATGTCCTCTACACCGGCGGGACCACCGGCCGGCCGAAGGGGACCCTGTGGCGCCAGGGCGACTTCCTGGCCACCGCGCTCGGCGTGACCGGGTCGCAGGACGAGATCGTGGCCGCCGCCCGGACCCGTTCCGCGCTGCGGGTGCTGCCGTCGGCGCCGTTCATGCACGGCGCCGCCCACTGGAACGCCCTGTCGGCCTGGATCTCCGGGGGCACGGTGGTGGTCCAGGACGACCCCACCCGGCTCGACCCGGCCGACGTGCTCGCCACCTGCGCCCGGGAGCGGGTCACGTCGCTGCAGATCGTGGGCGATCCGTTCGCCCGGCCCCTGCTCGACGAGCTCGACGCCCGCCCCTACGACCTGTCGTCGCTGCGCTTCCTGCTCTCGGGCGGTGCGGTGCTGTCGCCGGCCACCAAGGCCCGGCTGACCGAGCGCCTCCCAAGGGTCCGCATCGTGGACGTGCTGGGGTCGTCGGAGGCGGGCCGCCAGGCGGTGGCGGGCGCGGCCGGCGGCTTCCGCCCCGAGCCCACGACGGTGGTCCTGTCCGGCGACCGGTCCCGGGTCCTGGCCCCCGGCGAGGACGAGGTCGGGTGGCTGGCACAGGCGGGGCGGGTGCCCCTCGGCTACCTCGGCGACCCCGCCAAGACCACGGCCACGTTCCCGGCGGTCGGCGGGGTGCGCCACGCGGTGGCCGGCGACCGGGTCCGCCTGCGGGCCGACGGCACGCTGGACCTGCTGGGCCGGGACTCGGTGACGATCAACACGGGGGGCGAGAAGGTGTTCGCCGAGGAGGTGGAGCAGGCCCTGACCGCGCACCCCGCGGTGGCCGACGCCGTGGTCGTCGGCCGGCCCAGCGAGCGCTGGGGCGAGGAGGTCGTCGCCGTCCTCTGCGCCCGCCCGGGCGCCACCCCACCGGCCGACGGCACCCTCCGCGACCACTGCCACGCCACGCTCGCCGGCTACAAGGTGCCCAAGGCCTTCCGCTGGGTCGACGAGGTGGTCCGCTCCCCCGCCGGCAAGCCCGACTACGCCTGGGCCAGAGCGGTCGCCACCTGACGCATCTCGGCGGAACGAGGGTCAGCCGGCGTCGGCGAACTCGTCGGTGGTGTAGCGCCAGACCTGGGCGTCGGCCGGCCACGGGTCGGAGGGAAGGCCGGCCTTGCCGGCCAGGCGGTCGACGAAGTCCTCCGGGGCCGGGAGCGTGGACCACACCGCGGGGAGGAACGTGCCCCGGTGGCCGCCGGCCTCCAGGAGCACGCCGTCGACGCCCGGGCGGAGCTCGCCGACCAGGTCGTCGTGGCCCGCCGGCAGGGGGTCGAGCGCGGACAGCACCGAGACCTTGAACACCGTGCGGTCGAGGTCGTCGGGGGCCAGCGGGGGGAAGCGGGGATCGGCGAAGGCGGCGCTCCGGGCGTTGCGAGCCACGTCCCGCCACAAGGGTCGCCGCGCCTCCAGCGACCCGATGCAGCCCACCAGCTCGCCGCCCACCTGCAAGGTCACGAACGACGCCCCCGGCGGCATCAACCGCTCCGGCACGTCGTCGTCGTCGAGCGGGTCCACCTCGCCGGTGCGCAGCTCCCGGGCCACCGCCGACCGGGCCCGAGCCAGCAGCCACCGCCGCTCGTCCCGCGCCAGCGGCCGGGCCGGCCCGAAGGCGAAGCTGCCGTAGCCGACGACCCGGCCGGCGTCGCCCGAGGCGTCGGCCGACGTCGCCACGGCCAGGGTCGACGGGACCAGCCCGCGGTCGGAGGCCACCAGCATCAGGCCCGCCACGGGAACGCACCCGCACGCGTCGTACGGGCCGATGTCGCCGTGCCGCCCCTCCAGGACGGCCCGCCTGGTCCGCTGGTCCCGGGCCCGGGCGGCGGGATCGTCCAGGTAGTGGCTCAGGTCCGACGACACCACCACCAGCGTCTCGTCGCCCCACAGCCGGGCCAGCGCCGCGGCGGCCGCCGCCGGCGGGCACCGGCCCACCACCAGGGGCACCACCGCCACCGGGCCGAGCGCGGCGACCACGAACGGCAGGTGCACCTCGACGCTGTGCTCGGGCCGGTGGGCGTCGTCGGCCGGGACGGCCAGGCCCTCGTCCACCAGCGCCCGGCACGCGTCGACGTCCACCGGCACCTCGCCGGCCGGCGTGCGCCACGCCCGGGCCGTGCTCACCCCCACCGCGCCGAGCGGGACCCGGTGGGCCGGTCCGGCGACCACCACCCGCTCCACCTCGCCCCGGCGGGCCGCCACCGCCCGGTAGGCCGCCCCAGCCGTGGGCCCCGAGTACCGGTAGCCGGCGTGGGGCGCGATCACCGCCGTGGGCGGGTCGCCCGGCGGCGGGTCCGCCGCCCCGGCCAGGAGGCGGGTCACGGCCTCGGTCAACGCGTCGGCGTCGCCCGGGTAGAACACGCCGGCCACCGCAGGGCTGCGCACCCAGGTCCCGAACTCGGGGGCCGGGGCCATGTCAGGCGGCTTCCCCGCCCGGCCGCATCAGGTGGCCTCGACCGCCAGCCGCACCGGCGCCCGCCGGCGACCCCACCGGCCGGGCGGCCCGGCGAAGCGGCCGGGAACCTGCCACCCGCAGGCGGCACAGCGGCCGTCGTCGGTGAGGTGCCAGGCACCCAGCTCGTACCAGTCACGCTCGACCAGCAGCGCCCCGCACCCCGGGCACCAGGTGCTCGACCCGGCCCGGTCGTGGACGTTGCCGGTGTAGACATAGCGCAGCCCGTTGCGCAGCCCCCGATCACGGGCCCTGCTGAGCGTGGCCGCGGGCGTCCGCTCGATGTCGGTCATCTTGAAGTCGGGGTGGAAGGCCGTGAAGTGGAGCGGGACGTCCGGGCCCAGGTGCTCGGCCACCCACCCGGTCAGCTCGTCCAGCTCGGCGTCGCCGTCGTTGTGCCCCGGGATCAGCAGCGTCGTGATCTCGAACCACAGGTCGGTCTCGTGGCGCAGGTACTCGAGCGTCTCCAGCACCGGAGCCAGGTGGCCGGCGCACACCCGCTTGTAGAACTCCTCGGTGAAGCCCTTGAGGTCGACGTTGAGGGCGTCGAGGTGGGCGTAGAAGTCGGCCCGGGGCTCGGCGCAGATGTAGCCGGCCGTCACCGCGATGGCCTTGACCCCCACCTCGTGGCAGGCGTCGGCCACGTCGGACGCGTACTCGAGGAAGATGGTGGGGTCGTTGTAGGTGAAGGCCACGCTGGCGCAGCCGAGCCGCCGGGCGGCGGTGGCGATGCCCTCGGGGCCGGCCGCGTCGGCCAGGGTGTCCATCTCCTTGGACTTGGAGATGTCCCAGTTCTGGCAGAACCGGCAGGCCAGGTTGCAGCCGGCGGTCCCGAACGACAGGACGGACGTGCCGGGCAGGTAGTGGTTCAGGGGCTTCTTCTCGACCGGGTCGATGCAGTAGCCCGACGACCGCCCGTAGGTCAGGAGGGCGACCCCGTCGTCCGCCGTGCCCGACTCGGGGCGGCCCCGGACGAAGCAGAGGCCCCGCTGGCCCGGGCGCAGCTTGCAGGCCCGCGGGCACACGTCGCACTGCACACGGCCGTCGTCCAGGTGGTGCCAGTAGCGGGTCGGGTACGTCGCCGGTGCGACGTCGTTCACACCCTCACGCTAGCCCCGCGTGCGCTCAGCTGCGTGCGGCGCTCTGCTTCAGCTCCTCCCGCAGCGCCGGGGTGAGCAGCTCGCCGGCCCGGCCGACCAGGTCGGTGGTCTGGTAGCCGACCGAGCCGACGTCGCAGTCGCGGCCGGCGACGACCCCGAGGCAACTGCCGTCGGCGATCGCGCTCACGAACAGGAACCCCCGGGCCATGGCCACGATGACCCGATCGACACCGCCTCCCTCGATCGTCCGGCTGGCGGCCCCCGCCAGGCTGGCGGACCCGGCGATGATGGCGCACAACTGGTCGCCGTGCCGCCCGCCGCAGGTCTCGGACCGGGCGATGAGCAGCCCGTCCGACGACACGGCCATGGCGTCGGTGACGCCCGCCGTCTCCTCCACGAAGCTCGTCAGCAGCCAGTTGAAGTTGCGCGCCTCCTCCGTCAGCACCGTGCTCATCCCCCGCGCCCGTCGGTCCCCCGATCCTGGGCGTCGCCGGCGGGCGGCATCCGCCCGGCGAGGCTGCTGAGGAACCGCTCCAGCTCCGGCCGCGTGCCGCCGCCCTGGTCGCCGGCCTCCCCCCGGGCCCGGGGGACACGCCGCACCAGGCCGCTGGCGGTCCGCCCCGCCGTGTCGACCGCCGGGCGGGGCCGGGGCCCGCCGGCGAGGCCGCGGCGGCCGGCGCCGGGCCCGGGGTTCGGCCCGGGCGCCGCGACCACCGCGGGCGTCGGGGCCCGAGATGGCAACGGGGCGGGGTGACGATCCCGCTCCGAGCGGGCCGGCCAGTGCCGCGGCACCACGGTGGTCGACCGGGCGATGGCCCCGACCGGCACGGGCGGGACACGGACCGGCGGCTTGGGCGGCGTGGCGCTCCGGGTCCGCAGCAGTGCCACGGCCGCCCGGACGTCGTCGGCCGACGGCCGCTCGCCTGCCGTGTCGAGCGCGCCCCACCCCGCCGGCGACGGCCGCTCCCCGTCGGGCTGGCGCGTCGGCCCGGCCGGGTGCTCGGCATGGTCGGTCAGGATCGACGCCGGGAGCTCGATGCGGGCCGTGATGCCCAGCACCACCGACCCGCCGAGCCTGACCGAGATGCCGTGGCGGGCCGCGAGCACGGCCGTGACGTAGTGGCCCAGGTAGCGGGCCGGGGTCACGGTGAACGACTCGGTGCCGGCCAGGCGCTGGTTGGCCAGCTCCAGGTCCTCCGCGGTCATGCCCAGTCCGTGGTCGACCACGGACAGGGTGTAGCCCCCCGATCCCAGCCGCCCGCTGACCTCCACCAGCTCGCGGGGCGGCGAGTGGCGCAGGCCGTTCTCGATCAGCTCCGCCAGCAGGTGGGCCAGGTCGGCGGACGCCCCGCCCCGGAGCATCACCGGCTCCAGCGTGCGCACGACCACCCGCTCGTAGTTCTCGATCTCCCCGAGCGCGGCGCGCACCACGTCGGCCACCTGCACCGGCGGCTGCCACCGGGCCGGCGCCACCGGCTCGGACAGCACGAGCAGCGACTCGGCATTGCGGCGGATGCGGGTGGCCAGGTGCTCCAGCTTGTAGAGCTGGTCCAGCCGGTCGGGGTCGGACTCGGAGGACTCCAGCTCGGTCACCGAGTCGAGGAGGCGGCTCAGCAGGTTCTGGTTCCGGCGGCCCAGGTTGACGTACGACTCGGCCACGTTGCGGCGGAGCGCGGCCTGCTCGACCGCGAGGCGCAGGGCCGAGCTCTGCACTTCGTCGAGCGCCCGGGCGACGTCACCCACCTCGTCCCGGGCCCGGGTGGCGATGGGCCGGGCCTCCGGGACCTCGATGTCCTGGCCGCGCGGGGTGTCCAGGATGTCCTGCACGGCGGCGGGCAGGCGGTAGCTGGCCATCGCCCCCGCCTCCTCGCCGAGGCGGCGCAGCGGGCGGGTTATCGACCGGCTGACCAGCCAGGCGATCAGGACGGCGGCGCCGAGCGCGGCCGCTGCGGCGGTGACGTACCACTGCCGCCGGCGGTCGGCCTCGGCGCCCAGCCGGGCCGCCTCGGCGTCGAGGATGCCGACCACCTCGTCCCGGAAGGCCGCGTAGCCCCCCTCCGGCCCCAACGGCGCCGTGGCCAGCAGCGTGTCGGGCTCGACCTGGCCGGTGCGGACCGCCCGGTGGGCGTAGTCGGCCAGTCCGGTCAGCCGGGGGTTGGCGAACAGCGCCGCGGTGGCGTCCGCGTACGGGCCGGTGCCCTTGGTCCGCAGCACGCCGCTGTTGCGCTCGACGTCCCGGGCCACCGCGGCGACCTGGGCGGCCTCGGTCGGCTCGTCGATGCCGCCCGGGCCGCTGCCCAGGAACAGCAGCGTCTCCAGCAGCTGGGCGCTGGCGTCGGCGCCGTGCGACGAGTAGTGCATGAGCTCGTCGCCCTGGCGCAACGCGGCGTTGTCCACCACCAGCGAGAACCGGTCGTGGGACGCGAACAGCATGCGGATCATCTCGGTGTACGAGGCGAAGGCGTCGTGGGCGGCCTGGCGGGCCGACCCGGGCGCGGCGCGGCGCACGCCGTCGACGGCACCCCGCACCTCGTCGAGCCGGCCCAGGCTGTCGAGGGCGACCCGGTAGTCCTCGCGCAGCGTGCCGCCGTGCCCGGCGATCTCGCGGTGCAGGGCGGTGACGGCGCCGTCGGTCATGGCGCGCGCCGCGTCGGCGTCCGGCGCGTCCAGCTCGAGGCGGCCCGTGAGCCCGAGCATGTCGAGGAGGGCGAGGTTGCGCTCGGCCTGCAGCGCGCTGATCAGACCGGCGTGCCCGATGGACGCCGTCGCCATGTCGGCCTGCCGCACCACCCGGGAGGCCGTCCGGGCGTTGGTGGACGCGCCGATGCCGGCGACCACCACCAGCGCGAGGAGGGGAACCGTCAACGCGCCGGCGACCTTGGCGCGGATCGGTATGCGGCGGACCACCGGCGGCTCCGTTTCGTCTCGTCGGAAGCCCAGCCCCGGCCCCGACCCCAGCATTCCCAGCGGCTCGCGTGGCGGATGCGTCGCGCGGGACGCCGATCACCGGCTCCCTTATTGACCATCGCCGCCTGATCGCAGGCCGTTACGGATTGCAGATTCCATCACGGACCATAGCGCGCGGCCAGGTGACGTTTGTCACCATACCGACACGGAGGGTGCTGGCTCAGTCGTCCTTCTGCGCCACCGCGTTGGGCGTGACGTTCATCTTCGGTTCATAGTCCTGCGCCCCCACTGCCCGCGCCTCGGCGGCCTGATCGGCCCGCAACGTGGTGCGGCACGCCCCGCACGGCCCGTAGTAGCGCTCGGATACCTCGCCCCCGCACCGGGGGCACGCGAAGGACAGGGTCTCGGTCACCCCGGGGAGGATGGCACAGGCGGCACCCGCCGCCGGGGACGCTCAGCCGGCGACCGCCCGCAGCCCCGCGGCGGCCGGGTCGACCCGGCGCACCACCAGCAGGTCCGCGGTGCGGAAGCTGGCCATGCGGGTGCTCCACGAGTCGATGACGTCCCGACCGTCGCCGCGGCGGAAGAACGTCGTCATGGGGCCCGCCTGCTGGTAGGCGTCGGCGCCGTCGACGGTCTCGACGGTCCGGTCTCGCAGGATCACCTCGAACGTCGGCATGGGGGGAACCTACGGCGACCGCCCTGTGCGGTACGAGAGGACAACCCTGTGAACTTCCTCTGGTTCTC
>DASSUD010000275.1:0-3719 GCA_035707385.1 Acidimicrobiales bacterium
GTACTTGGCCTGGACCTGGAACAGGATCAGCGGGAGGTCCCGGTAGGACGAGCACATGTCCCGCACGGCCAGCGTGAACAGCTCCTCGTGGGTGGGGGCCAGCAGGTGGTCGGCGCCGCGCCGGTCCACCAGGCGGAACAGGCTGTCGCCGTAGTCGTGCCAGCGACCGGTCGCCTCGTACGGCCCCCGCGGCACCAGCGCGGGGAACTGCACCTCCTGGCCGCCGATGGCCGCCATCTCCTCCCGGATGACCCGCTCGACGTGGCGGGCCACCAGCAGGCCGAGCGGCAGCCACGCGAACCCGCCGGGCGCGACCCGGCGGACGTAGCCGGCCCGCACCAGCAGCCGGTGGCTGGTCGCCTCGGCGTCGGCCGGGTCGTCGCGGCGCGTCCGCACGAACAGCGTCGACATGCGCAGGATCACACGCGGCGAACGTAGCGGTCGCCGCCCGCTGCACCGTCGCGAGTTCCGCGCCCCGCACGGTGCGGCTGGACGTCGCGTTCGGGCCCACGGCCCGACGGCCCTACCGGCCGGCCAGGACCGACAGGAACATCGGGACCCGCCGACGCCGGCCGAAGCGCTCACCGCCGCCCGCGGGCCGCGGCTCACGCAGGGCTTCGATGCGCAGCCCGGCCCCCTCCAGGGCGCGGGCGTAGTGCTCCAGCGACCAGGTCCGGCCCCGGAACCGCATGATGAGGCCGCCCATCTCGACGGTGTCGTCCACCCGCTCGCTCTCGAAGTAGCGCGACCGCAGCGCGAACGGGGCATCGGGCTCGTCGCCGAGGAACCGCCCCAGGTCCGTCACCGGGTGCGAGACGCAGAACGCCAGCCGGCCGCCGGGGTCGAGCACCCGGGCCGCCTCCCGGACCGCCGCCGGCATGTCGGCCACCACCTGCAGCGAGTTGTACGCGACGACCAGGTCGAAGCAACCGTCCGGGAAGGGCAGGCCGGCGCCGTCGGCCAGGGCCCAGGTCCCGCCGCCGGGGGCCAGGCGTGCCTCCCGCACCAGCCCGAGGGCGGTGTCGACGCCGGTCACCCGGTGGCCGCGGTCCACGAGGTCCCGGGTCACCCGCCCCTCGCCGCACCCGACCTCGAGCGTCCGGCGGCCGGGCGGCGGCAGCAGGTCGTCGAAGAACGCATCGCGGAACCACCAGTAGGCGTCGTGGCCCGGCGTTCGGGCCCAGCGGACCCAGTCGGCCGCCGAGGGCTCCCACTCGCCGGCGGTCACGCCGCCAGCACCCAGGCCACCCACAGGACGATCATCGCGAGGGCGGCCCCCATCTGGAGCAGGGCCGCGATCCCGAAGCCGGCCAGGGTGGCCCGGGTCGCCCGCCAGGCGCGGGCGGCGTCCCGCGTGCGCAGGTGCTCGCCGACGTAGATGCCCGCCATTCCGCCGAGGGGCAGCCCGACCACGGGCACGAGGAAGAACCCGGCCACCGCGCCCGCCACGCCCAGCCACACCGAGCCCCGGTGCGCCCCCGAGGCCACCGCCGAGCGGTGGGGCACGACCCAACCGGCGAGGAACCCCGCCACCGCCACCACCGTGATGGCCGCGAACAGGGCGAGGCCGGGCCCGCCGGCGGCGTCGAAGCCCTCGACCAGCCCGTAGCCCAGCGCCGCCAGCCAGGCCAGGCCCAGCCCGGGAACCAGCGGCAGCACCGTCCCGACGGCGCCGACCGCCATCACGAGCGCCACCAGCGCCACGGTCCCGTCCACGGCCCCAGTGTGCCCCGCCGATGGGTGCGTGATTCCGGCCGCCGCGTAGCTTGGCCCGGTGACCGAGGTCCGCACGTACCGCCAGCTCCGCTTCACCCGGCCACCCGGCGCCTGCGAGCTGCTGCTCGTCCGGCACGGCGAGTCGGTCCCGGCCCGCGACGACCAGCCGTTCCCCCTGGTGGACGGCCAGGGCGACCCCGAGCTCGACCCGGTCGGCCACGTGCAGGCCGAGCGGGTGGCCGACCGGCTCCAGCACGAGGACATCTCGGCCATCTACGTGACCACGCTGCAGCGCACGGCCCAGACCGCGGCCCCGCTGGCGGCCCGGCTCGGCATCACGCCCCGGGTCGAGCCCGACCTCCGGGAGGTGGGCCTGGGCGAGTGGGAGGGCAGCTTCCGCCGCCACATCGCCGAGGGCCACCCGATCGCCCGGGAGATGTACGCCCGACAGCGCTGGGACGTCATCCCCGGGGCCGAGCCGGCCGACGCCTTCGCCGCCCGGGTGCGGGGCGCCGTCACCCGCATCGCCGAGGCCCACGCCGACGAGGCCGTGGTGGTGGTGTCCCACGGCGGGACGATCGGCCAGGTCCTGGCCCTGTGCACCGGCTCGCGCGCCTTCGCCTTCAACGGGTCGGACAACGGGGCCATCTCCCACATCGTGGTGACGGGCGACCGCTGGATCGTGCGCCGCTACAACGACACCGCCCACCTGGGCCTGGCGTTCACCACCGCGCCGGAGCCGCCCCAGGGCTGACGCCGGCCCCGGGGCGGTGGCGCCGCGCCGTCAGCTCGGCAGCTCGCCGAGGACGACCTCGACCGCCTGCTCGTCGCCGTCCCGGGAGAAGGTGACCTGCACCGTGTCGCCCGGCCTCAGGTTGCGGATGGCGGCGGTGAGGTCGGCGGCATCGGACACGGCCTCGTCGCCCACCCGGGTGATGAGGTCGCCGGCCCGGAGCCCGGCCTCGGCGGCCGGCTGGCCCTCCTCGACCCCGGCCACGAGCGCCCCGCCGCCGTCCTCGGCCTCGGTCAGCCGCACGCCGAGGTAGGCGTGGGTGACCTCGCCGTCGGCGATCAGGTCCTCGGCGATGGCCCGGGCCGTGTCGATGGGGATGGCGAAGCCGACCCCGATGTTGCCGCCCTGGGACGTGGTGCCCTGGGCCAGCGAGGCGATGGCGGTGTTGACCCCGACCACCTCGCCGTCGGCGTCGATGAGGGCGCCGCCCGAGTTGCCGGGGTTGATGGCGGCGTCGGTCTGGATGGCGTCGATGACCGCAACCTGCCCGGGGCCGGACGGTTCCTGGCCCCCGAAGGGCGACTCGCTCTCGCCCTGCAGGGTGATGGCCCGGCCGAGGGCGCTGACGATGCCGGCGCTGACGGAGCCGTCGAGCCCGAGGGGGCTGCCGATGGCCAGCACCGTGTCGCCGACGTTGAGGGCGTCACTGTCGCCGAAGGTGGCGGGCGTGAGCCCGCTGACGCCCTCGGCCTTGATGACGGCCAGGTCGGTGGCCGGGTCCCGGCCGACGATCTCGGCGCCGGACCGGCTGCCGTCGGAGAACGTGACGGACAGGTCGCCCCCGTCCGCCGCCGCCGCCACGACGTGGTTGTTGGTGAGGATCTGGCCGTCGGAGCTGATGACGATGCCGGACCCGCTGCTCATGGCCGAACCGGCCTCGACGGTGATGGAGACCACGCTGGGAAGCACCCGGGCGGCCGCCTGGGACAGCGGCTCGTCCGGCGCGGCGTCGTCGCTGGCGACGGGGGTCTCGAGGCTGGAGGGAACCGGGGCGCGTGTCGCGCCGCCGCCGTCGTCGTCGTCCAGGCCGAGGGCGATCAGCGCACCACCGGTGGCTGACACCAGCACGAGACCGGCGGCGGTCAGCACCGCCGCGGCCCGCCGGCCCCGTCCGGGGGGAGTCGGAGGGGCCGGCGAGCTCGCGGCGTTGCCGGTGGGGGGCTGGGTCGGGGGATGCGGGTGCCCCGGCGAGACCGGCGGCGGGAGCGGC
>DASSUD010000276.1:0-5650 GCA_035707385.1 Acidimicrobiales bacterium
CTTGGTGAAGATGTTGCGGATCTCGGCGCCGGTGCGGTTGCGGTTGTCGGTCAGCACCTCGACCATCACCGCCACCGAGCCGGGCGCGTAGCCCTCGTAGGTGATCTGCGAGTAGGTGACGCCCTCCAGCTCGCCGGTGCCCCGCTTGACGGCCCGGTCGATGGTGTCGAGGGGGATCGAGTTGTCCCGCGCCTTCTGGAACATCGTCCGCAGCGTGGGGTTCGTCTCGGGGTCGCCGCCGCCCTCGCGGGCCGCCACTTCGACCTGCCGGAGCAGCTTGGCGAACAGCTTGCCGCGCGCCTTGTCGTTGGCGGCCTTCTTGTGCTTGATGGTCGCCCACTTGGAATGGCCGGACATCACGTCACCTCGTGGAGGAACAGCTCGTGCAGGCGGGGGTCGTCGCCGAGCTCCGGATGGAACGCCGCCGCGAACACGGGTCCCTGGCGGCACAGGACGGGCTGGCCCTCGACGGTAGCGAGGACGTCGACACCCTCGCCCACGGTCTCCACCCAGGGGGCCCGGATGAACACGGCGTGGACGGGGGCGCCGCCGAGGCCGGTCACGGCGATGTCGGCCTCGAAGGAGTCGACCTGGCGGCCGAACGCGTTGCGGCGCACCGCGATGTCGATGGCGCCGAAGCAGCGCTGGTCGGGCCGGCCGTCGAGGATGTCGCGGCCCAGCAGGATCATGCCGGCGCACGTGCCGAGGGCGGGCAGGCCGCCGGCGAGCGCCTCGGCGACGGGCGCGAACAGCCCGGACGACTCCAGCAGCATCGACATGGTGGTCGACTCGCCCCCCGGCAGCACCAGGGCGGCCACGCCGTCCAGATCAGCCGGCGACCTCACGGTCACCGGCTGCGCGCCCAGACGTGCCAGCATGGAGGCATGCCGTGCCGACGCGCCCTGCAGCGCGAGCACGCCGACCTTCACCTGGGGGCCTCGATCCTGCGCACATGGTGCCCCGATTGTACGGGCAGGGCCCCGACCTACGAGAATCGCCCGTCGACTGGGACACGTCGGGGGGACGCACAACCGACGAGCGGAGGTTCTCCGTGCTGGCCGAGGCCCGCCACCGACATCTGACCACCACCTCTGTGCGGAAGGCGCTGGCGGCCGGCCTGGTCGTGGCCATCGGGGTGGCGACGGCCGGCTGCTCCGCCGGCGGTGACACCGAGGGCGACGCGGCGCCGACGTTCCGCCGGGCCGCGGGCGACTCCCTGGCCTTCGAGGAGCCGGTGTCGACCACGTCGGACCTGGTGCCGCCGGCCGCGGAGGGTGAGCCGTGGACGATCGTCGGCTCGCTGCTCGACCCCGGCGACGGGGCGGCGGTGGCCGCGGTGTGGACCTCGGAGGACGCGATCGAGTGGGAGCGGACCAGCGTCGCTCCCCACCGGGGCGGCGTGGGCGAGTCCATGGCGGCCGCCGTGCCCACCGACGACGGCCTGCTGGCCGTGGGCCGGGTCGGTGACGGTGAGGCGTCCGACGCCGCCGTGTGGCGCCTCGACGGCGACACCTGGGTGCAGTCCCGGCCGGAGGCCATGGGCGGCGACCACGAGCAATGGGCCTTCGACGTGGCCACCAGTGCCGGGGGCGTCATCGTGGCCGGCGGGGAGAACGCCTGGGGCGAGGTGCGGGCCCGGCTGTGGTTCAGCGCCGACGGCGAGACCTGGGAGTCGGTGGACGGCGGCCCCGGTGGCCCCCTCGACGCCACCGGCGAGGAGTCGGTGCGGGACGTGGCGTCGTTCTCGGGCGGGTTCGTGGCGGTGGGCTCGCGGCGGGTCGACAACGACCGTGAGGGCGTCGTGTGGTGGTCCGCCGACGGCCGGTCCTGGGAGCAGCTCGACACCCCCGGCCTGGGGGGCCCGGGGCGCCAGGAGGTCTCGTCGGTGGTCGACACGGGCGCCGGCCTGGTGGCCGGCGGTTATGCGGACGGCGGCGGCGTGGCGGCCGTGGCGGTCACCTGGACCTCGCCCGACGCCCGCACGTGGGCCGGCAGCACCGGCGGGCCGCCGCCCCTCCACGAGGACTCCCGCGAGGACATCGAGGACATGACCGTCCGCTCTCTCACGGTCGACGAGTCCGGGGTGCTCGCCGCGGGGGGCAGCAAGTGGCGGCCGCACGTGTGGCGCTCCGCCGACGGGGGGCAGAGCTGGACCCTGCAGCCACCGCCGGTGCACGGCGAGGTGTTCCAGGACGGCGTGCAGATCGTGGACGTGGCATCGTCCGCCTCGGTCCCCGCCGTCGCCATCGGCTCGGGGCCGGCGGTGCTCCGCCTGACCGCCCGCTGGGAGGACGTGACCAGCGACGCCTTCCCCCGGGGCGGTGCTCAGCCCTTCGCCTCGGCGGTGGCCGAGACCCCGGACGTGACGATCGCGGCGGGAGGCCGCTACACGGCGCCCGCCGGCGCCGAGCGCGAGAAGTACGCCGGGCAGGTCTGGCGCCGCACCGCCAGCGGCGTGTGGCGGGCCGTCGACGCGGAGCCGCTGGCCTCCGGGAGGATCATGGACGTGGTCCCCGTGAAGGGGGGCTTCGCGGCCGTGGGCATCGAGGACTTCGGCCTGGCGGAGACCCGTGGCCTGTCGGGCGACAACCTCCCTGACGGCATGGTGTGGATCTCGAAGGACGGCGAGACGTGGGGCCGGATCGGCAGCACCGACGCCCGCATCGAGGACGCCTACCTCCAGTACCTCGAGAACCCCACCGAGGAACAGGCGTCGACCATCGTGGCGCTCGAACGGGAGCTGCCCCCGGAGTCGGTGCAGCCCGCGGGCGGGGACGGGACCCGGTCGCTGGTCGCCGCCGCGCCGTTCAACGACGGGTTCATCGCCGTGGGCTCGGTGTTCGCGTCGACCGGCGACTCCGACCCCATCGTCGTCGTCTCCACCGACGGCGTGTCGATCGCCGGCGAGGCGCCCGGCATCGGCGGCCCGGGCGCCCAGCGGCTCAACGACGTGTGCGTCGCCCCCGACGGCACCGTGGTGGCCGTGGGCGTGTCCGGCAGCGCCAGCGCCTTCGACGCCGCCGTCGTGCGGCGCAACCCGGCCGACGGCGCCTGGACGGTCGGCACGGTGGCGGACGGGTCGTTCGGCGGCGCCGGCAACCAGCTGGCGTACGGCTGCGCGGGCGGCCCCGACGGGTTCGTGGTGGTCGGCTCCGACGACGCCAGCGGCGACACCGATGCCCGCGTCTGGACCTCGCCCGACGGCTACGAGTGGACCCTGCTCGACGCCGGGACCTTCGGCGGTGGTGGCGACCAGTGGGCCAGCGCGGTCGCCGCCGTCCCGGACAACGACGACGACGAGACCGACGGGTGGCTGGTGGCCGGCACCGACACCGCCCACGGCGACGGCGACATCGCCCTGTGGCGGGTGTCGGCCGACGGCGACATCGACCGGCGGGACGCGGGCGAGCGGGCCCTCGGGGGCGCCGGCGACCAGACGGTCCTCAGCGTCACCGTCGACGCCGACGGGCACGTCAGCCTGGCGGGCAGCGACTACGGCCGGGTCGGCCTGTGGGAGTCCGACCGGCTCGACCGGTAGCTGCGGTCCCGGGCGGCTACCAGCCCCGCTCGGCCAGGCGGACGTCGAGGCCGGCGATCTCGTCGCCCCGCATGGCCACGCCCAGGCCCCGGCTGACCTTGACCAGGATGCCGGGGTCGTCGTAGTGGGCGGTGGCCTCGACGATGGCCTTGGCCCGGCGGGCCGGGTCGTCGCTCTTGAAGATGCCCGAGCCCACGAAGGTGGCCTGGGCGCCGAGCTGCATCACCAGGGCGGCGTCGGCGGGGGTGGCGATGCCGCCGGCGCAGAACAGCGGGACCGGCAGCGTGCCCGTCTGGGCGACCTCCTGCACCAGCCCGACCGGCGCCCGCAGCTGCTTGGCCCAGTCGTAGATCTCGGCGGAGTCGGCCTGGGCGACCTTGCGGATGTCGCCCAGGATGGAGCGCAGGTGGCGCACCGCCTCGACGATGTTGCCGGTGCCGGCTTCGCCCTTGGAGCGGATCATGGCCGCGCCCTCGGCCACGCGGCGCAGGGCCTCGCCGAGGCTGGTCGCCCCGCACACGAAGGGCACGGTGAAGGCCCACTTGTCGATGTGGTGGGCCTCGTCGGCCGGCGTGAGGACCTCGGACTCGTCCACGTAGTCGACGCCGAGCGCCTGGAGGATCTGGGCCTCCACGAAGTGGCCGATGCGGGCCTTGGCCATCACCGGGATCGTGACGGCGGCCACGATGCCCTCGACCAGCTCGGGGTCGCTCATGCGAGCCACGCCGCCGTCGCGCCGGATGTCGGCCGGCACCCGCTCGAGCGCCATGACGGCGACGGCGCCGGCGTCCTCGGCGATCTTGGCCTGGTCGGCCGTGACCACGTCCATGATCACCCCGCCCTTGAGCATCTCGGCCAGGCCGCGCTTGACGCGCGGCGTGCCGGTGTCGTGAGCAGGGACGGGAGAGGGCGCCGACTCGGTCATGGGTCCAGTCTAGGAGCGCGGCCCGCCACCCTCCCCAGCCAGTTCCGGCAAAGTGGACCGGTTAGGGCGCTGGATCCGCTGTTCCCCACCGGTCCGCACGGGCCGGCTCACAGCTCCCGGAGCAGGGCGATGCGCTCCTCGATGGGGGGTGACGGCTGCTCGATCCACAGGTGCGCGGTCGCCGGGCGGGCGTGGACGTCGGTGGCGCCGTCGCCCAGCTTCTCCAGCGCCGAGATCAGCCCGGGCGGGTAGCGGGTCATCTCGACCGCCGACAGGTCGGCGAGCGTCTCGCGCCTGCCACCCACCACCCGGGCCATGACGGGGTCCACCAGCGACGGCACGCCGAGGAGCGCGACGCCCACCATGGTGACGGCCAGGGTCGACACCAGGACGTCGTAGCTCTTCACGTGCGACAGCTCGTGGGCCACGACCCCCTCCAGCTCGATGCGGTTGAGCTTGTCGAGCAGGCCGGAGGTCACCGCCAGCGCCGCGGTGCGGGGGTTCCGCCCGGTGGCGAAGGCATTGGGCGCCTGGTCCTCGATGACGTAGAGCCGGGGCTTCGGCAGCCCCGAGGCGATGCACAGGCCCTCGACGATGTTGTGGTAGCGGGCGTAGTCCTCGACCGGTGCCGGCGCGGCGCGGCTCGTGCGCAGGGCGACCGCGTCCGCCTGCCGGTAGGCGGCGACGGTGGCACCCAGCGCGACGAGGACGGCGACGACCACGGCGAGCACGGCCGGCACGCCGAGCAGGGCGCCGATCAGCAGGGTCAGGATCGACGCCACGACGAAGGCGGACAGGAAGAACGCCGCCACCAGCACCCGGCTGCGGCGCTTGTTGGCCGTGACCTCGTCGTTCATGGCGGCGCCCGCCTGGGGGGACTGCAGGGCGGCCACGGTCAGAAGCTGACCTGGGTGGGGCCGCGTGACTCGTCGTCGGCCTGGAAGTACTCGCGCTCCGAGAAGGAGAACATGTTGGCCAGGACGTTGGTCGGGAAGCTCTGGATCTTGGTGTTATAGCGGTACACCGTGTCGTTGTAGAACTGCCGGGCGTAGGCGATGCGCCCCTCGGTGCCGGTCAGCTCCTCCTGGAGCTGGGAGAAGTTCTGGTTGGCCTTGAGGTCGGGGTAGGCCTCCGACAGCGCGAACAGCGACTTGAGGGCGCCGCTGATCATGTTCTCGGCCTGGGCC
>DASSUD010000277.1:0-5214 GCA_035707385.1 Acidimicrobiales bacterium
GAGCAGCTGTTCATCGCGGAGAAGACGGTCGAGAACCACGTCCGCAACATCCTGGGCAAGCTCCACCTCAACCGCCGCCAGGAGCTCGTCCGCTACGCCCTGGAGCACGGCATCGAATGACGGCGAACCGCGGCGGCTGGCGGGCGGCCCTGGGCGACGCCCACCTGCTGGTGAGCGGGTTCGGCAAGTGGGGCGGCGGCCTCTACGACCTGACCTCCGGCTCGCCGGTGGCGCTCGACGACCTGCCCACCTCCGGCATCGCCGTCGGCGGCGGGCGGCTGTGGCGGGTGCTGCGGGCGCCGGGCGAGCAGACGTCGACGTGCGAGCTGCTGTCCTACGACGCCCGGGGGGTGCGCAGCTACCAGCGGCTCGACGCCGTCCGGGACCCCCACGACGTGGTGTGGTCCGCGGGGGCGCCGCACGTCAGCTCGAGCTGGGACGACGCGGTGTGGCGGGTCGACCGGGCGGGCGAGCCGACCCTGGTGTGGCGGGGCTCGACCGTCCCCGACTCCTGGCACGTGAACTCGCTGGTGGTGGTCGACGGATCCCTCCACGTCTGCGCCTTCGGGCGCTTCGACCGTCACAAGGGCTGGAAGTCGGACGACCCCGGGGACACCGGGTTCGTCCTCGACCTCGCCACCGGGCGGGACGTGCTCGGCGGGCTGGCCCACCCCCACACGCCCCGGCGCCGGGGCGAGCGGTGGTACGTGTGCGAGTCGACGAAGGGCGCGCTCACCGAGCTGGACGCGCAGGGGCACGTGCTGCGCCGGGTGTCGGTGCGGCGGTTCAGCCGGGGCCTGACGTTCGTGGGCCCCTACGCCCTGGTGGGAGGCAACGCCCACCGCAGCCGGGACGACGACCGGGCCGAGGTGGCCGTGGTCGACCTGGATCGGTTCACGGTGGTCGACCGGGTGCCGATGCCGTGCCTGGAGGTCTACGACATCGTGGCCGTGTCGCCGGCGGTGGTGCGGGGCGTGTCCGCCGGCTTCGGGGCCAACGCCTCCCGGGCGGTCGACCAGCACCGGGGCGCCGACCGCCCGCCGGACCGGCGGCCCGCACCCGCCGGCGCGGCGATGCGGATGATCACTCCCCGGGTGGCGGCGGCGCTGGCGGCGGCGGGCGCTCCGCTGCCGACCCGGCGGGCGCGGGCGTGCAGGGTGCGGGGCGAGCTGGGCCCCACCGCCGGAGCCGGTACGGCATCGACGGTCACCGTCGAGGTCGTGAACCGGTCGGGCGGGCCGCTGGCGTCGGTGCTCCCCCGGCCGGTGAAGGTCGGCGCCCGTTGGATCCCCGTCGGCGGGGGCGAGGCGGTCGCCAACCCGCTGGTCCCGCTCCCCCGGGTGCTGCCGGACATGACGGCCACCGCCGTCGAGGTCCCGCTGGAGGTGCCCGGCGAGCCCGGCCGCTACGAGGTCCGCATCGCCCTGCGCCAGCCGGGCCTCGGCTGGTTCGGCGTGCGGCTGCAATCGGTCGTGGACGTGGTGTCAGCCGCCGGTGCCGAGGACGACGCCCCGGCCCCGGACGACGTGTCGGGCGAGGTCGACCTCGGCCACCCGCCGGCAGGCGGCCCGCCGGTCGGCCTGGCCGACCAGCCGGCCGAGGTGGCGCAGTAGCCGCCAGGCCCCCGGGACCGACGGACAGTGGTCATTGCCCTTGTATGGCGCGTTTCTGATGCCTCTCTGAACACCCACCGTGAACGCTTTGTGAACGCGACGCCTCCGCCCTTGGCGGCGGCCCGATCTCCCCGTACCTACTCAAAGCGTGCCGGGCATGCCGTTGAAGGAACCGTGGAGCGACTCCGACCGTTACGTCCCCCGGACGGTCGTGCAACCGATCCAGCGGGTGCTCCAGCACGAGGCGGCGAGCGGCGTGGTCATGCTGGCGGCGGCCGCCGTCGCCATCCTGTGGGCCAACTCGCCCTGGGCGGACAGCTACACCGAGCTGTGGCACACCCCGCTGCGCGTCGAGCTCGGCGACCTGATCCGACTCGACCACCTGTCGTTGCAGCACTGGGTCAACGACGCATTGATGACCGTCTTCTTCCTGCTGGTGGGCCTGGAGATCAAGCGGGAGGCGGTGCACGGCGAGCTGCGCGACCCCCGGGCCGTGATGCTGCCGGTGGCCGCCGCTCTCGGCGGCATGGCGGTGCCGGCCGTTATCTACGCCTCCTTCAACCGCAGCGGCGCCGGCGTCGACGGCTGGGCCGTGCCGATGGCCACCGACATCGCCTTCGCCGTGGGTGTCGTCACGCTGGCCGGCAAGCGGGTCCCCCTGGCCGCCAAGATGTTCCTGCTCACCCTGGCGGTGGCCGACGACATCGGCGCCATCGTCGTCATCGCGATCTTCTACACGGGCGCCCTGTCCTGGGGCTGGCTGGCCTGCGCGGCGGCCGGGCTGGCCGCGATCTTCGCCCTCCGCCGCGGCGACGTGATGAGCCTCAGCCCCTACCTGGCGGTGGGCGCCTTCACGTGGCTGGCGCTGCTGGAGTCCGGCGTCCACGCCACCCTCGTCGGCGTGGCCCTCGGACTGCTCACCCCGGCGTGGCCGCTGCGCTCGCCCCGCCGCTTCCCACCCCAGGCCCGCCGCATGGTCAACGGCATCGAAGCCGCCTACTACGACCGGGTGCTGACCCCCCGCGAGTTCGCCGAGAACGAGCAGTCGATCGCCGAGGTCGCCCGGCTGGCCATGTACAGCGTCAGTCCCCTGGAGCGGCTGGAGCGGGCGCTGTCCCCGTGGGTGGCCTACGTGGTGGTCCCCGTGTTCGCCCTGGCCAACGCGGGCGTTGCCCTCACCGGCGACGCCCTGTCCGGCATCGTGACCAACTCGGTGACCGTGGGCGTGATGCTGGGCCTGATCGTGGGCAAGACGGTGGGCGTGTTCGGCGCCACCGCGCTGGCCGTGCGGGTCGGACTCGGCCGCCTGCCGAGCGGGACGACCTGGCGCCACATGCTGGGCCTCTCCACCGCGGCCGGCGTCGGGTTCACCGTCGCCCTGTTCGTGACCAGCCTGTCGTTCGACTCGGCTGCCACCGCGGACGCTGCCAAGATCGGCATCCTGGTGGGCAGCACCGTGTCCGGGCTGGGCGGGTTCCTGTTGCTGCGCTCAGTCCCGCTCCGGCCGAAGCGTCGGGAACAGCACGACGTCGCGGATGCTGTGGGTGTCGGTGAGGAGCATCACGAGCCGGTCCATGCCGATCCCGAGCCCGCCGGTCGGCGGTAGCCCGTACTCCAGCGCCCGCACGTAGTCGTCGTCGACCACCATGGCCTCGGCGTCGCCCGCCGCCTTGGCCCGGGCCTGGTCCTCGAACCGGCGGCGCTGCTCGTCGGGGTCGACCAGCTCGGAGAAGGCGTTGCCCAGCTCGCGGCCGGCCACGAGCGGCTCGAACCGCTCGACCATGCCCGGCAGCTCGCGGTGCTCCCGGGCCAGCGGCGACACCTCCTGCGGGTAGTCGGTGACGAACACGGGGCCCCACAGCGCGGCCTCGGTGGTCTTCTCGTAGATCTCCAGGATCAGCTTGCCCGGACCCCACGACGCGTCGAGCGCCACGCCCTGGTCGGCGGCGATCGCCGCCAGCTCCTCGACCGGCTGGCGCACGTCGAGGCGGAGCCCGGTGTGCTCCTCGATCAGCTCGATCATCGACGCCCGGCGCCACGGCGGCGCGAGGTCGACCTCGCGCCCCCCGTAGGTGATGGTCGTCGATCCCGTGATCTCCGTCGCCAGGTGGGCCACGAGCTGCTCGGTCAGCTCCATCATGTCGCCGTAGTCGCCGTAGGCCTGGTACAGCTCGAGCATCGTGAACTCGGGGTTGTGGCGGGTCGACAACCCCTCGTTGCGGAACACCCGGGCCATCTCGTACACCCGCTCGAAGCCGCCCACCACCAGGCGCTTCAGGTACAGCTCGGGGGCGATGCGCAGGTACAGGTCCATGTCGAGGGCGTTGTGGTGGGTGGTGAAGGGCCGGGCCAGGGCCCCGCCGGGGATGGGGTGGAACACCGGTGTCTCGACCTCGACGAAGCCGCGCTCGTCGAGGAACCGGCGGGTCAGGGTCATGATCCGGCTGCGGGCCCGGAACGTGGCCCGGCTGGACTCGTTGGCCCACAGGTCGGCGTAGCGCTGGCGGTAGCGCAGGTCGGTGTCGGTGATGCCGTGCCACTTGTCGCCGAAGCCCCGCCGGGCCTCGGCCAGCAGCTCCCAGGTCTCGACCCGGACCGACAGCTCGCCCTTGTTGGACCGGATCACCTCGCCGGTGGCCACGATCCAGTCCCCGAGGTTGAGGCCGGTGAGGCCCTTGTAGTCGTCGGTGCCCTTGGCGGTCGCCATGAGCTGGACCTGCCCGCTGGAGTCCCGCAGGGCGGCGAAGGCCAACCGGCCCATGTCCCGCAGCAGCATGATCCGCCCGGCCACCGTGGCGGTGACGCCGGTGCCCGCCCCGTCGGCCAGGTCGGCGTGGGCGGCCTGGAGGTCGGCGGCGCGGTCGGTCACCTCGACCCGGTAGGGCGGGCGGAACGGCGGGCGCGGGGTCGGGTCGGTCACTGGTTCTTCTCGTAGATGAGGCGCAGGCCGTGGAGGGTCAGCCAGGGCTCGTGGTGGGTGATGGTGGCGGACAGCGGCGTGATCAAGCCTGACAGACCGCCGGTCGACACCACCTTGGCCTTTTCGCCCAGCTCGGCCTCGATGCGGTTGACCATGCCGTCCACCAGCGAGGTGTACCCGTAGATGACGCCCGACTGCATCGACTCCACTGTCGAGCGGCCGATGACGTGGCGGGGCTCGACCAGCTCGACCCGGCGCAGCGCGGCGGCCCGGGCGAACAGGGCGTCGAGGCTGATGTCGATGCCGGGGAAGATGGCGCCGCCCAGGTACTCGCCCTTGGCCGAGATGGCCTCGAACGTGGTGGCGGTGCCGAAGTCGACCACCACCAGCGGGCCGCCGAACAGGTCGAAGGCGGCCACCGCGTCGGCGATGCGGTCGGCGCCCACCTCCTTGGGGTTGTCGTAGAGGATGGGGATGCCCGTGCGGATGCCGGGCTCGATGACCACCGGCAGGCTCCCGAAGTAGCGCTCGCTCATGCGCCGGAGGGCGCCGGTCACCCGGGGCACCGACGAGCACAGCACGATGCCGGCGATGTCGTCGTCGAAGCTGAAGCCGTGGAAGCCGAGGAACTCCTGGATCACGAGCGCCTGCTCGTCCGCGGTGCGCTCGGCGTTGGTGGCG
>DASSUD010000278.1:0-3007 GCA_035707385.1 Acidimicrobiales bacterium
CCGACCGGCGCCGGCGCTGGGCGGCGATCAGCAGCGGCCCGTACTCGACGAACGTGCCGGGGTCGACGAGGTCCTCGACGTTCTCCCGGGCGGTGCGCTGCCCGGTCCGCCGCCGGCGGGCCACCGCCTCGGGCCGGGCGGCGTCCAGGCCGGCGGCGTGGCGGTCCACGACCTCGGCCAGGTCGGCGCGGACCGCCGGCTGGGTGGCAGCGGGGGCCGTGGCGTGCATGCCGCCGCCCGCCTGCCGGTCGCTGTCCGCGGCGGGCAGCGACGGCTCGGCGGCCCCCGCGGTGACCACGGCGAGCAGGTCCCCCGCCTGCACGGCGTCACCGGCGACCACCCGGATCTCGGCCACCGTCCCGGCCACGCCGGCCTCGATGGCGTACTCCATCTTCATCGACTCGATCACCACGACGGTGCTGGCGGCCTCGACCGCGGTGCCGACGGCCCGCTCGACGCGCGCCACGGTCCCGGTCAGCGGGGACACGACCTCTCCCATGGTCTCCCTGTCTAGTGGCCGGCGGTGGGAGGATGTCCCCGGTGAGCGTGCGTGACGAGGAGGCCGAGGCCGTCGAGGTCGAGCGGGTGGCCGCCTCGATCTACGGCACCATCGTGTCGGCCAGCGTCATGGCCGCCGGCGCCGATCACCTCAGCGTGGGACAGATCTGCGCCGCGGTCATCGTCACCGTGGTCGTGTACTGGGCAGCCGAGACCTACGCCCGGGTGCTGGCCGGAAGGCTGCTGGCGGGCCACGGCGAGCTCAGCGATGCGGTCGTCGAGCACGCCCGTCACCACTGGCGCATGGTGACCGCGTCGTTCGCCCCGCTGGCCGCGCTGCTCCTGGCAGCGGCGTTCGGCGCCGACGCCGCCGACGCGGTGCTGGCGGCCCTGGTCTTCACCGCCGCGTGGCTGGTCCTGCTGGGGTGGGTCGCCGCCGGCCGGGCCGAGCTGGCCGGGTGGCGGCGGGTGACCGCGGCCGGCATCGGCGGATTGGCCGGGCTGGTGATGATCGCCCTGAAGCTCGCCCTGCACTGACCATGGCCGGTGTCGGCGCGTGCCCGGGCGGGTACGCGTCGGGGGTCGGCGATCGGCCCGGGGAGGTACCGGTCATGGCCCAGTGCGAGGTCTGCGGGAACGACTACGACAAGGCCTTCGAGGTGGTGGCGGCGGGAGCCCGCCACACCTTCGACAGCTTCGAGTGCGCCATCCACCGCATGGCGCCGGTGTGCGAGCACTGCGGGTGCACGGTCATCGGGCACGGCGTCGAGGTCGACGGCCGGTTCTACTGCTGCGCCCACTGCGCCCGGGGCTCCGAGGCCACCGACGCGATCGTGGACAGGGTCGGCCCGACCGTCACCTGACGATCAGGCCGGCACCGCCAACTGGCGGATGACCCAGCGGGCCGTACCCCGCCCAGGCCCGGCCTCGACCAGCGACGTGAGGCCCTCGGCGATCCGATGGAGCTGGGCCCGGCTCGCGAGGCCGTGCGCCAGCGCCTCGTCCCGCCAGGTGGCCAGGTTGAGCCCGAACATGCGGGCCGCCACCGCTGCGTCGACGTCCAGGTCGAGGCACCGGCCACCGAGCGGGGCCAGCAGCGGCCCGGCGTACATGTCCCCGCCTCCGGCAGCGACGACGGCCGCCACCAGGTCCTCGTAGTCGCGCAGCACGCCGGGGGGCGGGTCGATGGACTCGACCTCCTCGAGGACGAGCACGCCGCCGGCCCGCAACTGGGTCCGCCATCCCTCGGCCACGGCCCGCGCGTCGGGTACGTGGGCCAGCAACAACCGGGCGTAGACCACGTCGGCGGGCGCCCCGGGCAGCGGGAGGCTGGTGACGTCGTGGCAGGTGAAGGACACGGCCGGGTCGTCGGTGCCCGCCCGGGCTGCGGCGACGTAGCGCTCGGAGCTGTCGAGGCCGAGCGTGGACCGGGGCCGGGCCACCTCGGCCAGCAGCCGGGTCGTGTTCCCCGGCCCGCAGCCGAGGTCGAGCGCGGTGCCCGCCCCCGGCGGCACGCACTCGGCCAGCAGCGCCCGCGACGTCGGCTCGAAGACCCGCGCCACCAGGGCGAGGCGGCGGGCAGCCACCTCGCTGTCCCCGAAGCTGTAGCGGCCGGCCACACCCGCGACGCTACGCAACGACCCCGGCGTCCACCAGGGCCGCTGCCTCCCCGGGCCGGTAGCCCAGCTCGGCCAGACCCCGCCGACGTGCACCCCCGGCTGCGGGCGGCCACCCCGCGACGCTACGCAACGACCCCGGCGTCCCGCAGGGCCGTTGCCTCCCCGGGCCGGTAGCCCAGCTCGGCCAGGATCTCGTCGGTGTGCTCCCCCGGCTGCGGCGGCGGGCGGTCGAGGGCGGCGGGCGTCGCCGCGAACCGGGGTGCGGGCGCCGGCTGGGGCACCCCGTCCCGTTCGACCACCGTGCCCCGAGCCGCCAGGTGCGGGTCGGCGAGCGTCTCCTCGGTGGTGAGCACCGGGGCGACGCACGCGTCCCGCCCGGCGAAGTGGGCGACCCACTCGTCCCGGCTGCGGGTGCCCAAGGCCGCGCCGAGGCGGACCCGCATCGACGGCCACCCGGACCGGTCGTGCTGGTCGCCGACCTCGGCCGGGTCGATTCCCAGGCCGTCCAGCAGGGCGGCGAAGAACTGCGGCTCCAGCGCGCCCACGGCCACGTAGGCGCCGTCCGCGCACGGGTAGCTGTCGTAGAACGGGGCGCCCGAGTCGAGCAGGTTGGTGCCCCGCTCGTCCGTGAAGAAGCCCGACCGCAGCGCCATGAAGAAGGGCGCCATCAGCAGCGCCACCCCGTCGACCATCGCCGCATCGACCACCTGGCCCGTCCCCGACTCGCGGGCGGCCAGCACCGCGGCGACCACCCCGAGCGCCAGCAGCATGCCGCCCCCGCCGAAGTCGGCCACCAGGTTGAGCGGCGGCGTGGGCGGCTGGCCGGCCCGGCCGATGTGGGCCAGCGCGCCCGCCACCGCCGCGTAGGTGATGTCGTGGCCGGCGTGGGT
>DASSUD010000279.1:0-5943 GCA_035707385.1 Acidimicrobiales bacterium
GGGCCGGGTCAGGGTCTGACCGCGTCCGTGGCCGACGGCATCACCAGGTCGAGGACCTCCGGCTCGTGCCGGAACTCCAGCACTTCCGCGTCCCCCAGGTGGTCGCCGTCGACCTGGTAGGGCACCGGCCCGTAGGCCCGCACCGTCAACGCCGGCACGTCGGTGCGGTGGTCGACCCAGCGGCTGCGGCGCAGCAGGCGCCCCCGGCCCAGCGCCGACGCCACCACCGGCAGGAACCGGGTGAACGCCATCGTCCGCAGCGTCACCGCCGCCAGGCCCCGGTCGAGCGTCGCCTCCGGTGCCAGGTCGAGCGGCACGTTGCCCAGGTACGTGTAGGGGCTGGTGTTGAGGACGATGGTCAGGTAGGCGTCGTCGACCACCGCCTCGTGGTGACCCTCGCCGGGGAAGTGGACGGCGAAGCGGGGCCGGCTGCGGTCGTAGTGGCGGATCCACGTGTCGAAGCCGGCGTAGACGAACAGCGGGTGGCCGGCGTAGCGCTTGAGCCCGGACCGCCGCTCCACCTGCTCGACCACGGCGGCGTCGAAGCCCACGCCCGTGTGGAACAGGAAGTAGCGGCCGTTCACCGAGCCCAGCCCCACCCGCTCGATCGACCGGCGGGCCAGGGCGTCGAGCAGCACGCCGGTGGCCTCGATGGGGTCGTTGGGAAGGCCGATGCTGCGGGCGAACACGTTGGTCGACCCGCCGGGCAGCGCGGCCAGCGCCGTCGCCGTCCCGGCCAGGCCGTTGGCCGCCTCGTTGAGCGTCCCGTCGCCCCCCAGCACCACCACCGCGTCGGTCCCCGTGGCCGCGGCCCCCAGGGCCAGGCGGGTGGCGTGGCCGCGGCGGCTGGTCTCGGCCAGGGTCACGTCGTGGTCGGCCGACAGCGCCTTGCCGATGACGACGCGGCTGCGCGGCGTCACCGACGACGCCTGCGAGTTCACGAGCAGCAGCAGCTTCACAGGTGTCGGGAACCTAGTACCCTCCGCAGGTTACCGACCGGTCACTTCTTGTGCAGCGATTTGGACCCCTCCGCCGGGGAGGGGCAGCATGGCTGGCCATGAACGTGGTCGTGTGCGTGAAGCAGATCCCGGATCCGGCCGAGCCGGGAAAGCTCGAGGCTGACAACACCCTCGACCGCAGCGGCAAGCTGATCCTCGACGAGTCCGACAGCTACGGCGTCGAGATGGCTCTCCAGCTTGCCGATGCGGCCGGTGGCGGGGACGTCACCCTCGTCTCGATGGCTCCCAACAACGAGACCGCGGGCCTGCGGACGGCTCTCGCCATGGGTGCGGCCAAGGCCATCCTCGTCTCGGACGAGGCCCTGTCCGGTGCCGGTGCCCTCGACACCGCCAAGGTGCTGGCGGCCGCCATCAAGCGGGCCGAGCCCGACCTGGTGGTGGCGGCCACCGAGTCCAGCGACGGCTACACGGGCACGGTCCCCGAGCAGGTCGCAGCCCTGCTCGGCCTGCCGTCGATCACCTTCGCCAAGCACGTCGAGATCTCCGGCGAGACGGTCAGCGTCCAGCGCCAGACCGAGCTGGGCTACGACGAGGTCGAGACCACGCTGCCCGCCCTCGTGTCGGTGACCGCCGGCGTGGTCGAGCCCCGCTACCCCAGCTTCAAGGGGATCATGGCGGCCAAGTCCAAGCCGGTCGACCAGCTCAGCCTGGCCGACCTCGGCATCGACGCCGGCACCGTCGGCTCGGCCGGCGCCGGGCAGGAGATCGTGGCCGTCGACGACGCCCCGGCCCGCGAGGCCGGCGAGGTCGTCGAGGACGACGGCGAGGGCTACGCCAAGATCGTCGCCTACCTCGAGAACCTCAAGGTCATCTGACCCGGACCCGGACGAACACGCAGGAGACACCACAGCCATGGCTCTGAACCGCATCTGGGTCTACGCCGAGGCGGCCGACGGCAAGGTCGCCCCGATCACGCTGGAGATCCTCACCAAGGCCCGCGAGCTGGCGGGCACCGTCGAGGCCCTCTACGGCGACGGCGACGGCGACACCATCGCCGAGGTCCTCGGCGCCCACGGCGCCACCCGGATCTACGCCACGGGCGACCTCCAGGGCTCGACCCCGGGCGTGCCGGCCGCGTCGGCCATCGCCGCGCTCGTCGAGAGCGGCGAGCGCCCGGACCTCATCCTGTTCGGCACCACCTACGAGGGCCGCGATGTCGCCGCCCGCCTGTCGGTGGCGCTCGACCAGCCGGTCATCACCAACAACACCGACATCGCGGTGGACGGCGACGCGGTCGTCGTCACCGAGCCGGTGTTCGGCGGCACCAAGCTGGTCCGCACCAAGTTCACGGGCAGCGGCCCGCACATCGCCCTGATCCGGCCCAAGTCGTTCGCGGCCGAGACCTCGGGCGGGGGCCCGGCCGAGGTCGTCACGATCGAGGTCCCGGACTACGGCACCGCCAAGGTCAAGAACCGCCACGTCGAGGAGACCACCGGCCCCAAGCTGGACGAGGCCGCCGTGGTCGTGTCCGGCGGGCGGGGCCTGGGCGCGGCCGAGAAGTACCAGATCATCGAGGACCTGGCGCGCTCGCTGAAGGGTGCCCCGGGTGCGTCCCGGGCCATCGTCGACGCCGGCTGGGTGCCCTACAGCTACCAGGTGGGCCAGACCGGCAAGGTCGTGAAGCCCAACGTGTACATCGCCGCCGGCATCTCCGGCGCCACGCAGCACCTGGTCGGCATGAAGGGCGCCAAGAACATCATCGCCGTCAACAAGGACCCCGAGGCCCCGATCTTCTCGGTGGCCGACCTCGGGATCGTCGGCGACGTCCACAAGGTCCTGCCCCAGCTGCTGGAGGCCCTCCAGGGGCGTTAGCCCCCGGATGCGCACGGTCACGGTCGCCGAGCGCCGGGCCCGCCTGGCCCGGCGCCACCTGCTGTCCCCCGCCCACCGGGCGGGGGACGTGCTGGCCTGCACCGACGGGCTGGTGTGCCTGCACGCCACCGACGTCGCCACGACCTACCTCTCGCTGTGGGCGCGGGTCGGCGGGGTGGCGGTGGCCGACATCGACAAGGCCATGTACGCGGACCGCACGCTGGTCAAGCACCTGTGCATGCGGCGCACGCTGTTCGTGCTCCGCCGCGAGCAGTTCGGGGTGGTGCAGGCGGCGGCCAGCGACCGGGTGGCCGCCGTCGAGTGGCGACGCCTGGCCCGGGACGTCGAGAAGGCCGGCCTGTACGCCGACGGCACCGCCTGGCTGGAGGCGGCGGCCGAGGCCGCGCTGGCGGGGCTGGACGCGCTGGGCGAGGCGTCGGCCGCCGAGCTGCGGGCCGCGGTCCCGCTGCTGGAGGGGTCGATGGAGTACGCCGTCGACAAGCCCTACGGCGGCCGGATCTCCCTCGGGCCCCGGGTGCTGAACTGCCTGTCGGCCGCCGGTGAGGTGGTGCGGGCCACCAACCGGGGGCCGTGGCACGTGTCCCGGCCGGCCTGGGCCCGGACGTCGACGTGGTTGGGCGCCGCGCCGGAGGCGGTGCCCGAGCGGGAGGCCAGGGCCGAGCTGGTGCGGCGCTGGCTCCACGCCTTCGGGCCCGCCACGCTGGCCGACCTCAAGTGGTGGCTCGGCTCGACGGTGACGGCGGCGCGGGCCGCGCTGGCCGACGTGGGGGCGGTGGAGGTGTCGATCGAGGGCGCCGGCCCCGGCTACCTGCTACCCGACGACCTGGCCGGGGAGCCGGCGGCCGAGCCGTGGGCCGCCCTGCTGCCGGCGCTGGACCCCACGACGATGGGCTGGCAGGAGCGGGCGTGGTATCTGGGCGGCCACAAGGCGCAGATCTTCGACTCGACCGGCAACGGCGGCATGACGGCGTGGTGGGACGGCCGCATCGTGGGCGGCTGGAACCAGCACCCGTCGGGCGAGGTCTACCTCCAGCTGCTGGAGGACCCCGGCCCGGCCGCCCGGGCCGCCCTCGACGCCGAGGCCGCCCGGCTCACCGGGTGGCTGGACGGGGTCCTCCTCGCGCCCCGCTTCCCGTCCCCACTGTCCCGCTCGGCGTGACCGGCCTCGGTCCGGTCGAACGGCCCCGTGGCGCCGTCACCGCCGGTCGGCCGCGCGTGCCGCCCGCGTCCGGCGGATCACCTCGTCCCAGGTCGTGGTGCGCTCCGGCGCGGGCACGCTGATCGTCCCCGCCAGGTCCAGGAAGTCGGCAACCTCACTTTGGCGTTCGTTCGTGTCGAAATCCGACGAACGAACGCCGGAACCCGTCTGAGGGGGTCACTCGGCCTGCTTGGCCCGGGCCTTGCGGCGCTTGCCCTCGTGCATGGCCTGGACGCGGGCGACGGGGATCTCGTGGCCCTCGGCGATCAGGTCGGCCGGCAGGCGCTGGGGAGCGGGCATGGCGGCCGCCCACGGGTCGGCGTCGCCCAGGACGTCGAGGGCCGTGTGGATGGTGAAGTCCCGAGGCGACACGTCGTCGAGGTCGTCCCACGCCACCGGGAACGACACGGGCACGCCGGGCCGCACCCGGGGGCTGTAGGCCGAGATCACCGTGGCCCCGCCCACCCGGGTGGCGTCGACGAAGACCTTGCCCTCGCGGTCCTCCTTCATGAACGCGGTGGTGGCGATGGCGGGGTCGAGGCGCTCGGCCCGGGCGGCGATGGCCCGGGTGGCGGCCGCCGCGTCGTCCAGGGGCGGGGTGGTGTCGACCGGGACGAACACGTGCACGCCCTTGGCCCCGCTCGTCTTCACCGCCCCCGCCAGGCCGAGGTCGTCCAGCGCGCCCCGCACCAGGTGGGCGGCCCGCACCGCGGCGGGGAACGAGTCGCCCTCCGGGGGGTCGAGGTCCAGCACCAGGTGGGTGACGCGGTCGGGCCGGTCCACCGTCACCAGCGTGGGGTGGTACTCGACCGCCCGCTGGTTGGCGAACCACACGAGCGTCCGCCGGTCGTTGCACAGGGCGTAGGACACGTCCCGCTTCGACGTCTCGGCCCAGAAGGACACGGTCCTGACCCAGTCGGGCGTGTACTTCGGGACGTTCTTCTGCATGAACGCCTCCTGCCCCCGGTGGACCCGGATGACCGACAGGGGCCGGTCCTCCAGCACGGGCAGGATGCGGTCCCGCACGCCGTCGAGGTAGGCGACGAGGTCGCGCTTGGTGGCGCCCGCCCCGTCGAAGAGCTCCTGGTCGAGGTTGGTCAGCGGCACCCCGGCCAGCGACTCCTTCTCCTGGCGGCTCATGACCCCCGACCCTACGGCCTACGACCTCACGAGAACGTGTCGCACTGCGCGGGATCGCCGGACTCGTAGCCCCGCGTGAACCACTCCCGCCGCTGCTCGGACGACCCGTGGGTCCATGTCTCGGGATCGACCTCCATGCCCGCCTGCGACTGGATGCGGTCGTCGCCGACCGCCTCGGCGGCGGCCAGGCCCTCGTCGATGTCGCCGGGCTCCAGTGCGACGTCGCTGCCCTCCTGCTGGCCCCGCACGTCGACCGAGTGGGCCCACACCCCTGCGTAGCAGTCGGCCTGCAGCTCCAGGCGGACCGACCACTCGTTGGCCTCCTCCTCCGAGGACGCCGCCTGCTCCCGGGCCCGGACCTGCTCGCTGGTCCCGTCCAGGTTCTGGACGTGGTGACCGACCTCGTGGGCCACCACGTATGCCTGGGCGAAGTCGCCGGGGGCGTCGAACCGGCTGGCCAGCTCGTCGAAGAATCCCAGGTCCAGGTAGACCTGCCGGTCGGCCGGGCAGTAGAACGGCCCCACCGCCGAGGACGCTCCCCCGCAGCCGGTGCTGACCTGCCCGGTGAAGCTGTTCACCGTCGTGTACTCGTACTGCTGGCCCTGCTGGGCGAACTGATCGGCCCACACCGCCTGGATGTCCTCGGTCAGGAACTCGACGAAGGCGTCCTGCTCGGTCTCGGGCGCGGGCGCCCCCAGGTCCTCCTCCAGCAGGCCGCCGAGCCCGCCGCCGCCCCCGCCACCGCCGCCGCCC
>DASSUD010000280.1:0-6052 GCA_035707385.1 Acidimicrobiales bacterium
CGGCCCCGTCGACCCCGATCTCGACCTCCCCGCCCTGGAAGAGCGGGTCCTCGCCCGCTGGCGCGAGCGCAAGGTCGTCGAGGAGGCCAGGACCCTGCGCGCCGGCGGCGAGCCGTGGATCTTCTACGAGGGCCCGCCGACGGCCAACGGCACGCCCGGTCTCCACCACGTGTGGGCCCGCGCCTTCAAGGACCTGTTCCCCCGCTTCCAGACCATGCGGGGGCGCGACGTCCCCCGCAAGGGCGGGTGGGACACCCACGGCCTGCCGGTCGAGCTGGAGGTCGAGAAGGAGCTCGGGCTCGGCACCAAGGCCGACATCGAGGCCTACGGCATCGAGGCCTTCAACGCCCGCTGCCGCGAGTCGGTGACCCGCTACGTCGAGGACTGGTCGTCGCTGACCAGCCGCTCCGGGGTGTGGATCGACACGGCCGACGCCTACTGGACGCTCTCCAACGACTACATCGAGTCGGTGTGGTGGCTGATGCGGCGGCTGTGGGACGACGGCCTGCTGTACGAGGGGCACCGGGTCACGCCGTACTGCGGGCGGTGCGGGACGGCCCTGTCCAGCCACGAGGTGGCCCAGGGCTACCGGGACGTGGTCGATCCGTCGATCTACGTGCGCTTCCCGCTGGAGGGTGAGGGCGCCCCCGACGCCGACCTGCTCGTGTGGACGACCACCCCCTGGACGCTCATCTCCAACGTCGCCGCCGCGGTGGGCCCCGACTTCACCTACGTGCAGGTGGCCGACCCGGCCGGCGGCCGCGACCTGGTGCTGGGCGAGCGGGCCGCCGAGCGGCTGTACCCCGGGGCCGAGGTCCGCGGCCGGTGGCCGGGCACCGCCCTGGCCGGCCGGCACTACCGGAGGCCCTTCGAGCTCCTCGGGCCGGTGGCGGGCAAGGACGCCTGGCGGGTGGTGGCGGCCGACTACGTCAGCGACGACGACGGGTCCGGCATCGTCCACATCGCCCCGGCCTTCGGCGAGGACGACGCCCAGGTGGGCCGGGCCGAGGACCTGCCGGTGCTGAACCCGGTCGGCAGCGACGCCACCTTCGACCACCGCGTGCCGCCGTGGCAGGGCGTCTTCGTCAAGGACGCCGACCCCGGCATCATCGCCGACCTGCGGGACCGGGGCCTGCTGGTGGCCGAGCAGCCCTACGAGCACAGCTACCCCCACTGCTGGCGGTGCGGGACCCCGCTCATCTACTGGGCCAAGACGTCGTGGTTCGTGCGCACGGCCGAGCGCCGCCACCAGCTGCTGGCGGAGAACGAGACCATCAACTGGCACCCCGGCCACATCAAGCACGGGCGCTTCGGCCGCTGGCTGGAGGGCAACGTCGACTGGGCGCTGTCCCGCGACCGCTACTGGGGCACGCCCCTGCCCATCTGGCGATGCCAGGGCTGCGGCCGGGACACCTGCGTGGGCTCGGTGGCCGAGCTGTCCGGGCTGGCGGGGCGGGACCTGTCCGAGCTCGACCTGCACCGGCCCTATGTCGACGACGTGACCTGGGCCTGCGGCCACGAGGGCTGCCAGGGCACCGTGCGGCGGCTGGCCCCGGTGCTCGATGCCTGGTTCGACTCCGGGTCGATGCCGTCGGCCCAGCACCACTACCCCTTCGGTGACGGCGGCCGGTTCGAGGCGTCGTTCCCGGCCGACTTCATCTGCGAGGCCATCGACCAGACGCGGGGGTGGTTCTACTCGCTGCTGGCGGTCAACACCCTCGTGTTCGGGTCGACGCCCTACCGCAACGTGGTGTGCCTGGGGCTGCTGGTCGACGAGAACGGCCAGAAGATGTCCAAGTCCCGGGGCAACATCGTCGACCCCTGGCAGATCATGACCACGCTGGGCGCCGACGCCCTGCGCTGGTACTTCTTCTCGTCCGGACAGCCGTGGGGCCAGCGCCGGGTCGGCGAGGAGGGCATCCGCGAGTCCACCCGCCAGACGCTGCTGACGCTGTGGAACGTGTTCAGCTTCTTCGTCACCTACGCGGACCTCGACGGCTGGGAGCCCGACGGGTCGGCACCCCGGCCCACGCACGTGCTCGACCGTTGGGTGCTCGGCGAGCTGGACGCCACGGTGGCCGAGGTCACCCGGGCCCTCGACGACTTCGACGCGCTGGCCGGTGCGTCGCGTCTCGCCCGGTTCGTCGACGACCTGTCCAACTGGTACGTCCGGCGCAGCCGCCCGCGGTTCTGGAAGGCGAGCGACCCGGCGGCGCACGCCACGCTGCACCACGCCCTGGTGACGGCGGCGCAGCTTCTGGCCCCCTTCGCCCCGTTCCTGGCGGACGAGCTGTACGTGACGCTGACCGGCGGGTCGTCGGTCCACCTGTCGGACTGGCCGTCGCCGCTGGGTGCCCACGACCCCGGGCTGGCCGCCAGGATGGACGCGGCCCGCCGGCTGGTGGCGCTCGGCCGGGCGGCCCGCACCGACGCCAAGGTCCAGGTGCGCCAGCCGCTGAGCCGGGCGCTGGTGCTGCACCCCGGGGCGACCCTCGGCCCCGAGGTGGCGGCCGAGGTGGCGAGCGAGCTCAACGTCAAGGCGCTGGACGACGTGGACACGCTGTCGGGGCTGATGTCCTGGACGGTGGTGCCGAACTTCCGGGCGCTCGGCCCCCGGCTCGGCCCCGGCGTCAACGAGGTCAAGGCGGCTCTGGCCGCGGCCGACGGCTCGGCGCTGGCCCAGCAGTTGGAGACCGACGGGTTCGTGGAGGTCGCCGGCGAGCGGCTCGGCCCCGACGACGTGGAGGTGCGGGCGGTCCGGCACGAGGCCTTCGCGCTGGCGGAGGAGGGCGGCTGGGCCGTGGCCCTCGACCTGGAGCTGGACGACGACCTGCGCCGGGAGGGCGTGGCCCGTGAGCTGGTGCGGAGGATCAACGACCTGCGCAAGGAGGTTGGCCTCGACATCGCCGACAGGGTGCGCCTGGCGGTGGCGGCCGAGGGCCGGCTGGCCGACGCGCTGGCCGCCCACCGGGACTACGTCATGGCGGAGGTCCTGGCCGTCGAGCTGACCACCGGCGCCGGCGGTCCGCACACGATCGTCGTCGACGGCGCCGCGGTCTCGGTCGGCATCACCCGCGCCTGACGCCCGGGCCGCCGGGCCCGACCCCGCTCAGCGGGGGCGGCCGAAGCGGGCGCGGTCGGCGTCGGCCTTGTCGGGATCGAACACCGCCTGGCTCCAGTCGTCGGGGCGGGCGGTGGCATCGGGGGCGCCACCGGCCCCGCCGGGCGGCGGGGGCGGAGGCGGTGGGCCCAGGGGCTCGTCGCCCACCGGGCGCAGCTCGGACGGCAGCCACGGGCCGCGGGTCTCGCCCGAGAGCGAGAACGGCGCGGGCTGGGTGGGCGGGCCCAGGTCGGGCGGCGGCTCCTGCAGCGCGGCCAGGTTGGTGCTGCCGTGGGCGGCGCTGACCTCGGCCGGTGTGCGGCCGTTGGCGCCCTCGCCCTCGGCCTCGCCGGCCGGCGGGGCGACCGGGTCGAGCGCGATGGGCCGCTCGACGTCGGCCAGCGCCGGCGTGGCGATCGGCTTGAGGGCGTTGGGGTCGTCGAGCAGCCGCTGCAGCTCGTTCACCCCCGAACGGATGTTGCCGCGCTGCTCGCCCAGCTTCTTCGTCAGCACGTCGATGTCGGACCGCAGCTTCTCGCGGTCGGACAGCAGCATCTCGACCTCGGCCTCGGCGGACACCCGGGCGGACTCGGCGCCCCGGCGGGCATCGGCCTCGGCTTCGGCCCGGGTGCGGGCCGCCTCCTCGCGGGCCTCGCTGAGCACCCGGTTGGCCTCCTCCTTCGCCTCCTTGATCGTGGCGTCGGCGGTGCGCTGCGCCAGCACCAGGGTGCGTCGCAGGGTCTCGTCGGTCTCCGACGCCTCCGGAGCGGGCGGTCGCCGGCGGGCCTCGTCCAGCTCGCGCTGCGCCTCGGCGATGCGGGCGTCGGCCGCCTCGGCCCGGGCCTCGGCGGCGCGCAGCCGGTCGTGCAGGTGGCCGACCCCGGCCGCCACCCGCTCGATGAAGTCGTCGACGTCGCGGGTGTTGTACCCGTTGCGCCGCGCCTCACGGAACTCGACGGCGTGGAGGCTCTGGGGAGTCAGTTCCATGGGGACCAAGAGTAACGAACCCGCGCCAGGGCGACGGGGACCTCACGCTGCGCGCGCGACATCAACAGATGGCGCGCAGCAGCAGCGTGCCCACCAGGAACACCACGATGGGAGACAGGTCGAGGCCGGCCACGCCGATGCGGACCGGCGGCAGCACGGCCCGGATCGGGGCCAGCACCGGCTCGGTCAGCCGGTCGAACACCTCGAAGATCTGGGCGTAGGTCGTGCCCGGTGTCGGCGGGAACCAGCTCATGATGATGCGGACGAGCACGACCAGCAGGTAGATCTGGATCGCGATGCAGACGAGGGTGGCCATGAAGGGATGGGCTCCCGGCGGTGGGCGGTGGCGTCGACGTCAGGCTTCGTAGCCTCGCTCGCGGAGACGGCGCCTCTCCTCGGGCGAGACCTCGACGTCGCTGGGAGTCAGAAGATAGACCTGGTTGGCCACGCGCTCCATCTGGCCGCCGAGCCCGTAGCAGAGGCCGCTGGCGAAGTCGATGATCCGGCGGGCCAGATCGCGCTCGACACCCTGCAGGTTCAGGATGACCGGGACGTTCACCTTGAACTTGTCCGCCACCTCCTGGGCGTCGTTGAACGAGGTCGGCCCGATCACCGACGGCTTGGTCGTGCCCACGGGGAGCGGCCGGACGACGGCGGACCGGCTGCGGGACGGCCGGTCGGGCGCCGACTCGGCCAGCGGCCCGGCGGCGCGGCGGGCCGACGGGCGGGGCTCGGGCCGGTCGCCGGCCCCGCCGTACTCACGGGCCGACCGCGCTCCGTGGCCGCTACCGGCACCGTTGCCGTTGAGCCCCGGGTCGTCGTCGACCGCGGCCGGGGTCAGGGTGCGCACGGCGCCCGACGGCTCGGGGTCGTGCTGGCCCTCGGCCGCGCCGGTGCGCCGCACGACGGGCCGGGGCGCCGCCGGCCGCTGGTGCTCGCCGGTGACGTCGAAGTCGTCGTACTCGTCGTCGGGGCCGAGCCCCAGGTAGAGCATCGCCTTGCGCCACATCGATGCCATGAGTCCTCCACCGGCCGGAAGTCAACCTTAGTGTCGCGCCCCGCCCCCGACCGGGCGCGGACCGAACAGCCCGCGGCCGACGCGGACGATGGTGGCGCCCTCGCCGAGCGCCACCTCGTAGTCGTCGGTCATCCCCATCGACAGCTCGGCCAACCCCAGCCGATCGCGCAGATCGCGCGCGGCGCTGAACACCGGTCGTGCCCCCTCGGGAGGCCCGGCCGGCGCCATCGCCATGATTCCCCGCACATCGAGGCCCAGGGCGGCCAGGCCCTCGACCAGTGCCGGCGCCGCCGCCGGCTCGCAGCCGCCCTTGACCGCCTCGCCGGCGGTGTTCACCTGGACCAGCACCGCCGCCCCCGGCGCCCACCGGGCGATCTCGGCGCCCAGCTCGAGGCGGTCGACGCTGTGCCACAGCGTGACCAGCGGGGCCGCCTTGCGGACCTTGTTGCGCTGCAGGCGGCCGATGGCGTGCCACCGGGGACCGCCGGCCCCGCTCGCCGCCAGCTCGGCCGCCTTGGCCACCAGCTCCTGCACGTAGCTCTCGCCGCAGTCGGCGAGGCCGGCGGCGAGAGCGTCGCGCACGACCCCGGCCCCGAACCCCTTGGTCACCGCCACCAGCGTCACCCGGTCGGGGTCCGGGGACGCGGCGCGGATGCGGGCGCGCACGTCCGCCACCCGCGCCGCCAGGTCCGGGGCCACGACGGTCGTCACGTCGCTGCGCCGCCGCCCCCTACTTGAGGAAGGACGGCACGTCGAACTCGTCGTCGCCGTCGAGGTCGAGGTCGTCGACCGACGGCCCCCGGGTCAGCGCCTCGAGCTCGTCGTCGACCCGGTTGGACCCGTTGACGTGGCGGGACAGCGAGTGGCCGGCCGAGGTGTCGCGGTCGTCCCAGCGGTCGAAGCCGGCGGCGATGACCGTCACCCGCACCTCGTCGCCCATCTCGTCG
>DASSUD010000281.1:0-3529 GCA_035707385.1 Acidimicrobiales bacterium
CGCAGAGATCTACAACGGGTAACTAGCGTCGGGCGCCATGAGCGCCACGCCCGACCTCAACGCCGCGGCCTCGGCCGTCGACGCCGCCCGTGACGTCGTCGGCCGGGCCATCGCCCACCTCGCCGCCACCGGGTCGGTCGACGACGACCAGGTGGTGGCCTACGACCTGGCGCACGCCGCCGCCGCGGTCGAGACGGCCCGCACGTTGGCCGACTACGGGGCCCGGGGCGACGAGGAGGCCCGCATCACCTGCGCCTTCGCCGCCGATGCCGTGGCCGACGTCGCCTCCCGCCTCTACGGGCGGGAGGCGGCGTGGGGTGTGGGGGCCGGGGACCTCGACACAGCCCGGCCGTTCGTGACGACCTACCGGGACCCCGCCTTCCTCGCCTCCATCGACGGCGACGGCCCCCACCACCTCGACGACGACTTCGAGATGGTCCAGGACACGTTCCGGCGCTTCGCCGAGGACAAGATCCGTCCGGTGGCCGAGCACGTCCACCGCCACAACGCCGACATCCCCGAGGAGGTCATCGGCGGGCTGGCCGAGCTGGGCGCCTTCGGCCTCTCGGTCCCCGAGGAGTACGGCGGGTTCGCGGCCGGCGGTGAGAGCGACTACATGGGCATGGTCGTCGCCACCGAGGAGCTGTCGCGCGGCTCGCTCGGCGTCGGCGGGTCGCTCATCACCCGGCCCGAGATCCTCACCCGGGCGCTGGTCAAGGGCGGCACCGAGGAGCAGAAGCAGTCGTGGCTCCCCCGCCTCGCCTCCGCCGAGGTCATGGCGGCGGTGGCGGTGACCGAGCCGGACTTCGGGTCCGACGTGGCGGGCATCAAGGTCACCGGCACCCGGACCGGCGGGGGCTGGCTGATCAACGGCGTCAAGACGTGGTGCACCTTCGGTGCCCGGGCCGACGTCCTCATGCTGCTGGCCCGCACCGACCCCGACCGGTCCAAGGCCCACCGGGGCCTGTCGCTGTTCATCGTGCCCAAGGCCCAGGCCGGCGGGCACGGCTTCGAGCTGACCCAGGAGGCCGGCGACGCAGGCGGCGCCCCCGGCGGCGGGAAGATGGAGGGCCGGCCGATCGACACCATCGGCTACCGGGGCATGCACTCCTACGAGATCGCCCTCGACGACTGGTTCGTGCCCGACGACTGCCTGGTCGGCGGCGAGGAGGGCCTGGGGCGGGGCTTCTACCTGCAGATGGCCGGGTTCGAGAACGGCCGGCTGCAGACCGCGGCCCGGGCGCTCGGCGTCATGCAGGCCGCCTACGAGGACGCCCGCCAGTACGCCCTCGACCGCTCGGTGTTCGGCCAGCCCATCGGCCGGTACCAGCTCACGCGGGCCAAGCTGGCCCGCATGGCCGTCACCATCCAGGCGGCCCGCCAGTTCAGCTACGCCGTGGCGCGGCTCATGGCCAAGGGCGAGGGGTCCATGGAGGCGGCCATGGTCAAGGCCTACGTGTGCAAGGCCGCCGAGTGGGTGACCCGCGAGGCCATGCAGATCCACGGCGGCTACGGCTACGCCGAGGAGTACGCGGTGAGCCGCTACTTCGTGGACGCCCGGGTGCTGTCCATCTTCGAGGGCGCCGACGAGACCCTGTGCCTCAAGGTCATCGCCCGGCGGCTGGTGGAGCAGGCCCGCGGGTAGCCGTAGCTCCGTGACCGACGACGGCTCGCCGCTGGCCGCGTTCCCCGAGGACTGGGAGCGGGCGCTGGCGATCATGGCCCACCCCGACGACATGGAGTACGGCGGGGCGGCCGCCGTCGCCCGCTGGACGCGCGACGGGCGCCGGGTGGCGTACCTGCTGCTCACCAGGGGCGAGGCGGGGATCGACTCGATGGACCCGGCCGAGGCGGCCGAGGTGCGGGTGGCCGAGCAGCGGGCCAGCGCCGCCGTCGTCGGCGTGCACGACGTCGAGTTCCTCGACCACCCCGACGGGATGCTGCACTACGGCCTGGAGCTGCGCCGCGACCTGGCGGCCGCCATCCGCCGCCACCGGCCCGAGGTGGTGGTGGCGGTCAACCACCGCGAGACCTACGGGGGCCGCTACCTCAACATGGCCGACCACCGGGTGGCGGGCCAGGCGACGATCGACGCGGTGCGCGACGCCGCCAACCGCTGGGTGTTCACCGACCTGGCCGCCGCGGGCCTGGAGCCCTGGGGCGGCGTCCGCCACCTGGCCGTGCTGGCCTCTCCCCAGGCCACCCACGCGGTCGACGTCACCGACACCTTCGAGCGCGGCGTGGCGTCCCTGCGGGCGCACGCCGCCTACCTGGCGGGACTCGGCGACCCCGACCCCGAGGCGTTCCTCCGGGGCGCCGCCCAGGCCGCCTCCGCCCGCTTCGGCGGCCGCCTGGCGGTCACCTTCGAGCTACTGGGCGCCTGACAGCTCGTCGACCCGGCGCTGCCAGCCCCGGAGCATGGTGGCGAAGTGGGCGGGGTTGTAGACGTCCTCCTCGTAGCACCACCGGCCGCCGCCCGCGTAATGGAGGATCGTGATGTTGGCGCCCTGGTGGACGCTGCCGTCGCCGGGGTCCTCCATGCGGTTCTGGACCTGGCACACGACCCATCCCCGGTCCTCGTCCACCACGTACCAGTCGACCGGGAACTCCGGCATGCGGTTGCCCGGGAACGTGCCCATGGTCTCGGTGATCCAGGCCCGGATGGCCTCCCGGCCCTCGAACCGGCCGTAGTGGTGCTCGACGTAGACGGCGTCCTCGGTGAACTGGTCGGCCCACGCCTGCCAGTCGCCCGTGGCCCCGGCCGTGGCCGCGGCCTGCTGGTAGGCGACGAACGCCTCCTCCAACTCGCCCCTCGTGAACCGTCGCATGAGCGGACTCTAGGTCGGTCCATGACGACCGTGTCATCTATCGTCCCGGCCCATGCAGGACTTCGAGGGCAAGGTCGCGGTGGTGACGGGGGCCGCCTCGGGCATCGGGCGGGGGCTGGCCACCCGGTTCGGGCGCGAAGGCATGAACGTGGTGCTGGCCGACGTCGAGCGCGGGGCGCTGGAGGCGGCGGCCGGCGAGCTGGGCGGCGAGCTGGGCGAGGACCGGGTGCTGGCGGTGCCGACCGACGTGCGCCACGACGACGAGGTCGCGGCCCTGGCCGCCGCCACCCTCGAGCGCTTCGGCACCGTCCACGTGCTGTGCAACAACGCCGGCATCGGCACCGGCGGGCTGGCCTGGATGGTGCCCGCCGACCGCTGGCGCTGGATCGTCGAGGTCAACCTGCTGTCGGTGGCGCACGGCATCCGGGCCTTCGTGCCCCGGATGATCGAGCAGGGCGAGGGGCACGTGGTCAACACGGCGTCGGCCGCCGGCATCAACACCGGCCCCGTCATGTCGCCCTACTACGCCACCAAGCACGGCGTGGTGGCGCTGTCGGAGTCGCTCCACTTCGACCTCCAGATGACGGGGGCGCCCGTGGGGGTGTCGGTGCTGTGCCCCGAGTGGGTCCGCACCAACATCGCCGACTCGGAGCGCAACCGCCCGCCCGAGGTCGCGGAGGTGGTGCTGCCCCCCGACGCCC
>DASSUD010000282.1:0-9737 GCA_035707385.1 Acidimicrobiales bacterium
GACCACGGTTGCGGTCTCGCCGGCGGCCACGGCCTCCAGCATCTCGATCAGTCCGTCGACCGCGGGCTTGGGAATCTGGACCGTGTGGCCGCCCGGTAGCGTGAACCGGCTGGGCCGGCGCCGGAGCCGGTGCAGTGCCTCGGTAGCGAGGGTCTGGTCGTCGTGCTTGGTGGCCACGCCGTCGATACTAGCAACAATCGTAGCAAACGAAAGCACGGGCGGATGGATCATTCACCGTGCCGCGGCGGGTGCCGTCTCCGTGGTCGATTTGGCGTCTCTCACGTCGCCATGTCGACGTGAGTGTCGCCAGATCGGGGATCGTCGCCGGCGGCGAACGCCGGGTCGGCGGTCGGGACCACCGCCGCCTCCGTCTTCGCCCCGGCGCGCTCCGCCCGCCGCAGCAGCACACCCGCGGCGAGGGCGGCGCCGAGGCTGAGGCCGGAGGCGATGAGGGCGGCACGCTGGAACCCTTCGGTGAGCGCGACGGCGGTGCCGGCGCCGGAGGCGAGCACGTCCTCGGTGCGGGCGATGGCGATCGTGGCGACGACGGCGACGCCCAGCGCCCCGCCGACCTCCCGGGAGGTCTCGATCATGCCACCGGCCAGGCCCGCCACCGAGTCGTCGACCCCGGTGAACACCGCCACCTGCACCGCCATGATCGAGAACCCGAGCCCGAGCCCGAAGGCCAGCAGGCCGGGGAACAGGTCGCTCCAGTAGGCGGCGTCGGCGGGTGCGCGGGTGAGCAGGAGCAGGCCGGCGGCGACCAGCACCTGCCCGACGACCAGCGACGTGCTGGCGCCGAAGCGCCCGACGAAGCGGGGGGCGACGGCGCCGGCGACGACCAGCGAGCTCATGGTGCTGGCGAGCCAGGCCGCTCCCGTCTCGACCGCCGAGTAGCCGAGCGTCTGCTGGAAGTAGAGCGTCCCCTGGAAGATGGTGGCGAAGAAGGCCGCCCACAGCAGGGCGGCGACGACGTTGGCGGCGGTGAAGGTGCCGCGGCGGAACACGCCGAGCGGCACGAGCGGGGACGTCGAGCGGGCCTCGACGGCCACGAACACGGCCAGCAGCCCGGCCCCGGCGGCGAGGAACCCGACCGTGGTCGTGGACGTCCAGCCGTGGTCGACGCTCTTGTTGATGGCGTAGACGATCACCATGAGCCCGGCCGTGACGCTCAGCGCTCCGGCGAGGTCGGCGGTGCTGCGCTGCTCGGGCCGGGAGGCGGGCACGAAGACGAGCACGAGGGCGATCAGCGCGGCGCCGATGGGGACGTTGACGAGGAAGATCCACTCCCAGCCGGGCCCTTCGGTGAAGAGGCCGCCGGCGATCACCCCGATCGACGCCGCGCTGCCACCGACGGCTCCGAAGATCCCCAGCGCCTTGTTGCGCGCCGCCCCCTCGGGGAACGTGCCGGTGAGGATCGACAGGGCTGCCGGCGCGGCCAGCGCCGCGCCGAGGCCCTGCAGCGCACGGGAGGCGGCGAGCGGCCACAGGCTTCCCGCCAGCCCCGCGGCGAGCGAGGCGGCGGCGAACAGGGCCAGCCCGCCGACGAGCATCCGGCGGCGCCCGAACAGGTCCGCCGCCCGGCCGCCCAGCAGGAGGAACCCGCCGAGGGTGATGCCGTAGGTGATCACCACCCACTGCAGATCGGCCGGGTCGAGGCCGAGATCGGCCTGGATCGAGGGGATCGCCACGTTCACGATCGCCAGGTCGAGGATCAACATGAACTGTGCACCACAGACCAGCGCCAGGATGGCGCCGCGGTGCGACACGCGGCGAGCAGACGACATCGACGACCTCCGAGCTCGGACAACTGACGGGGTTGAGACCGGTCCGGAGGTCGAAACGGACCGCGCCCGCCTGCGGCCCAGGTCAGCGCCAGGGCAGGACGCGCCCGAACTGGACGAGTCGCCGTGGATGTCGCAAGCGCCGGGCTACCGGCTGCCGGCCGCCGGGCTCAGGGAGAGGTCGTTGCAGCGCTCGCACACGCCGTCCGGGATCACCCTCCAGCGCATCAGCACCGCGAACACCCGGCAGCCGATGCAGTAGGCGAACACCGACTCCAGGGTGGCCGCCACGACCAGCATCGCCAGCAGGACCTGGGCGGCGCCCGTCAGGCCGACGCCGAAGTGGAGGACCGCCGCCGACACCGACACCGCGGCGCCCATGCCCTGCGCGAAGCGCTTCGGGGGGCCGGGCACCAGCCGGGGAGCGACACCGAGGCGGGGCGTGACCACCCGGGTGACGAGCTGGCCGAGGGGGCTCAGCGTCGGGCCGGTGAGCACCCGGGCGACGAACCCGTAGGCGAGGGGCACGAGGAGCCACATCTGCCGGCCCGCCAGCGCCACCAGTGCCATCGCCACCACGCCGCCGGCCACCAGCCGGGCGGAGACCTCGTTGACCGGGTTCGGGAACCTGAACAGATCGCGGATCACGAGAGTCGAAACACCAGCGACACGGTCGGGATTCCCCCGACGCGGTGGTGTGGCCCTGCGGCGGGCGCCCGCCACAGGGCCACGACGCTCTCACCGCATGTCGCGGAGCAGGTCCTCCATCCGGTCGTAGCCGATCTGCATGCCGCTCTCCATCCCCGATGCGAGCAGCCCGTCGCGGGCCTCCTGGTTCGTGAACTGGACCAGGAGCGACATGGTGGTCACGCCGTCCGCCTCGTCGAAGGTGACGATGTCGAGGGCGGCGTTCTCGTCGGCGTCGGGGATGCCTTCGTACACCTCGGTGGACACCAGGCGGTGGGGGGCGTCGAGCTCCTTGTACTCACCGTGGAACGCGACCTCCATGCCGTCGTCCCGGGTCACGAAGCGCCACATGCCGCCGACCCGCAGGTCGATCTCGCACTCCAGCCACTCCGAGGTCTCGAAGCCCCACCAGCGCCGGACCAGCTCCGGCGTCGTGTACGCCTTGTACACCAGGGCGGCGGGGGCGTCGAAGGACCGGGTGATGAGCACCTCGGTGTCCGACGGCAGGGCGATCGTGGCGGAGCCGTGGCGGTTCCTCGTGTCGTTGGTCATCGTTCTTCCTCCTGGGCCTGGAGCTCGCCGAGCAGGTCGTCGAGCCGGTCGAGACGCTCGTTCCAGGTGCGCTCGAAGGAGCGCACCCAGTCGTGGATGGGCTTGAGGGCGGGCCCGTTGACCCGGTACCAGCGCCGCCGCCCGTCCACCCGGACGGACACGAGGCCGACCGCCCGCAGCACGCCGAGGTGCTTGGACACCTGCGGCTGGCTGAGGCCGAGCCGGTCCACGAGCTCGCCCACGGTTGCCTCCCCGGTGCCCAACGCATCGAGGAGATCACGCCGGCTCGCCTCGGCGACGGCGTTGAACGCATCTGTCGTCGTCGGGGTGCGAGCCACGAGCCAGATCATATTCCTATATCGGAATATGTCAACCTCGCGCCGATGAGCCGAGCATCGACGCCCGGCCCGGCCCCTCGCCGCCGGCGCGTGCGCGAGCCTGGACGGCATGGCGCAGCAACCCGGCACCGGCCTGACCGTCACCTCGCCGGTCCTGGCGGCCACGTTCCTGCCCGACCTGGGCATGCTGGGGGCGTCCCTGCGCCACCAGGGCGACGAGCTGCTGGCCCTGCCCGGAGGGCTCGACGGCTACCGGGCGGGGCACGTCACCGGCCTCCCGCTGCTCGCGCCCTGGGCCAACCGGCTGGGCGCCCGGCGCTACGAGGTCGGCGGCGTCGAGGTCGACCTGGAGGGGCTGGACCTCGTCACCGACGAGCACGGCCTGCCCATCCACGGCACGATGACCGCCCGGCCGGGCTGGCAGGTCGTGGCCCGGCGCCCCGGCGCGGTCGAGGCCCGCTTCGACCTCGGGGCCCACCCCGACCTGATGGCCTCGTTCCCGTTCCCCCACGAGCTGCGGATCGCGGTGGCGGTGGAGGCCGCCACCCTGTGGGTGGCCACCACCCTGGTGCCGACGGGCGACCGTGCCGTGCCCGTGTCCTTCGGCTACCACCCCTACCTGCGCCTGCCCGGCGCCCGCCGCCCGGAGGTGCGGTTGCGGATGCCCGACCGCCGGCGGATCGTCCTCGACGACCGGGGCATCCCCACCGGGGCCGGGGAGGCCGCGCCGGCGGAGGACGAGCCAATCGGGGACCGGCACTTCGACGACCACTACGCCCTCGACGGCGGGGACGGCCGGTTCGCGCTGGCCGCGGGAGGGCGGGCCCTCACGCTGCGCATGGGCGACGGCTACCACTACGCCCAGGTCTTCACGCCGCCGGGCGACGACTGCGTGTGCCTGGAGCCCATGACCGCCCCGGTCAACGCCCTGGTGGACGGCGGCTACGCCCTGGTCCAGCCCGGCGATTCGTACGGCGCCTCGTTCTCGCTGGAGGTCAGCTGACGTGAGCGGTCCCGTCACGGCCGACGACGCCCGCCCGGGAGAGGCCGACTGCGGTCACCCGGACCCGCCGGAGGTCGAGGTCACCGCCAGCCGGGACGCCGACGTCGGGGGCGTGGCCGTCCGCCGCGCCCTGCCCCGGCGCCAGCGGCGCACGGTGGGCGGCTGGTGCTTCGCCGACCACTTCGGCCCGGCGCCGGCCCCGCCGGGCATGGCCGTCGGGCCCCATCCCCACACCGGGCTGCACACCGTCACGTGGCTGGTGGCGGGCAGCCTGCTGCACCGGGACAGCCTCGGCAGCGAGCAGCTCGTCCGGCCCGGGCAGCTGAACCTCATGACCGCGGGCCACGGCGTGGCCCACGCCGAGGAGACGCCCGCCGGCGGCCCACCCCGCCAGCACGGCATCCAGCTGTGGGTGGCCCAGCCCGAGACCACCCGCCACGGACCGCCCGCCTTCGAGCACCACGCCCGGCTCCCCGAGGTCGGCCTGGGCGCCGCCCGCGTGACCGTTCTCGTCGGCGACCTGGCCGGAGCGTCCTCGCCCGCCCGGCGGGACACCCCGCTGGTCGGCGCCGAGATCGCCACCACCGGCGGCGGCGCCGTTCCCCTCCCGCTCGACCCGGGCTTCGAGCACGCGCTGGTGGTCCTGGCCGGGTCGCTGGCCGTGGGGGACGCCGCCGTCGGGCCCGGGGCGCTGGCCTACCTGGGGCGGGGGCGGGAGGCGCTCGACCTCCGCGCCGCCGGGCCCACCCGGGCGCTGCTGCTGGGGGGCGAGCCCTTCGCGGAGCGGATCGTCATGGCCTGGAACTTCGTCGGCCGCAGCCGCGACGAGCTGGACCGGGCGGCCGACGACTGGAACGCGGGCGACGAGGCGCGCTTCGGCCCGGTCGCCTCGGGCCTGCCCCGGATCCCGGCGCCGTCCCGCTAGCCGTCGAACTGCTCGCGCAGGTCCCGCTTGAGGACCTTGCCGGCCGGGTTGCGGGGCAGGGGGTGGTCCCACACGGCGACACGCGACGGCACCTTGAACGAGGCCAGCCGCTCGGCCACGTGGGCCCGGATCTCCGCGCCCGTGACCGCGGTGCCCGCCAGGGGCACGACGACGGCCGCCACCTCCTCGCCCAGCCGCTCGTGGGGGACGCCGAACACGGCCGCCTCGTGGACCGCCGGGTGCTCGTAGACGGCCGCCTCGACCTCGGCGCAGTACACGTTCTCGCCGCCCCGCAGGACCATGTCCTTGGCCCGGTCCTCGACGTAGACGAACCCCTCGTCGTCGAGGCGGCCGATGTCGCCGGTGCGCAGCCAGCCGTCCACGATGGTCTCGGCGGTGGCGTCGGGCCGGTTCCAGTAGCCCCGGATGAGGTTCGGGCCCTTGAACCAGATCTCGCCCCGCTCGCCCACGGGGAGCGACGTGCCGGCCTCGTCGCGGACGTCGATCTCGAGGATGGGCGTGGCCCGGCCGGTGCTGGTGGGGTGGCTCAGGTAGTCGGCGCCACCGTTCTGCGGCCCGTACGAGTTGGTCTCGGTCATGCCGTAGCCGATGCCGGGGCTGGCGTTGCGGAAGCTCGACGACACCCGCCGCACCAGCTCCGGCGGGGCCGGGGCGCCGCCGCCGCCCACGCTGACCAGGCTGGACGTGTCGGCCTCGGCGAAGCGGGGCGACTGGAGGAGGTCCCAGCTCTGGGTGGGGACCCCGACGAAGTTGGTGACCCGCTCGCGCTCGATCAGCTCGAGCGCCCGGTCCGGGTCCCAGCGGTACATGATGACCAGCTTCAAGCCGGACGCGAAGCACGACAGCATGACCGGCACCGAGCCCGTGACGTGGAACAGCGGCACGATGAGGATGAACACGGGCCTGGTGGGGGGCGGCGCCCCCGGGGCCGGCTCGGCGGGCGGGCGGCGCAGGCGGTCGACCGCGGCGCGGCACCCGAACCCCAGCAGCCCGTGGACCACGGCCCGGTGGGTCGACACCGCGCCCTTGGGGCGGCCGGTGGTGCCCGAGGTGTAGAGGATGGTGGCGTCGTCCTCGGGGTCGACGGTGACCTCGGGCAGCGGGCGCCCCAGCGGCAGCACCTCCTCCCAGCGGTCGACGCCGGCCGGGGCGGTGTCGCCGAGGCGCACCCCGAGCACGGCGCAGCCCAGCTTGGCGGCGGCGTCGCGGGTGCGCTCGACCCGCTCGCGGTCGGCGACGAGGACCTTGGCCCCGCAGTCCTCGAGGGCCCACGACAGCTCGTCCTCTGTCCACCAGGCGTTCAGCGACACCGAGATGGCCCCGATCGAGGTGATGGCGGCGAACGACACCACCCACTCGGGGTAGTTGCGCATGCCGATGGCGACCCGGTCGCCCTTGCCCACCCCGTACTCCTCGACCAGCAGGGCGCCGAGGGCGTCGACCCGGGCCATGACCTCGGCGAAGCTCCAGCGCTCGTCCTCGTAGACGAGGAACGTGTCGTCGCCGTAGCCGCGGGCGGCCGCGAACACGTCGCTCAGGCTGGCCGGCGCGTTCACGAAGACCGTGGTGGGGATGCCCCGGACGTCGATCCTGGCCGTCTCGAACCGCTCGCCCGGCGCGGTCACGGCGGCGACGGCCTCCGCGTAGCTCAGCGACATGGGCGTGGACGATAGCAACGGTTACGACCGGGACTTGAACCCGGGTCAACCGGCTCAGGGCCGCCGGGGCGGCACCTCGCCGGGGGCGGGGCCGACGGCGTCGGCGGCCTCGGGAACGTGCAGCCCGGCCAGCACGTCGGCGTGCGCCGCATCGCCGCCCGGGCCGTAGGCGAGGACCAGCGTGCCGTCGCACCGGCACCCCGGGCAGGTGGCGCCGACCACCGCCAGCATGTCGGCGGGGTCCGAGGCGCCCTCGAGCCGGCGGAGGCGGTGCACCAGCAACTGGCCCGCCGGGGACACGGAACGGCAGGTGCCGCAGGCGACGCCGGTGTCCGTGGCGGACAGGTCGGTCGTGAACCCGGCGGCGTGGAAGTCGTCGAGGATCGCACCGAGGCCGGCGTCCTCGGGCAGCGAGGAGGCGGTCACGGGGCGGCGGCCGCCAGCGGTGGGGGCGCCGGCGCGGGGCCCGGTGGCACCGGCGGGTCCGGGGCGGGCGCCGGCGGCGGCGTGGGCACCGGCGGATCGGGGAGCGGGCGCTCCGGCCCCGGATCGGGCGGGGGGATGGGCGTCGCCCGCGGCACGACAACGGGCACGGAGCGCAGCGTGACGAGCATCACCGCTCGCCTACCCGCTGGGACGCGGGTAAACCTTCGATTCGGGATCGCGAACGGTCTCGGGGTCCGCGGCCTGGGAGCCCCCGGCGTCGGCGCCCGTGCGGTGCCGGGCCCGGGCCGCCATGACCTGCAGGGCCGCCAGCGCCCCGCCCGCGTAGACGGCCCCCTGGGCGAAGCACGCCGCGCACATGCCGCCAGGCTAGTGACCGCGGTCAGCGGAGGAGGAGCGCGAGGGCCACCACGTCGGCGAGGGCCACGGACGTCGCCAGGAGCGCCACCGCGCGGCGGCGCAGGCTCGCCGGCGCGGTCGAGCGCCCGAGGGTGGCCAGCCGCACCACACACGCGGCGATGCCGGGGACCGCCACCAGGGCACCGAGCGCGACCGCCAGGCGCGCGGACACCCGGTCGTCGCCCACCCGGGTCGCCACCGTGGCCAGCGCGGCACCCGCCAGCGCGGTGCGGACCCACGCCAGCGCCGTCCGCTCGACCTGCAGGCCCGCGGCGCCCCCGGGGACGCTCATCCCGCCACCAGCACGACCGCCACGGCAACCGCCACCACGACGACCCCGGTGGCCAGCAGCGGCACGGTGTAGGGGTGGGGGAGGGGGCGCCCGGCGCGCATGGCCTCCTGGACCCCGCGCCAGCGCAGGTAGCTCGTGGCGGTCAGCACCAGGCTCAGCGCCACCGCCACGATGGCCAGCGCGGTGCGGACCCCCGCCGACGAGAACGACCCCCCGAGGGAGTGGAGCGCGACCCCGCCGGCCAGCAGCGCCAGCGAGGTGCGGATCCAGGCCAGGAACGTGCGCTCGTTGGCGAGGGTGAACCGGTAGTCGGGCTCGGGGGCGGCCTCGCCGTCGCTCGGCACCGGCCTAGCCTGGCAGCCGCTCCGCCACGGGTGCGGGATGCACGGGCGGCGGGGCGAAGAAGCTGCCGCTGTAGGTCCGGTGCTGGAGTTGGTCCAGCATGGCCAGCAGGAACACGGCGAAGGCCAGCCCGTAGGCGGCCCCGCCCACGCCGTACGCGGCGTAGCCCACCAGGGCCACCACCCAGGGCACGAGCAGGCCCACGTGCACGCTGTAGACGGCCATCCGGGGCCGCACCCAGTACGAGTCGAACAGCTGGCACACCACCACGACGACCACCACCGCCAGCGCCAGGGAGTCCGACCGCAGCGCCAGCACCAGGAGGACCAGCGGGATCGTGCCCAGCACCATCCCCACATGGGGCAGGATCGCCATGACGCCGGCCGCCAGCCCCAGAGCCGCCGGAGCCGGCACGTCGAGGAGGCGGGCGGCGCCCGCCACGGCCAGGCCGACGATCACGGCCTCGCTCAGCGTCAGCCAGATGGCCCGGCGGGCCCGCTGGATGGCGGTGGTGACGAGCTGGGTCACCTCCTCCTGCTGGGCAGGGTCGGGGAGCTGCTCCACGGCCGAGCGGGCCACCCGGGGCCCGTAGGACATGAGGAACAAGGTGAGGATGCCGGCCAGGAAGTACGTCGGCGCCGTGCCGGCGGTCGAGGCCAGCACGTCCTCACCACCGGTCACCCGCTCGTCGAGCGCCTCGACGAAGCTGTCGACCCGCCGTGTCAGCTCGACGTCGCGGGCGGCCTGGCCGATGCTGTCGTCCCGCTCCTCCAGCTCGGCCGCCGCGTCCTGCGCCGCCTCGCCGAGACGGTCGACGCCGGTGTTCAGGTCGTCCGCCGCCACGTAGATCGCACCCCAGGTGCCCGCCGTCACCACCAGCAGGGCGATCAGCACCGAGGCGATGCGGGGCAGCTTCCTGTCGAGCACGTCGACGATGGGGTCGATCAGGATGGCCACCACCGCCGACGCCGCCGCCCACGACAGCGGTCGATGCGCCGCCACGAACACCCGCTGGGCCAGGATCGCCACGACCGCGATCGTCACGCCGACGACCGCCGAGCGGCTCGAGATGCGCACGGGCAGGCGCACCGGTTCCCGTTCGTCGACGGCCACGCGCGTACCGTACCGGTCGCGCTCCCGGCAGGCCGCCGCACGGCGTACCGTACGGCCGTGGCCGGTGACGATCACCTCCCTGGGGCGTCCGGCCACCGGCGCGACGACGACGGCGGCCGCTCGGAGCCCGGGGACCCGGCCACCGGCGAGGACCGGGCCGCCGGACCGGCCGACGAGCC
>DASSUD010000283.1:0-17107 GCA_035707385.1 Acidimicrobiales bacterium
GTCCGGTGGCGCCCTCATGTTCCGCATCGTGACGGGCCGCCAGCCGGCGACGCCCATCCAGCAGTCGTTCTTCCGGGCGGGCCACGCCCACGCCGGCGTCTACCTGATCCTCGGCCTGATCGCCCAGGTGCTGGTCGACGCCACCACGCTCACCGGTCTCGCCGAGTGGGTGGCCCGGGCGTTCATCCCGATCGCCGCCCTGCTGCTGCCCGGCGGCTTCTTCCTGTCCGTCGCCCGGCCCGGCGCCACCGAGCCCAACCGTCTCGTCGTGCTGATACCCGCCGGTGCCGCCGTCCTCGCCATCGGCCTGGCCGTCCTCGGCATCGGCCTGCTGGTCGCCGGATGAGCGAGGCCCGCCCCCGGGACCGGCTGCTCCAGGCCGCCCGTGACGTGCTGGCCGACGAGGGGCTGGAGGGCCTGTCCCTGCGGGCCATCGCCCGCCGCGCCGGCGTGTCCCACGGGGCGCCGCTGCGCCACTTCCCCACCCTGGCGTCGCTGCTGGCGGCGCTGGCCACCGAGGGGTTCGACCGGCTGGTCGACACCGTGGACGCCGACCTGGCCGCGGCCGAGAAGGCCGCCGCCGATGCCGGCGCCCCGCCGCCCGGGGCGCGGCGCCGTCTCGGCGTCGCCGGCCGGGCGTACATCCGCTTCGCCCTCGCCGACCCCGGCGTGTTCTCGGTGACGTTCCGGCCGGAACGGGTCGACGTCACCGACCCGGACTACCAGGCCGCCGGGTTCCGGGCGTTCCAGCAGCTGGTCGACCTGGTCGAGGGCGCCCAGGCCGACGGCTGGCAGCCGGGCGTGCCGGCCCGGGACCTCGCGGCGGTGTTGTGGGCCAACGTCCACGGGCTCGCCACGCTCGCCCTCCACGGCGGGCTCGGGGCCGTCGTCGGCCCGGACCCCCTCGACCGGTTGACCGCCCTGTCCTCCGTCCTCGTCCTCGGATCCCAAGGAGACCCCCGATGACCACCACCATCTCGTTCCTCGACGGCAACTTCGCTCCCGTGACCGAGGAGGTCACGACCGGCGAGCTGCCCGTGTCCGGGCGCCTGCCCGAGGAGCTGACCGGGCGCCTCGTGCGCATCGGCCCCAACCCCAAGGCCGCCCCCGACCCCGCCACGTACCACTGGTTCACCGGCGACGGCATGGTCCACGGCGTGCGGCTCGAGGGCGGCCGCGCCACCTGGTACCGCAACCGCTGGGTCGGGGGCGGCGAGGTGGTCAACACCCACGTGATCGGCGTCGACCGCCGGACGTTCGCGCTGGTCGAGGCGGGCAACTCCCCGGTCGAGCTGACCGACGAGCTGGAGACGGTGGGCCGCTGCGACTTCGGCGCGACGCTGGACGGGTCGTTCACCGCCCACACCCACCGCGACCCGGCGAGCGGCGACCTGCACGGCGTGACCTACCACTGGTCGTGGGACCACATCCGCCACGTCGTGGTCGGGCCGGACGCCCGGGTGCGTCGGGAGGAGCGGGTGCCGGTGCCCGACGCCCCGATGGTCCACGACTGCGCCATCACCGAGCGCTTCATCGTGCTGTTCGACCTGCCGGTCACGTTCAACATGGAGGCCGCGGCCGGCGGCGCATCGCTGCCCTACCGGTGGAACCCCGAGCACCCGCCCCGGGTCGGTCTGCTCCCCCTGGCCGGGCCGGCAGCGGAGGTGCGGTGGTTCGAGGCGCCGTCGTGTTTCGTGTTCCACACCCTCAACGCCTACGACGGCGACGGCGGGAGCACGGTCGTGATCGACCTCGTGCGCCATCCCAAGATGTTCGCCACGCTCTACAACGGCCCGTACGAGGGGCTGCCCTGCCTGGAGCGCTGGACGCTCGACCTGGCCCGGGGCACCCTCGCCACCACGACGCTGGACGACACCGGCCAGGAGTTCCCGCGCATCGACGAGCGCGTGACGGGCCGGGCCCACCGCTACGGCTACGCGACAGCGTTCGGGGAGGGCATCGAGCACGGCCCCGCCATCAAGCACGACCTCGCCCGGGGCACCCGCGAGGTCCACGAGCACGGCCCGGGGCGCATGGGGCTCGAGCCGGTGTTCGTGCCCCGGTCGGAGGGCGCCGCCGAGGACGACGGCTGGGTGCTCGCCTACGTCTACGACACGGCGGAGGACCGCAGCGACGTCGTGGTGCTCGACGCGCAGGACTTCGCGGGCGAGCCGGTGGCGACCGTCCACCTGCCGGTGCGGGTGCCGTTCGGGTTCCACGGGAGCTGGCTGCCCGACTCGTGAGGGATGGCCGGGCCGCTCTGCGCCGGGTCGGCCCGCGAGATCTGCGTCCGGCGCGTCAACCGGACGGGTGAGCTGGGCGTCGATAGGGTGTGATGACGGACACGGAGCGGCCGCCGAGCGGCCCGGGGCTGGAGTCGGTGCACCAGGAGGAGTACGCCTCCCTGGTCCGGCTTGCCGCCCTGGTGCTCGGGGACGCGGGATTGGCGGAGCAGGTCGTGCAGGACGCCTTCGTGCGGCTGTACGTGCGCTGGGGCGGGAGGCGGCGGATCGAGCGCCCGGGCGCCTACCTGCGCAACGCGGTGCTGAACGGCTGCCGCTCGCAACTGCGCCGCATGCGGGTCAGCGACCGCCACGAGGCCCGCCGCACCGTGCTGGTGACACCGGCCAGTCCCGAGTCCGAGGCGCTGGCCAGCGCCGAGCACGACCGGGTCGTGGCGGCGTTGCGGTCGGTGTCCGGCCGCCAGCGCGAGGCCCTCGTCCTCCGCTACTACCTCGACCTCTCCGAGGCCGAGATGGCTGCCGCCATGGGCGTGTCCGCCGGATCGGTGAAGACCCACCTCCACCGGGGGCTGGCCGCGCTCGCCGAACTGCTGGGAGAGGACGAACGATGACCGGGTCCCGCTCCACCCTGGAGGACCGCCTCCACGCCGCGCTCGAGGCCGAGGCGGCCCACGTCCACCCCGCCGACGACGCCGGCGCGGGGCCGATCCGTGCCCGTGTGGCCCGCGTGCGCCGGCGGCGGCGGGCGGCCCTGGCGGTGGGCGCGACCCTGGCCGTCGTGGCGGTCGCCGTGGCCGTACCCCTCCTCACCGGGGACGGCGGCGGCCGGGTGAACATCGAGACCGACCCCGCCGACAGTCCCGAGACGACGGCCGAGCCGCCGAACTCGCCGTCCACGACGCCGTCCACGCCGCCGCCGCCCGCCGGGGAGTCGACGGCCGGGGGCGACGCCCTCTGGCCGGATCCGACCGGCACGCTCTTCGACGACCCCGTGGCGGCCGTGCGGGCGTTCGCCCAGCAGGTGGTGGGGGTGGACGACCCGCCCCTGTCCGCCTTCCGCCCCGACGGGCCGGACCGCGGCGAGGTGGACGTGCTTCGCCGCCGCGAGGACGGCGCCACGCTCGACGCCGGGGCCAGCGTGGTCACGGTCGGGCGGCTCGACGGAGCGCACTGGTTCGTCGTCGAGGCGGCATCGGCCGATGTCGTCATCGACACGCCCGAGCGCCTGCAGCCCGTGTCATCGCCGCTGTCGGTCGGCGGCCGGGGCCACGGCTACGAGGGCACGATCGTCGCCTCGGTGCGGACCCGCTCGGCCGCGGCCGCCAGCTTGGCCGAGGCTGCCACCATCGCGGGGCCCGGGGCGGAGCTCGAGCCGTTCACGGTGGACCTGACCTTCGCCGAGCCCGGGCCCGGCGTCGGCATCGTGCTGGCCCGTGACGAGGCGGCTGCCGACGGGACGGTGCCGAACTTCTCCGCTCGGGCCGTCCGCTTCGGCGCCCGTACGGAGGGCACGAGCGGGGCCTATTCGTTCCGCCACCAGCCGCTGTTCCCGTTCGCCAGTGCGGCCGAGGCCGAGGCGTGGCGGAACGCCGGCGGTGGCTCGCAGCCCTGGCATGCCGACGCCGAGGCCACGGCGCTGGCCTTCACCGCTTGGCTGGGCTTCGACGAGATCGGTCGGGTCACGTCCCGGGACATCCGGGCCGCCGAGGCGTGGGTCGGCGTCGGATACACGGCGCCGAGCGGGGAGCCGGCCACCGCCGCGGTGGTCCACCTGCTGCGGTTCGGCCCGGCGACCGACGCCCCCTGGGAGGTGGTGGGCACCCGGGACACGACGCTCACGCTGGAGACGCCGCGCTACGGCTCGACGGCCACCTCGCCCCTCACCGTCGGCGGGCACGTCACCGGCGTGGACGAGAGCCTGCGGGTCCAGGTGCGCCAGCTGTCGTCGGAGTCGCCACTGGGCGAGTCCTGCTGCCTGCCGGCGGGCGGCGAGCAGGCGCCGTGGTCGGCGACGGTGTCCTACGCCGGGGCCACCGACGCGGCGCTGACCGTGGTCGTGTCGACGGGCGGCCACGTCCAGGGCGTCGAGGCCTTCGCCGTCACCGGGCTCCGTCGCTGACGGCGCGGGTCGGATGCCGGTCCGGCCCGCGGGCGTCAGCGCAGGCGGAGGACGTTGCCGGTCACGAGCCGGGCCTCGTCGGTGCAGAGCCAGCCGACGACCTCGGCGACGTCGGCGGGTTGGGCGACGTGGACGTGGTCCGGGCTGGTCTCGACGAACCGGCGGACGTCGCCGGTGACCCAGCCGGTGTCGGTGACCGGCGGGTACACCGCGTTGGCGGTCACGCCGAGGTCCGCAAGCTCGATCGACGCCGCCATCGTGTAGTTCTCCAACGCCGCCTTCGCCGCCCCGTACGACACCTCGCCCGGGAACCCCATCGGCCCGCCCGAGGTCAGCGTGACGATCCGGCCCCAGTGCTGCGGGCGGGCGCGGAGCCGGTCGGCCAACGCGGCGATGAGCTGGGCGCCGGCCCGGGCGTCCACGGCGAACTGGGCGTCGAACGTCGTGGCGCTCACCGGCTCGGTGGTGCGGCCGAACGGATCGGCGACGTCGGGCCGGAACGTGTCCTTGCGCCAGCCGCTGGCGTTGTGGACCAGGATCGACACCGGACCGAGCGCCGCTTCGACGTCGTCGAACAGGCGCGCCGCGGTGCCCGGGTCGGCGAGGTCCGCCTCCGCGGCATGGCAGCGCCTGCCGGCGGCGCGCACGACCGCGGCCGTGGCGCCGGCGGCCTGTGCCCGCTGGGCCGCGTACGCGGCAGGCCGGCCGGCGTCGGCCTCCGCGTGGTCGAGGCGGAGGTAGGCGACACCGACGTCGGCGCCGAGTTGGGCGAGCCGGGCCGCGACGGCAGCGCCGATCCCGTGGTTGGCGCCGGTGACGAGGGCGGCGCGACCGGTGAGGGGCAGGGCAGGCACGAACGGAGACCTCCGATGGCCGGTAGTCTCGCGGTCGCGCGACCGAGGCGCAGCTGGAGTGCCCGGGAAGGGCGAGGCCGACTGCCGCAGGTCAGCTGCGGTCGACGAGCGCCAGGACCCGGGTCGGGCTGCCGGAGCCGTGCTCGATCGGGAGGGGCGCGGCGATGACGACCGCGCCCGTGGCCGGGAGCTGCGCGAGGTTGGCGAGCTGGGTCAGCCCGTACTTGCCGTTGCCGAGGAAGAACGCATGGCAGGGGAACGGGGGGTCGAACGAGTGGGCCCGGCCGGCGTCGGTGCCGACGGTCTCGACGCCGATGCCCAGGATGCTCGACTCCTCGGCGAGCCAGCGGGCGCACTCGACCGACAGGCCGGGGGTGTGGGGACCGGTGTCGTCGGCATTGAGGAACCGCTGCTGGTCGGATGCCCGCTCGTCCCAGCCCGTGCGGTACAGCAGCCAGCCGCCGTCGGGCAGCGGCCCGTTGTCGGCCTCCCAGGCGCGTACGTCGTCGACCTCCAGCAGGTAGTCGGGTTGGGCGGCGCACTCGGCCGACTTGTCGATGACGGCGGCCGCCGCCACCAGCTGGGCCGGCGGGACCTGCGAGACGTCCAGGCCGTCCTGTCCCGTGATCCAGTGGACCGGGGCGTCGAAGTGGGTGCCCACGTGCTCGCCTGACGAGAAGGCGTTCCAGTACCAGGCCGGCCCGCGGTCGTCGTAGCGGCTGATCTCCTGGAGCGAGAACCCCGGCGTGTTGGCGAACGGCTCGGGCAGCTGGATGATCGGTGTGGCCTCGGACAGCGGCGCGGTCAGGTCGATCACGTCGACGCGGCCGGATCCGATGGCCGTGAGCAGGTCGTGCAGGACACTCATCGGGACGCTCCTCGGTGGTAGGGGTTCGGTCAGTGGGCCCGGAAGGCCTCGGACAGCCACTCGGCCACGACCGTCGGCTCGACCTTGGCGTCGACGACCAGCGGCCGCCGCCGGTCGCTGATCCAGCGCTCGACCGCGGCCAGGTCCTCGACCCGCCGGACCGTGACCCCCTCGGTGCCGGCGGCCCGGCCCAGGGCGGCGATGTCGGTGTCGGGGAAGGTGACGATGTCGAGCGGTTCGCCGAGCGGACCGAAGTGGTGGACCTCGGCGCCGTAGGCCGCGTCGTTGTAGACGACGACCAGCATCGGCAGTCCCAGCCGGCCGACGGTCTCGATCTCGCCGGCGGCCATGAGCGCGCCCCCGTCGCCCAGCGCGGCGACGGTGAGCCGGTCGGGCCGGGCGACGGCGGCGCCGATGGCGCCGGCGAGGCCCAGGCCGATCGACTGGAACGCCTGCGTGAACACGAAGCCCTGGGGGTCGGGCACGTCGATGTACATCGCCGGCCAGCCCATGAAGTGGCCGGAGTCGATCGCCAGCAGGCGCTCCGGCGGCAGGATCCGGTCGAGCTCGATCGACAGCGTGCGGGGATCGATGCGGTCGCCGGAGCCGGCATCCTCGTAGGGCTGGTGGCGCCAGGCGCCGGCGGCGATCCGGGCCGCGATCTCGGGCGAGCGGTACCCGGTCCCGGGGTGCCCCCGGGCCCGCAGCACCGCAACGAGCTCGGTCGCCGTCTCGGCGACGTCGCCCACGATCCCCAGGTCCACCGGGCGGTGGGCGCCGATGGCGTCCACCTCGCAGTCGATCTGGACGACCCGGGCGGACGGCCCGATCAGGCCGCCGTGGCGGGTGGTCCACATGTTGAGCGAGGCGCCGGCCGCCAGCACGAGGTCGGCCTCCCGCAGCAGCTCGGCGGCGATCGGGCTGGCGAACCCGCCCGAGATCCCGAGCGCGTAGGGGTTGCCCGCGAACAGGCCGTTGCCCAGTGCCGAGGTGGCGAGCAGGGCCCCGGTCAGGTCCGCCAGGTCCTCCAGCGGCCGGCGGGCGCCGGCGAGGACCGCACCCCGGCCCGCCACGATCGCCGGGCGCCGGGCGTCCGCCAGCAGGTCGGCGGCGGCCGCCACCGCCTCGGGGGCCGGCCGCGTGCGGGTCAGCGGCGCCGCCACGGCCGGACGCGGGGCCACCGCGCCAGCGGCCGCGGCCTGGACGTCGAGCGGCAGCATGAGCGCCACCGTGCGCCGCTCCAGGGCGGCACGCCGGAACGCCCGGGTCACGTCGGCCAGGGCGGTGGCCGGCGTGTGGACCCGATCGGGCACGGCGCCGACCGCGGCGGCCATCGCCGCCTGGTCCACCCGGAAGTTCGAGCGGACCGCGGCCGCCGACGTGTCGCCCGCCAGCATGACCAGCGGCGTCCGGCTCTTGGCCGCCTCGGCCAGCCCGGTCAGGGCGTTGGTGAAGCCCGGCCCCTGGTGCACGGTGGCCACCCCCACCTCGCCGGTCACCCGGGCCCAGGCGTCGGCCATCGTGACCGCCGCGGTCTCGTGCCGGGCGGCGACGAACCCGGCGCCGCTGTCCACCAGGACCCGGGTCACGACGAAGTTGCCGCTGCCCACCACCCCGAAGACCTGGCGGCACCCCAGCGCCGCGACGGCCCGACCCACCGCCTCGGCGATCGTCACGGCGGCGATGCTACGCGGGAGTCAAACTCGGGCGGTACACCTGGACTGGAGCCCTGTCTGCCCGCGACGGCGACAACCACCCGTCCTGACCGGCGTCGTCCGGAGGCGGGCAGCTTCGCCACGCACGATCAGCGTTGCGCTAGCCGGTGAAGTCCGGTTGCCCTTGAACTGGGACCGCAGGACGGGCCTGGCGTGTTGTCGTCGCATCAGAGGTGTTGGGTGGCGTTGCCTCGGTGGTCGCGGTTGTCGTCGTGCTCTCGACAACCTCGAAACTCAGTTCGTTGTACGGGATTCTCACCTGCGGCGTGTAGGTGGTTACGCAATCCACATGAACGGTGTACGTGCCCAGCGAGGGAAAGGGGTCTCCGGTGGGCTGCCCGTCGTCATCGCGCAGTTGCAGCTCGACCGACCAGCTCCCGTCGCTGTTGACGATCACACCGGGCTCCGTCGTGCCCACCCAGTGCCACTGGTTGATCACCACCTCGCCGCCAGGTGCCGTCACCACAACGTTGATCTGTGGGGCGCTCGCACCTCGCAGGCAGACGTCGACCGACTCGAGTAGCGGTGCGCCGTCGGGCTCGACCTGCGTGGGGGAGACCTTGGCTTGCAGCGTCGTCTGAGCACCCGAACTCACCGCAGGCGTCACGCACACTCCCATGAGCGCGATCGTCAGCGCGCCCAACCCCAGTCGTAACGGCCTCATCGCCCCATCCCATTCGGTCCACGCGTTTGCCGCGCCCCGGCCTCGGCGGGGGCCGTGTCTACCAGGCGGACGAGCTACTCGCCAGCGTGGCCACGTCGTCGACGGCCGGCCCAGAAGGACCGACCTGCGCACAACGATCGGCTCGTCGGCTGGAGGCGGTTATCTGGTTGCCGGCGCGATGGTGCGTTGGGAGCATCCGTGGACATGGGCTCCGAGTTGAGCGGCTGTGTGATCGTCACCGGGATGCCCGGCGCGGGGAAGTCGACAGTGACCGACCTTGCGGCGCGCCTGTTGCCGAAGGCGGCTCAGGTCCGGGGCGACGACATGAACCAGATGATCAAGAGTGGCTACACCGGATGGATGGGCAAGCCGTCCGATGAGGCGCTTCGACAGGATGAGCTGTGCAACCGCAACATGTGCGCGCTCGCCAGCAACTTCGTCGACGCCGGTTTCGCGGTGCTGATGGACACGGTGCTGGCCGATCGCCCGGAGCTGGACTTCTTCCTGGCCCTGCTGTCACCGCGACCGGTCAGGCTCGTCGTCCTCGCGCCCGGAGTCGACGTGTGCAAGCACCGGAACGCGACGCGGCACGCCGAGGATCGCTTCGACTTCGATGGCTACGAACGGCTCGAAGCCGACATGCAGCGCGAGTTCGGCGATGCCGGTTGGTGGTTCGACACGTCCACCTTGTCGCCCGACGAGACCGCGGCACGGCTCGTCGCCGGCGCCGTCGACCGGGCGGCCCCGCTCGCCGCCGGGTGGCACGCATGGCTGAGGCGCCTGCACGACGTCTGACCCTGCCCGAATCGGCGGTCGGCTCGCCTGCGGGCGCGTGGAGCCGTCGATCGAGGGATCTAGCGGGCCCCGTTCGGGGACGATGCCTGCCGCGGGCCGGGAAGTCGAATCGTGACGAGGAGACCGCCGGCGGGGCGGGGTGTGAGGTCGAGGGTCCCGTCGTGCGCCTGGACGATGCTGTGCACGATGGCCAGCCCGAGGCCGACGCCGGCGTGCTCGTCGGTGCGTATGCGTTCTGTTCCGCGCTGGAAGGGCTCGGTGAGGGTCGGCACCAGATCCGCGGGGAGCGGACGGCCCGTGTTCTCGACCCGCAGCACGCTCGCGTCGTGCTGCGATCCGGTGTGGACCGTCACAGTGCCGCCGGCGGGCAGGTTGTGGACGATGGCGTTCTGGACGAGGTTCGTCACCATCCGCAGTAACAGCGCCGCGGAACCGACGGTCCGTGTCGCCTCGCCGGCGACGTCGAGCGTGATCCTGCGCTGTTCGGCGAGGGGAAGCAGCGTTTCGGTCGCTTCTTCGGCGATGAGGGAGAGGTCGACGGGCTCGCGGGTGAAGGTCCTGCGGTCGCTGCGGCTGAGCAGCAGGAGGGCCTCGGTGAGGTCGATCGCCCGCGCGTTGACAGTCTGGAGGCGTTCGATGAGCACGCCCTGGTCGCGCGTGGGGTCGTTGCGGGCGACGTCGAGGAGTGTCTGCGAGATCGCCAGCGGGGTGCGCAGCTCGTGGGAGGCGTTCGCCGCGAATCGCTGCTGTTCGGTGACGTGGGATTCGAGTTGTTCGAGCATGGTGTCGAACACGTCGGCGAACTCGCGGAACTCGTCTGTGGGGCCTTCCATGCGGATCCGGTGGGACAGCGATCCGTTCGCGGCCATCCGTGCCGCGTCTGCGATCCGTGTGAGTGGTGCGAGCATCCGGCCGGCGAGGATCCATCCTCCCAGGAGGCCGAACACGAGAAGGAAGGCCAGCACTGCGGCTGCCTTCGGGGCGAAGGCGCGCAGGAGGTCTCGGCGGTTGGGGATCAACCCGCCAGGCCCGAACACGACGTCGTGGTCGGGTACGTAGCGCAGCAGGAACACCCACACCACCGCCAGCAGGAGAGCGCCCGCGACGAGGATGAATCCCGCGTAGCTGATGGTGAGCTTCAGTCGCGCGCTGAGCCCCGGGCGCCTAGTCATGCGTGCTGCCAGCGTGGGCGGGGCCGATGCCGGTGTCGATGCGGTAGCCGACGCCGGGCACCGTGGCGATGAGCCATGGTTCGCCGAGTCGGCTGCGCAGGGCAGAGACGGTGATGCGGACGGCGTTGGTGAAGGGGTCGGCGTTCTCGTCCCAGGCCCGCTCCAGTAGCTCTTCGGCGCTGACGACACCGCCTTCGGCGGCGACCAGGACCTCGAGCACGGCGAACTGCTTCCGGGTGAGCGCCACGTAGCGTCCGTCGCGGAACACCTCCCGGCGGAAGGGGTCCAGCCGGAGGCCCGCGATCTCGCTTACCGGGGGTCGGGCGTGCGCGCGTCTGCGGTCGAGCGCCCGCAGCCGCATGACGAGCTCTCGAAGCTCGAACGGTTTGGTGAGGTAGTCGTCGGCGCCGAGCTCGAACCCGGAAGCCTTGTCGTCGATCCGGTCGGCCGCGGTGAGCATGAGGATCGGGAGGCCGCTGCCGGAGGCGACGATTCGTCGGGCGATCTCGTCGCCGGAGGGGCCGGGGATGTCGCGGTCGAGGACCGCGAGGTCGTAGGAGTTGATGCTGAGCAGTTCCAGCGCGGTGTTGCCGTCGCCCGCGATGTCGGCGGCGATCGCCTCCAGCCGGAGACCGTCACGGACGGCTTCGGCCAGGAAGGGCTCGTCCTCGACGACCAGCACGCGCACACCTCAAGGCTAAGCAGCACGGCATATCGCCGACATATCCAAAAAGCGGACACGCCCCCCGGCACGGTGAGCAACGCAGAAGGCTCCGCGACACTCGTCGCCCCGAGCCACCCGGCACCGGCGGCCACGGCAGCGCTGGCGACCGTGACGGCGCCGGGGCCGTAACCGTCGGCTTTCCCCACGGCCATGATCACCGCTGCATCCTCGGGTCCTCAGTCGGATCCGCATACATCGGCGGGCAACCGTCGTCGACATCATCGGGACGCAGTTCGTAGTGCCAGGGCTCATTGCTGTAGATCTGACACAGCCCATGGGTGGCACCGTGCTCGGACAGCCAAGCCGCGGCATCGACCGGGCCGATGTCAACGGCGTCACCCGACACATGGGGAGATGTCTCCGCAGTGGCCACCCACCGCGCGGCTTCTTCCTGCGAGCCATACTCGGCGACAGCGTCCTGCAACAACTGCCACTGATACTCGGGCGACCGCCAACCACTGTTGACCCGAAGCCCGACGCCGTCGGCTTCTGCGTCCGTCGCCGTCCGACGCAAGGCATCGAGGAGATCGGGGTCGAGCCTGCCCACCGCCGGCGTTTCCTCGTCGAATACCGAGACCGCCACCCCGTCGGGAACGAAACCGTCAGCCTCGTCCACCACCCCGTCGGGAACGACACCGTCCGGCTCGTCCGGCGCGGTCGGCGCACCGGTCGACTGGCCAACTCCGGCGGCCGACCTCGACGGAGCGGGCGCGACGAGCGACCGCTGCACGACGAGCACCGCGATCGCTAGCCCGAGGATCGCCAGACTGACGAGCACGATCGTGCGCGTACGACGGGCCGGCGCTGACAGTGATGCGCTGTGGTCCATGCCGCCACTGAGGACGGAAGCCTGTTGCGGTGGCGTATGCGATTTTCGATACGCCCCCGATACACGGAATCCCCGGCGTCAAGGAACTGGCGCAGGCTGGCGATGAGATGGTCCGCGGCAAGCGGAGCCGATGTCCGTCAGCTCGACGCGGTGCCGTACCCGTGGTTGGCGGGAGCCACGTCGATGGTGAACACGAGAGCCGACGCTACCCACGCTGCGCGACCCGAGCGTTGGGCACCTCGGATCCGTCCGGCACTGGGTCGACGCCTGACCGCACGCAACGCAGCGATGGCCGAGGTGTCTCGTTCACGCGGGCTCGAGGCTCAGGGTCACCGGGATCCGCCGGTCGTGGCGGTCGAGGACCCAGTGCTCTGCTGCGGTGGCGCGGTAGAGGCGGAGGCGCGCATCCGGTCCGACGTCGTCGCGGACCAAGCAGAACCGCCCCGGGCCTGGCACGATCGCGAGAACACCTCCAGGCATCGGTACAGATCGACGGCAGGGACGAGTTCGGCCACGGCCGACAGGTACACCGCTTGGCCACCATTGATCGGCACCCGGGAGTCGAACACCACGACGCCGACGTCCGGGCGGACCGAGATGCTCTGCGAGTGCCTGGCCTCCGGCGACGACACCCAAACGAACGCTCGGTACTCGACCGGCGTTGCGCAACCCCCCGGCCATCCGTCCGCCGGTCAGGGGTCGTCGTCGTCGATGACTACGAACAGTCCCGGCCCGAAGACGGTGTCGTGTCGAGGGCGGCGTTGGTGGGGGCCGCCTTCGTCCTGCCCGGCCGGAACCGGCACGGCGGATGAAATCGGTAGCTCAGCCGATCTCGGGTCGCCAGACTCGGCCGATGCCACATGCAGGTCCTGGCGAGCGGTGACGGAGTTCGGGCGGGTCCGCGACGCCTCGGCCAGCTGGGGGACAGACGGGATGCGATTCGGGCTGCTGTGCACGGCGAACGTCGACACCGCGCAGGCGATCACCGACTACGTGGAGCTCAACGTCGAGGCCGAGGCCCTGGGGTTCGTCGCCACGTTTCTCGTGGAGCATCACTTCAGCGGCTGGAACCAGGTCGCCGCGACGTTGATGCTGCAGACGTGCGTCGCCACGCGGACCTCGTCGCTGCGCTTGGGCACGGGCGTGATGGTGTTGCCCTGGCACAACCCCGTCCTGCTCGCGGAGCAGGCGGCGACCTTGGATGTCATCTCCGGTGGCCGCGTCGACATGGGCGTCGGCAAGGGCTACCGGTACTCGGAGTTCCTGGGCTTCAACGTGGACCAACGAGAAGCCGATGCCCGGTTCGAAGAAGCGCTGGAGGTACTCCTCCGGGCATGGACGACCCGCGAGCGCTTCTCGCACCACGGCCATCACTGGGACTTCGACGACATCATCGTCGAGCCACCACCGATCCAGTCTCCCCGCCCGCCGATCTGGATCGCTGCCGCCAGCGAAACCTCGGTTCGCCGAGCCGCGGGGTGGCGGCACAACCTGATCCTCGACCAGTACGCCTCGGTCGAGCAGATCGCCGAGCGCATCGGGTGGTTCGGCGACGGTCAGGTGGCGGTGGCCCGGCAGGTCTATGTCGCGCACAGCCGCGCCGAAGCGGAAGATGCCCTCGCCCGGCAGGCGGCTCTGACCCGGCGCACGATCGACGCGTCACGCTCGCCTCAGGCCGCGAGCGGTTCGCACGTTCTCGGCTACGCCGACACCGAGGAGCACGCCCTCTTCGGGACTCCGGACGAGATCTGCGAGGGACTCGCGACACTCCGCGCCGCCGGCGTCGACTACATCCTGGTCAACCTGGCCGGTGGCAGGCGCCAGCTTCAGCGCTTCGCCCGCGAGGTCGTCGCCGACATGCCCGCTGACGACCCGGAGCCCCACGTCCCGCGGTTCTGATCGGGTGCATCCCGGCCGGGCGCGGTCGGAGAGGGCGTCCTGAGCGACGGCATCGCCTCGGCGAGGTCGTCTCGACGACGGCGGGGTCTTGCGCTGGTGATTATACTGCGTATACTACCCGGTATGATGGCGTTGGGCTGCGAGGAAGAGGTGGGCCGATGAGCGTGCGGCACGCGTTGCTGGCGTTGCTCAGCGAGGGGCCGAAGTACGGGCTGCGCCTGCGGCAGGAGTTCGAGGCCCGCACCGGCGAGGTCTGGCCCCTGAACGTCGGGCAGGTGTACACGACCCTGCAGCGACTCGAGCGCGACGGGCTCGTCGAGTCCGACGGCACCGAGGAGGGCCCACAGAAGGGCTTCCGGATCACCGCAGACGGCGAGCGCGAGCTGGACGGCTGGCTGCGCACTCCGGCCGAGGAGGGCACGCCGCCCCGCGACGAGCTGGTGATCAAGGTGCTGGTGGCGTTGATCGTGCCGGGCGTCGACGTGCACGAGGTCGTGCAGGTCCACCGGCGGCGGCTGGTCGAGGCCATGCAGCGCTACACCCACCTGAAGGCCGATGTGCCCGAGGACGACGTGGCGCTCGCGCTGGTGGCCGACGCCGAGCTCTTCCGGCTGGAGGCCATCGTCCGCTGGCTCGACGCGGCCGACGCCCGCCTGCTGCGTTTCCCGATGCCGGTGACCACCCGGGTTCCGCCGGCGCACGGGCTCGACGACGGGGACCGCCACGAGGTCCGTGTCGAGGAGCACCGGTGACCGGCGCCGCCTCGACCCTCGAGCTGCACGACGTGACCAAGGTCTACGGCGAGGGCGCGACCACGGTGCGGGCGCTCGACGACATCGACCTCGTGGTCGGCGGCGGCGAGCTGGTGGCGGTGATGGGCCCCAGCGGTTCGGGCAAGAGCACGCTGCTCACGATCGCCGGCACCCTCGAGGAGGCGTCGTCCGGGACCGTCACGATCGACGGTGTCGCGGTGGCCGGGCTGTCCCGCAACGCCCGCGCCGGGCTGCGGCGCCGCTCCATCGGCTACGTCTTCCAGGACTTCAACCTGCTGGCCGGGCTGACCGCTGCCGAGAACGTCGCACTGCCCCTCGAGCTCGACGGCACCGGCGCCCGGGCCGCTCGCGCGACCGGGCTGGCGGCGCTCGACGAGCTGGGCATGGCCGAGCGGGCCGGGCGCTATCCCGACGAGCTGTCGGGTGGCGAGCGCCAGCGCGTCGCGATCGCCCGGGCCGTGGTGGGCGAGCGCCGGCTGCTGCTGGCCGACGAGCCCACCGGCGCGCTCGACTCGGTGAGCGGCGAGACCGTCATGCGCCTGCTGCGCGGGGCGTGCCAGCGCGGCGTGGCCGGGGTGATCGTGACCCACGACGCGCAGCTGGCGGCGTGGGCGGACCGGGTGGTGTTCCTTCGTGACGGGCGCGTGGTCGACCGCACCTCCCCCGTGCCCGGGCCCGAGTCGCTCCTCACACCGGGCGCTCGGCCGTGACCGTCGCCTCGGGATCCTCGCCGCCGGGTTCGACGCCGGCGCTGCTCGACCGCCCGCCGCCAGCCGGCGGCAACGGCAGCGGCGCGGGCCAGGGCCGAGGGTGGGAGCGCAGCGGTGGCGTGGCCGCCCGCCGCGCGGTGGTCCGCTGGGCGTGGCGGCTGTTCCGCCGCGAGTGGCGCCAGCAGCTGCTGGTGCTGGTGCTGCTCACGCTGGCGGTGGCCGTCGCGAGCGGGGGCACGGCCGCGCTGTACAGCACGGCGCCCATCGAAGACGGTGCCCTCGGCCACGCCCAGCAGCGCATCGACCTCGGCGGCAAGGCCCCCACCGAGCCCGGGGCCGGTGCCGGCGCCGGGAACCCGTCCTCGGCCGAGACGATCGCCTCGGCCGAAGCCACGTTCGGCACGGTCGAGGTGATCGGGCTGAGCACCGTGGCGGTCCCCGGATCGGTCACGCGCGTCGAGCTGCGGGCCCAGGACCCCGACGGTCCCTACGGAGCGCCGATGCTCGCCGTCCTCGCCGGTCGCTACCCGCGCGCCGCGGACGAGCTCGCGGTCACCGAGGACGTGGCCGACCTCCTCGACGTGACGATCGGTGACACCGTCGAGCTGGGCGACGCCCGGTGGACCGTCGTGGGCCACGTGGAGAACCCCGCCGATCTCGACGACCGCTTCGCGCTCGTCCCGCCGTCGCGGATCGAGCAGGCCGAGCGGATCTCATTGCTCGTCGACGCGGACCCGGAGCAGATCGACGCCTTCATCAGGGGGATCCCCGGCGGTGTGGCGGTCGGGGATCGTGGCGAGGACACGGCGACCACCGCAGCCGTGGTGACCCTGGGCATGTCGACGGTGGTCCTGCTGCTCGTCTGCCTGATCGCTGCCGCCGGGTTCGTGGTGGTGGCCCAGCGGCGCCTGCGCCAGCTAGGGATGCTCGCCGCGATCGGCGCCACCGAGAAGCACGTGCGGCTGGTGATGGTGGCCAACGGCGTCGTCGTCGGCGTGGTGGCCGCCGTGGTGGGCACGGCTCTGGGGCTCGGCAGCTGGATCGTGCTCGCCGGGCACGTGGAGGAGGCGATCGGGCACCGGGTCGACCCCGGCGACCTGCCCTGGTGGCTGGTCGCGGCGGGCATGGTGCTCGCCGTGCTCACGGCCACTGCGGCGGCGTGGTGGCCGGCGCGCACCGTGGCCCGCATCCCGGTCGTCCAGGCCTTGTCGGCCCGGCCGCCGCGGCCCCGCCCGGCGCACCGCATGCTCGTCCTCGCCGTGGTCCTGGTCGTCGCCGGGTTCGCAGGCCTGGCCACCGGCATCGACAGCTCCGACGGCTCGGCTCGGCCCGTGCTCGTCGTCGGCGGCGTCCTCGCCACGGTGCTGGGCATGCTGCTGCTCAGCCCGGCGACTGTCAGCCTCCTGCCGGTGGTCGCCCGGCGGTTGCCGCTGGCGCCGCGCCTGGCGCTGCGCGACCTGGGGCGCAACCAGGCGCGCTCCGGTGCGGCTGTCGCCGCCATCAGCCTGGGTCTCGGGATCGCGGTGTCGGTGGTGGTCATCGCCAGCGCAGCCGACGCCACGTCGCGCCAGGATGCCGGTCCGGGGAACCTTGCCGACGACCAGCTGGTTCTGAGCATCGGCAACCCGCGCTACGTCGTCCCCGAGCGCACGGCGGCGGAAGTCGAGCGCATGGGCAGCCGGGTGGACGAGCTCGCCGGGACGCTGGGTGACGCCGCCGTGGTGCCGCTCGACTCGGCCATC
>DASSUD010000284.1:0-6530 GCA_035707385.1 Acidimicrobiales bacterium
ACGTCCCCACCGTGTCTCCCCCGGTGGTGACCACGGTGGCACCGACCATGTCGTGCACCCACAGCTCGGAGGGGTCGTCGAACGCCGGCGCCCGCAGCGCCAGGCCGCGGAGGGCGTCGGCCTCGTCGCGGCTGTGGCGGCCTGCGAAGCTGACGATCCACCGGTCCTGGTGGGGTCGCGCCGAGACCACGCGCAGCTCGCCCTGATCGGTGGACAGGGTCGTACCGGGGTCGAGGCGCTCGGCCCGGTCGGTGGTGAGCACCACCACCACCTCGCCCCGCAGGCCGTGGGCCCGGGCGACGTAGCCGACCTCGAGCAGCGGGGCGGTGCCGTGCTCGCCGGCCGTGCTCACCAGCTGCTCAGTCCTCGAACTCGACCTCGACGTCGCTGCCGTCGCGGGCGGCCGCGGCCCGCACCACGGTGCGGATGGCCTGGGCGACCCGGCCACGCTTGCCGATCACGCGGCCCATGTCGGTGGGGCCGACCCGGACGGTGAGGCGGGGCAGCGAGCGGCCCTCGGACACGTCGATCCGCACGGCGTCGCGGTCTTCGACCAGGGAGCCGACCAGGTGCTCGAGCACGGCGCGGGCCGTGGGCACCTCGATCGGCGACTCGACGTCGGTCACGAGGAGCCCTCGGCCGGGGTGGCCGGAGCCTTGCCGCTGTAGACGTCCCAGGCACCGGAGATCTGCAGGAGCTTGCGGACGGACTCGGTCGGCTGGGCGCCCTTGCGCAGCCAGTCGACGGCCTTGTCGTTGTCGATGCGGATGGCGGACGGGTCGGGACGGGGGTCGTAGATGCCCACGATCTCGATGAACCGCCCGTTGCGCGGCGACCGGGAGTCGGCCGCGACCACGCGGTAGGTCGGCTGCTTCTTCTTGCCCATCCGCATGAGGCGGAGCTTGACGGCCACGAGTGACATTCCTTCGTTGGAGAACGGCGTGAAAGCTTAACCGGCGGGTGCCCGTGAGAGGCAACGAGAGCCGCGGAGCGCCCTAGTTCAGGCCCGGCAGCGTGAACGGTTGGCGAGCCGCCGCGGGGCGCTGGCTCCCGGGCGGCGTGACCCGGCCGCCGCCGCCCTTGCGACCCTTCTTGCCCTTGCGCCCCCGCGCCGCCTTGGTGCCGGAGAGGCCGGGCATGCGCTTCATCAGCTTCTGCATCTCGCGGAACTGCTTGATGAGCTGGCTGACGTCGGCGGTCTGGGTGCCACTGCCGTTGGCGATGCGCAGCCGGCGGGACCCGTCGATCACGGACGGGTCGTTGCGCTCGTCGCGGGTCATGGAGCGGATGATGGCCTCGACCCGGTTGACCTGCGCCTCGTCGATCTCGGCGTCGCGCATCTCCTTGGGCATGCCCGGCATCATCCCCATGAGGTTCTGGAGGGGGCCCATCTTCCGGACCTGCTGGAGCTGGTCGAGGAAGTCGTCGAGCGTGAACTTGCCTTCGAGCAGCTTGGCCGCCGCGGCCTCGGCCTCTTCCTTCTCGTAGACCTGCTCGGCCTTCTCGATGAGGGTGAGCACGTCGCCCATGCCCAGGATGCGGCTGGCCAGGCGGTCGGGGTGGAACAGGTCGAAGTCCTCGACCTTCTCGCCCGTGGAGGCGAAGGCGATGGGCTTGCCCACCACCTCCTTGACCGACAGGGCCGCGCCACCCCGGGCGTCGCCGTCGAGCTTGGTGAGGATGACGCCGTCGAGCGCCAGGGTGGCGTCGAACGACTCGGCCACGGTGACGGCGTCCTGGCCGGTCATGGCGTCGACGACGAGGAACGTGTAGTCGGGCGCCGTGGACTCGGAGATGCGCCGGACCTGGTCCATCATCTCGGTGTCGATGGCCAGGCGGCCGGCGGTGTCGACGATGCACACGTCGCGGCCGAGGCGGCGGGCCTCGGCGACGCCCGCCCTGGCGGTGGCCACGGGGTCGCCGGGCTGGCTGAACACCGGCACGCCCACCCGCTCGCCCATCGTGCGGAGCTGCTCGACGGCGGCCGGGCGCTGGAGGTCGGCCCCCACCAGCAGCGGGTTGCGGCCCTGCTGGCGGAACCACCGGGCCAGCTTGGCGGCGCTGGTGGTCTTGCCGGAGCCCTGGAGGCCGGCCATCAGCACGACGGTGGGGGGCCGCGAGGCGTAGGCGATGCGCATGGAGTCGCCGCCCAGCGCCTCGACCAGGGCCTCGTTGACCAGCTTGATGACCTGCTGGGCGGGGTTGAGGGCCTCGTGGACCCTGGCGCCCACGGCCCGCTCGCGTATGCGGTCGAGCATCGACCGCACCACGACGAAGTTGACGTCGGCCTCGAGGAGGGCGAGGCGGATCTCGCGCAGCACCTCCTCGACGTCGGACTCGCGCAGCGTTCCCTTGCTGCGCAAGCGGGCGAAGATGCCCTCGAAGCGTTCGGACAGCGACTCGAACATGAGTCGGTCAGCCTACCCGCACGTCGCGGCGAGCCTCCATGCCGCGGGCGGCCTCACCGGGAGCGAGGACCCGGTCGACCTGGCCGGCGCCTGGGGTTCAGTCGGCCTCGCCGTTGCCGGTCGAGCCGACGACGAGGCGGCTGTCGACGTCGGACACGCCGGGCACCGCGGCCGCGGCCCGCTCGATGTCGGCCTTGCCGGACTCGTGAGGGGCGCCGCCGGTGAGGATGGCCGTGCCGCCGACCACATCGACCGCCGGCTGGGGCAGGTGCCAGGTCCGGGGTGAGTGGGACAGCTCGTAGCGCACCCGCTCGGCGACGGCCTCGTCGCTGGCGGGCGCGTTGCGCCCCTCCCACTTGCGCCGCAGCTGCTCGCGCAGCTCGGCCCCGCTGGTGGGGGCGATCAGCAGGCCGATCCCCACACCGAGGCCCAGGGCCAGCAGCCGGGAGAGGCCCACGAACCGGCCGACCCTGTAGGTCGAGCCGGCCGACAGGCGACCGGCCTGGTAGCCGGTCCTCACCCCGAGCTTGCCGACCCCGTAGGTCAGGCGAACAGGCAAGAGCACCGCTCGGATCACGTCAGTACCTCCCGTCAGGCGAACAGCGCCTCGACGAACTCGTCGGGGTCGAACTCCACCAGATCATCCACCGTCTCGCCCAGCCCGACCAGCTTGATCGGTATGCCGAGCGTGGCCTGGACCGCCAGGGCGATGCCGCCCTTGGCCGAGCCGTCGAGCTTGGTGAGCACCACGCCCGTCACGTCCACCGCCTCGGTGAACTGCCTGGCCTGGGTCAGGCCGTTCTGGCCGGTGGTGGCGTCGAGGACGAGCAGCACCTCCGTCACGTTCCCCGGATCGCGGTCGGCCACACGCCGGACCTTGCGCAGCTCCTCCATGAGGTTCGTCTTGGTGTGGAGGCGCCCGGCCGTGTCGGCGAGCACGAGGTCGTAGCCGCGGGCCCCGGCCCGCTCGACGGCGTCGAACACGACGGCGGACGGATCGCCGCCCTCGTTGCCCCGCACGAAGTCGGAGCCGGCACGCTCGGCCCACATGCCCAGCTGCTCGGCGGCCGCGGCCCGGAACGTGTCGCCGGCCGCCATGATCACCGTGCGGCCCTCGGCCCGCTGCTGGCGGGCCAGCTTGCCGATGGTGGTGGTCTTGCCGACCCCGTTGACGCCCACGAACAGCCACACGTTGGGCGAGCCCGACTCGTGGTGCAGCGTGCGGTCGCCGGTGGCGAGCATGTCCTTCAGCTGGGACTTGAGCCGGTCGAGCAGGACCTCGGGATCCTTGATGGACTCGGCCTTGGCGGTGACCCGCAGGTCGTCGAGGAGCTGGGTGGTGGTGGCCACCCCGACGTCGGCGCTGATGAGCGCCTCCTCGAGCTCGTCCCAGGTCTGGGCGTCGACCGAGCGGGACCTGATCGAGCCCAGGTAGCCCCCGATGGTGCCCCGCGCCTTGGCCAGCCGGTCGCGGAAGCGGGGCCTGACCGGCGCCTCGGGCTCGGGCGCCACGGTGGTGCCCGCCCCGCGCAACGCCTCCTCGACCTCGGCCTCCAGGCGCTCGTCGACCGGCGCCGTCCCGCGGACGAGTCCCGGGCCGGTGGGGGGCGGTTCGAGGTCGGCGTCCCGGCCGGAGCGGAGGGACACGACGGCGACGGTCGCGACGAGGACGACCGCCAGGACGGCGACGAGGATCACGATCTCCATGGCGGTCCGGAGCCTACCGGTCCCCCCACGGGGCCCCGGCAGGCGTGGGGTTGTCCCCGATCCGAGGGGTGGGGGCCCGGTCGTACCGTCGCCGCATGATCACCCCCGCCACCGCCGCGGCCGACGACGCCACGCTGCTCGAACACGCCCTGTTCGAGGTGCGCAAGGTGGTCGTCGGCCAGGAGCGCCTGGTCGAGCGGCTGCTCGTCGCCCTGCTCGCCGGGGGCCACGTGCTGCTCGAAGGCCCGCCGGGCGTGGCCAAGACCCTGGCCGCCGGCACGCTGGCCACCGTGGTGGGCGGGACGTTCGCCCGGGTGCAGTTCACCCCCGACCTGCTGCCGTCGGACATCACCGGCACCCGTGTCTACCGGGCCTCGACCGAGGAGTTCGACGTCGAGCTGGGCCCGGTGTTCGTCAACCTGCTGCTGGCCGACGAGATCAACCGGGCGCCGGCCAAGGTGCAGTCGGCGCTGCTGGAGGTGATGGCCGAGCGGCAGGTGACGATCGGCGGGCGGACCTACCCGGTGCCGGAGCCGTTCCTGGTGGTGGCGACGCAGAACCCGGCCGAGTCCGAGGGCGTGTACCCGCTGCCGGAGGCCCAGCGCGACCGGTTCCTGCTCAAGGTGGCGGTCGGGCACCCCTCCCCCGCCGAGGAGCTGGAGATCGTCCGGCGCATGGGGGTCGACCGCCCGGAGGCGGAGCAGCGGCTGGCGGTCGAGGACCTCGCCCGCCTCCAGGACGCCGCCCGCCGGGCCGTGTACGTGGACCCGGGCGTCCTGCAATACGCCGTCGACCAGGTCACGGCCACCCGGGACCCGGCCCGCCACGGACTGGCCGACATCGCCCCCTACCTGGACGGCGGGGTGTCGTCCCGGGCCACGCTCGGCCTGGTGGCCGCCGCCCGGGCCCTGGCCCTGCTGCGCCGGCGCAGCTTCGCCCTGCCCCAGGACGTCTACGACGTGGCCCCGGAGGTGCTGGCGCACCGGTTGGGGGTCACCTACGACGCGCTGGCCGCCGGGGTCGAGCCGGGCCACCTGCTGGCCCGGATCCTGGCCTCCGTCCCCGCACCCCGCCTCACCCCCACCCAGGACGCCACGGCCCGGGCGCTGCCCCCTGCGCCCGGGCCGGCGACCGAGGCCCGGCCGGCCCCGCCCGCCCCCGGCCCCCGCCTGGTGTGGTCGGCATGAGCGCGGCCCCGAGGCCCCCGGCGCCCTCCCCCGCCGAAGCGGTCCGGCGCTTCGAGCTCGCGCTCGCCCGGCGCATCGACGGCCTGCTGCACGGCGACCACGCCGGGAGGGTCCCCGGGCTCGGCACCGAGGCCGGCGAGAGCCGCCGCTACGCCCCCGGGGACGACCCGCGGAGGATCGACTGGAACGTGACCGCCCGCACCCGCACGCCCCACGTGCGCGACGCGGTCGCCGACCGCGAGCTGACGACGTGGCTGGTCGTGGACCTCAGCGCCTCGGTCGACTTCGGCACCGCCGGCTGCACCAAGCGCGACCTGGTGGTGACCGCCGCCGGGGCGCTGGCCGTGCTGGCCTCGCGCCACGGCAACCGGGTGGGGGCGCTCCTGCTCACCACCGGCGGGGTGGCCACGCTGCCGCCCCGGTCCGGGCACCTCCACCTGATGGCCCTGCTGCACCGGGTCCTCACCGCCCCCCGCGCCGACGGCACCGGGCCCGACCTGTCGGCCGCGCTCGGCCGCCTGGCCCGGCCGCCCGCCCGCCCGGGCCTGGTGGTGGTGGTGTCGGACTTCCCCGCCGCCGGCACCTGGGTGCCCGCCCTGCGGGTGGTGGCGGCCCGCCACGAGACGCTGGCGGTGGAGGTCCTCGACCCGCGGGAGCTGGACCTGGTGGACGTGGGGATGCTGGTGGTGGTCGATCCCGAGACCGGCGAGCAGCGCGAGGTCGCCACCGGCGACGCCGGCCTGCGCCGCCGCTACGCGGCCCTGGCGCGCGAGCGGCGGACGGCCACCGCCGCCACCCTGCGCGGGGCGGGCGTCGACCACCTGGTGCTGCGCACCGACCGTGACGCGACCGCCGACCTGGTGGGCTGGCTGGCGGGGCGCCCCGCCCGGGTGGCCCGGATGCGCCGGCACCGCGCCGTGCATCCCGCGGGCGCGGTGGTGGGCTGGTGATGCGGTTCCTCGTGCTGTGGCGGCTGTCCCTGCTCGTCGGGGTGGGGGCCATGGCGGGCACGTGGGCGGCGGTGGCCACCCAGCGCCGCAAGCACGTCGTGCGGTTCAGCGCCGTCGAGCTGCTGGACGTGGTGGCGCCCAACCCGCCCCGGTGGCGGCGCCACGTCCCCGCCGTGCTGTTCCTCGTGGCGCTCGCCGCCCTGGTGCTCGGGTTCGCCCGGCCGGTGCGGGCCATGCGCGCGACCGAGGAGCGCGCCACCGTGGTGCTGGCCGTCGAC
>DASSUD010000285.1:0-13043 GCA_035707385.1 Acidimicrobiales bacterium
CCGCCGCCGGCGACACGATCGGCGGGCTGGGCAAGCGGGAGTTCATGCTGCGCGAGCCCGGGGCCGCCGCCCCCTCGCTGTTCACCACCCGCTGGGCCATGTCGTACCTGCGGGGCCCGCTCACCCGCGAGCAGATCGCCAGGTTGATGGCCGACCGCCGCCCGGCGCCCGAGCCGGCCGAGGGGACGCCGGCGGCCTCCGGCGCCCCCACGGGCGTGGCCGCCACCGCGCCGGCCGCCGCCGCGCCGGCCGGGGCCCCGCCAACCGCGGCCGGCGACGACTCCGTGGCGGCGCCGCCGGTGGCCGAGGGCGTGCCGGTGCGCTGGCTCGACCCGGCGGCCCCGTGGGCCGCGCAGGTGGGCGCCGTCCCCGGCGGCAGCCGCCTGGCCCCGGGGCTGGCCGTGCGGGTGTCGCTGCTGTACGACGACGCCGACCTCGACCTGCGGGAGCCGCAGGAGTGGGAGGCGGTCGTGTTCCCCCTCGGCAGCACCGTCGACCCGGCCGCCGCCGTCGCCGTCGACCACGACGAGCGGGACCTGCGCCCGGAGGCCCCGCCCGGTGCCACCTACGCCCTGACCGACGCCCCGCTCGACCGCAAGGCGTACGTCGCCGACGCCGAGAAGGCGATCGTCGACCACCTGTACCGCAGCCGCACCCACGAGGTGCTCCGCAACCGGGCGCTGAAGCTGGCGGCCCGGGCCGGCGAGCCGGCGGGCGACTTCGCGGCGCGCTGCCGGGCGGCCGCCGACGAGGGCGCGGACCGGGCTCAGGTCGCGCTGCAGGCGAGGTTCGAGACCCGCATCGCCCGGGCCCGCGACGCCCTCGACGCGGCCCGGGACCGCGTGTCGGAGGCCGAGGCCGCCCGCTCCACCCGCCGCACCGGCGACCTGGCCGCCGGGGCGGGCTCGCTGCTCGGTGCCGTGCTCGGCGGCCGGCGCAGCGCCCGCACCATCGCCCGGGACATGGGCCGGGCCATGTCGGGCCGCAGCCGGGGCCAGCAGGCCGACCAGCGGGTCCGCTCGGCCGAGAACCGCGCCCAGGACCGCCAGGAGGCGCTGGCCGAGCTGGAGGCCGACCTGGCCGAGGCGCTCACCGCCATCGACGACGAGTGGGTCGCCAAGGCCGCCGAGGTCGAGACGGTCGAGGTGCCACTGGAGAAGTCCGACATCCGGGTCACGGCCCGGACCCTGGTCTGGATCCCGGTGGGCTGATCGGGCTCAGGTGCCGCCGACCCGCACCCGGTTGCCGTACGGGTCCGTGACCTCGAACTGCCGTCCCCACGGCATCTCCTCGACCACGGCGCCGACGTCGGCGGCCAGGGCGTCCAGGTCGTCGACGAAGAAGTAGGCGAGCGAGCCGGGCGGCGCGTCGCCGGTGTGCTCGGACAGGTGCAGGTGGACGCCGGCCCGCTGGAGGAACACGTACCGGGGCATGCCCGGGCCGAACCGGTGCTCGCCCACCACCGCGAACCCGAGGCTGCCGTACCACTCGGCCGCGGCGGCGCCGTCCTCCACCCGGAACACCGGCACCAGCTCGTCGGTCACGGCCGGAGGGTAGTCAGACCCGCCGGCGGGTGGACCGCGGGGCATGGTCCACGGTCGGGGTCGAGTCCCCGGCGGTGGGGGCGGTGTCGAGCGGGCCGCTCACGCGGCTTCCCACACGTCGACCACGTCGTCGAGGGGCACGAAGGCGTCGGTCCCGCCCGCGAACACCCACAGGGTGCGGGCCGGCCCCCGGCCGGCGGACACGAGCTGGCAGTCGTCGATCCGGCGTCCACCCCGCACGGCGAGGCCGACCCGGTGGCCCTCCAGGGCCCGGAGCTTGCGGATCTGTTGCACGGACATGCTGGTAGGACTGCCCGGCGGCCCGGAACTAATCGGTGACGGGGTTCAGAGGGGCTTGGCGAACCAGCGGTGGGCGTAGGGCTCGTCGTTGAACGGCGGGACCTCGGCGTAGCCGGCCGAGGTGTAGAGGGCGATCGCCTCGGTGAGAGTGCCGTTGGTCTCCAGCTGGGCTACGGGGGCGCCGGCCGCCCGGGCGTGGTCCTCCAGCTCCGCCAGCAGCCGCCGCCCGACGCCGAGGCCGCGGGCGGCGGAGGCCACCCACATCCGCTTGAGGTACGCGGCCCCGTCGGGTTGGCGCTTGTAGCCCCCGCAGCCGACCGGCTCGCCCCGCAGCCGGGCCACCAGGAATACGCCGGCCGGCGGCACCAGCTCGTCCCGGTCGAGGGGCAGGCTCCGGTCGGCGTCGAAGCCGCCGGCGAAGCGCCGGTCCAGCTCGGCCATGTAGGCGGCCAGGCACCGGCGGGCGTCGGGGTGGGCGGGGTCGGTGGGTTCGACCTCGACCAGGGCGGCGGTGAGCAGCCGCTCGACGTCGCCCATGGCCGCCACCAGGCGGTCCCGCCGGGCGGGGGACAGGGGGGCGAGCATGCCTGCGGCCAGTGCCTCGCTGCGCTCGTCGAGCATCCGGCGCTCGGCCCGGCCCGCGGCGGTGAGGCGGACGGCCCGCACCCGGCGGTCGCCGTCGCCGGGGCCGACCGTGACGAGGCCGGCGGCCTCCAGCGACCGCAGCAGCCGGCTCAGGTAGCCGGAGTCGAGGTCGAGCCGGGTGCGCAGGGCTCGCACGTCGCTGCCGGACGGGCCGATCTCCCACAGCACCCGCGCCTCGCCGAGCGGGCGGTCCCGGGCCAGGTAGCGGTCCTGGAGGGCGCCGACCCGCTGGGTCACCGTGCGATTGAACCGGCGCACCACGGCGACCGGGTCGTCGATTGCGGTTTCCATTTACCTGACTTTAGTCAGATATCAGCGTTCGGGGTCGCGGAACTTCTCGAACTCCCACCACTCCTCGCCGTCGTAGGGCGCGGCGCCCCACCACGCCCGCAGCCGGTCACCGATCCCCGCCTCGTCGCCGTGCGGCGAGGGCCGGTAGTAGACCCGCCGCTGCGGGGTGCCCGGCTCGCCCCCGGCGATCTCGGGCGGCCGGTACTCCTGGGCGACGAACCCGGACGGGTCGTTGTGGGGATAGGCGTAGCCGCCGCCCTCCTTCAGCTTGTTGCGCTGGTACGGATGGACGCTGCGCAGCGGCCCGGGCACCGCCCCCGCCTGCCGCCCCCGGACGTCGCCGAACGCCCGGGCCAGCGCGGCCATCGTCGTGTTCGACTTGGGGGCGGTCGCCAGGTAGACGACGGCGTGGGCCAGGTTCAGGCCCGCCTCCGGCAAGCCGACGTACTCGACGGCCCGCGCCGCGGCGTCGGCCACCACCAGTCCGGTCGAGTCGGCCATGCCGACGTCCTCCGAGGCCAGGATGACCAGGCGCCGCGCGATGAAGCGGGCGTCCTCGCCGGCCTCCAGCATGCGGGCCAGCCAGTACAGGCCGGCGTCGGGGTCAGAACCCCGGATCGACTTGATGAAGGCCGAGATGACGTCGTAGTGGTCGTCCTCGCCGTAGCGGAGCACCCGGGACTGGCGGGCCCGCTCCACGTCGTCGAGCACCACCTCGGTCCGCTCGGCCTCCTGGGCCAGGGCGACGGCGACCTCCAGCGTGTTCAGGGCGGCCCGGGCGTCCCCGTCCGCCATGTCCACCAGGTGGTCGAGCGCGTCGGGCGCCGTGGTGACGTGCTCGGCCTCCAGGGCCCGGTCGACCACCACCCGCAGGTCGTCGTCGCCCAGCGGCAGCAGCCGGAACACGGTGGACCGGCTGAGCAGCGGGGCGTTCACCTCGAAGAACGGGTTCTCGGTGGTGGCGCCGATCAGCGTGAGCAGACCGGCCTCCACCGCGGGAAGGAGGGCGTCCTGCTGGCTCTTGTTGAACCGGTGCACCTCGTCCAGGAACAGGATCGTGCCCCGGTCCTCCCCCTCGAGCCGGGCCCGGGCTCCGGCGATGACCTCCCGCACGTCCCGCACCCCAGCGGTCACCGCGGAGAGGGACACGAAGTGCCGGTCCGTGGTGGACGCCACCACGCTGGCCAGCGTCGTCTTCCCGGTGCCGGGCGGGCCCCACAGGATCACCGACGACAGCCGGTCGGACTCGATCAGCGCCCGCAACGGCGCCCCGGGGCCGAGGAGGTGGGGCTGGCCCACGATCTCGTCCAGGGTGCGGGGCCGCATGCGGGCCGCCAGCGGCGCCCGGGCCGCCAGCCGCTCCTCCAGCGGGGAGGCCGGCGCGGCGGCGGCCGCCCGCTTCCCCGGGGCCTTGCGTGCCGGCACCCGCGGGAGGCTACCGCCCGGCCGGGACGCCCACGGCGGAGAAGGACCGGGCAGGACCCGGACAGGCGCGGTTCACGCGGGCAGAGCCCGGAGGACCTGAGCGCTACCCGCGCCCGCCGAGCCGCTCACGCACGTGGGACAGCCGCTCGCCGAAGTGCCAGCGGTGGCCCTCCAGGTCGAGCGCCTCGTAGCGCCGGTCGCCCCAGAACATGTCCTCCAGCGGCATGACGATGCGGGCCCCCTCGGCCGCCGCCCGGGCGTGGTGGGTGTCCACGTCGTCGACGTAGACGTTGACCATGCAGGTGTTGGCCCCGCCGAGGTCCGCCGGGCTGGACAGGTCGTGGTGCTCGGGCCCTGCCCGGCCGATCATGACCACGCCGTCGCCGACCTCCAGCCAGGCCAGCATCCCGGTGGGGTTCTCCATGCGGGACTCCCGCCACTCCCGGAACCCGAAGGCGCGGGTGAGGAACTCCAGGGCGGCGGCCTCGTCGCGGTAGGCGATGCGGGGGTAGATGGACGGCGTGCGCCGCCCGGTCTCCGGGTTGACGGTCTGGTCGATGGCGGACATGAGTCGCTCCCTCTGCTCGGCGAGGACCGCCGGGTCGAGCGGATCGTCCGGCTGGAGGCGGTCGGGCCGCACCCGGCGCAGCGGGTCGAGGTCGTCGCTCACGGCCCGATCCTCCCGCGGTCCTCGGTGGGTGTCGACGGTTGTTCGCTGCGGGGGCCGCCCGGTTCGCACCCGGCCCGCAACCGGGTGCGGGCCCGGTTGAGCCGGGAGCGGACGGTTCCGACGGGGATCCCGAGCGCCTGGGCGATGTCGCCGTAGCTCAGGTCCTCCCAGGCGTAGAGCAGCAGGGTGTCGCGCTCGCCGGGCGGGAGGTCGGCGATGGCGGACGCCACCGTGGGCCAGCGGTCCTGGGCGTCGAGCCGCTCGACGGCCGCCTCCGCCGGTGCGGCCGCCTGCTCGGGGGCGCCGGCGGCTGCCCGCCCCGCCAGCCGGGACAGCGCCGACAGCCGGCGGGCCTCGGCCCGGCGGTGCCGGGCCAGCAGGTTGGTGGCGATGCCGTACAGCCACGGCCGGGCGAACGGCCGGTCGAGGTCGTAGGACCCCCGGCGCTCGAACGCGACCCGGAAGGTGTCGCCCACCAGCCCGTCCGCCGCGTCGGGACCGACCCGCCGGACGAGGAACCGCAGCAGGGTGGCGGCGTGGCGGTCGAAGATCGGGGCGAACGACGCAGGGTCGTCGAGCGAGGCGGCGATCACCGCCGCGTCGGTGGGCTCGTCCACGCCGTGCTGTTCCCCGATCGTGGTTCCAGGTTCGCGCCTCCGGCGGCGCGACCCGCTCTGGCGTTCGTTCGTGTCGAAAACGGGCACGAACGAACGCCGCGATTGGCCCTTGCACCTCACGCGACGTGAGGTCTTACGGTGGCCCCATGGAGTCCCGAGGCGCCGTCGGCGCAGGTCACAGGGTCGGCGAGTTGGCCTCGGCCACCGGGCTGACGGTCCGGACGCTGCACTACTACGAGCAGATCGGCCTGCTGGTGCCGTCGGACCGCACGGCGGCCGGCCACCGGCTCTACGGCGACGGCGACGTGGCGCGGCTGTACCGGATCTGCCTGCTGCGGCGCCTCGGCCTGCCGCTCGGCCAGATCGGCCGGGCGCTCGACGACCCCGCCTGGAGCCTGCGGGCGGCCATGTCCGCCCACCTGGGCGAACTCGACCGGCGGCTGGAGGCCGGCGGTCGCCTGCGGGGGCGGCTGAGCCAGCTCGTGGGCTCCCTCGGCGCCGGAGACGGCGCGTTCACCGATGACCTACTGGAGGTCCTGGAGGAGATGACCATGCTCGACACCACCGTCCAACGCCGGATCCAGATCCTGGTGTACGCCGACCTGGAGGCAGCCCACGACTACCTGGTCCGGGTGTTCGGCCTGGGTCCCGGCGAGCTGACACGCGACGACGACGGCAAGGTCGTCCACGCCGAGCTACAGGCCGGCGACGGGGTCGTGTGGCTGCACCCCGAGGCCGAGGCGTTCGGCCTGGCCTCGCCCCGCACCGCCGGGGTGGCCACCGCCAGCGTGGCCGTGATGGTCGACGACGTCGACGCCCACTTCCGTCACGCGCAGGCGGAGGGTGCTCCCATCGAGTACGAGCCGGTCGACCAGCCCTACGGGTACCGCGAGTACAGCGCCCGCGACAGCGAGGGCGGGCTCTGGTCGTTCATGAAGCCCCTCGACTGAACATCCCCCGGGGTGGGTCCGGCGGAACGGCCGGACCTACCCTGGCGCGGTGGCGAACGCCCGCTTCCTGCTGCGCCCCCGGTGGCTGCTGTCCCACCTGCTGGTGGCCGTGCTGGTGGTCACGATGGTGAACCTGGGCTTCTGGCAGCTGCGCCGCCTCGACGAGAAGCGGGACCGCAACGCGCTGATCGAGGACCGCCGGGACGAGCCCGTGGTGCCGGTCGAGGACCTGCTCGCCCCCGGCTCCTCCGAGGACGAGGTCGACGCCGCCCGCTACCGCCGGGTGACGGCCACCGGCCCCTACGACGACGGCGCCACGGTCACGGTCCGGAACCGCAGCCAGGACGGCGCCGCCGGCGCCTGGCTCGTCACCTCGCTCACGCTGGGCTCCGGCGACCGGGTGGGCGTCATCCGGGGGTTCGTCGGCCTGGCGCCCGACGGCTCGGCGGTCGACGCCCCCGCCCCGGCGGGCGAGGTCACGGTCAGCGGCCAGGTGGTGGCGCCCGACCGGCTGGACGGCACCGCGCCCGACGACCTGGCCCCGCTGCTGGCCGAGGACGACGTGGTGGGCGGCCTGGTGCTGGCCGAGAGCTCGGACCCGCCGGAGCCCAACGGCGGCCACGCGGGCACGGGAGCGGGGGCCGAGGCGATCGTGGCGGTGCCGCCGCCCGAGCTGGATGAGGGCCCGCACCTCAGCTACGCAGTGCAGTGGTTCATCTTCTCCGCCATCGCCATCGTCGGCTACCCGCTGGTGCTGCGCCGCGTCGTGCTCCGCCGGGGCAAGGAGGTCGACGACGAGCCGGACCGCGCGCCCGACGAGCTGGCGCGCCAGGGGGGCTGAGCGACGGACACCCGCCAGCGCATCGTGGACGGCGCCTACGCGTGCGTGGCCCGCGACGGCCTCGGCAAGCTGACGGTGGAGGGGGCGGCGCAGGAGGCCGGCGTGGCCCGGGCCACGGTGTACCGGACCTTCCCCGGGGGTCGCGACGAGCTGGTGGCCGCGGTGGTGTCGTGGGCGGTGGGCGACTTCTTCGCCGGCCTCGCCCTCGAGATCGGCCCGGTGGACGACGTGGCGACGCTGCTGGAGCGGGGCCTCGTGGCCGGCCGCCGCCGGCTGGCGGAGCACGACGTCCTCCAGCACGCCCTCCAGGTGGAGGCCGATCAGGTCGTGCCCCAGCTGGCGTCGGTCATGCCGGCGGTGCTGGCCTTCCTGCGGCGGGACCTGGCGCAGCGCCTGGCGGGGGAGCGCCTGCGGCCCGGCGTGGACCCGCAGGAGGCGGCCGACGTGCTGTCGCGGCTGGCGCTGTCGCTCATCGGCACCCACGGGGCGTGGGACATGGACGACCCCGCGACCGTGCGGCGGCTGGTCCGCGGCCACCTCCTGGCCGGCGTCCTGGAGGACCCGGGTCGACCCTAGACAGTGAGACGGATCCGTGCCTACTGTCTCAGGCATGACCGGTACCGTCGCGAGCTCGGCCGATGCGCTCGTCGACGGGTGGGCCACGGGCTACCGCGACGCCGACGCGCTGGAGCGGCGCCTCGTCGAGGCCGCCCGCTCGTGCATCGCCCGCTGGGGCCTGCGCAAGACCACGCTGGACGACATCGCCCGCGAGGCGGGCGTCGGCCGGGCCACGGTCTACCGGGCGTTCCCCGGCGGCAAGGACCGGCTGGCCGAGGCGGTGCTGTGCCACGAGGCGGGACGGCTGTTCACCGGCTACGACGCCGCCCTGTCCGCCGCCGCCACGCTGGAGGACCTGCTGGTCGTGGGCGTCACCGGCGCACTCGCGGTCATGCAGGACGACGAGGTCGTGCGGTCGGTCCTCGCGCATGAGCCGGACCTGGTCCTGCCGCACTTCGCCTTCCACCGCCTCGAGCGCTTCCTCGACGTGGCCGTCGCCCTGTGCCGGCCCCACCTCGGCCGCTTCCTGCCCGACGACGCCGTCCACCCCGCCGCCGACCTGCTGGCCCGCCTGGTCCTCAGCTTCGGCTTCCGCCCCGCGCCATGGCTCGACACCCGCGACCCCGCCGCCGTCCGCCGACTCGTGACCACCTACCTCGTCCCCGCCGTCACCCCGCCTCCGGAGGAGCCGTCATGACCACCAACGAAGAGCTGATCGGCCGGGCCGAGCCCGACGACCTCACCGCCATCCTGTCGGTGTCCAACACCGAGGTGGACGAGGCCGTCCACGCCGTGGCCGACAACGCCGACGCCATCTTCACCTGGGACTACGAGAAGGGCGAGCGCCCGGCGCTCAACCGCCTGTACGAGAAGGCCAAGCGCTCGCAGTGGAACGGCGAGACCGACCTCCCGTGGGACACCGACGTCGACCAGGAGGCCGTCGTCGTCAACAACGCCATGCAGAACATGGGCGGGCTCATGCTGGGCATCGACGAGTCCGCCGTCGACGGCACCCCGTTCGCCAGGTTCGGGCCGGACGAGTGGATCCAGCTCGGCGTGCAGAGCCAGAACTGGACGCTCAGCCAGTTCATGCACGGCGAGCAGGGCGCCCTCATCTGCACGGCCAAGATCGTCGAGACCGTGCCGTGGATCGACGCCAAGTACTACGCGTCGACCCAGGTCATGGACGAGGCCCGTCACGTCGAGGTCTTCGCCCGCTACCTCGACACCAAGCTCTCCGGGCACTATCCGATCAACGCCCACCTCAAGCTGCTGCTCGACGACATCGTCAACGACAGCCGCTGGGACATGACCTACCTGGGGATGCAGATCATGGTCGAGGGCCTGGCCCTCGCCGCCTTCGGGTTCATCCACCAGATCACCACCGAGCCGCTGCTCAAGCAGCTGTTGCGCTACGTGATGTCCGACGAGGCCCGCCACGTCGCCTTCGGGGTCCTCTCGCTGAAGGAGTACTACGGCGAGCTGACCGACGCCGAGCTGGCCGAGCGCCAGGAGTTCGCCTTCGAGGCGGCGGTGCGGATGCGGGACCGGTTCCTCCAGCAGGAGGTGTGGGACCGCATGGGCCTCGACGTGAGCCAGGTGCTGCCCCTCGTCATGGCCTCGCCCCAGCGGGCCATCTTCCAGTCGATGCTGTTCTCCAAGATCGTGCCCAACTGCAAGAAGCTGGGCCTGCTCGACGCCAACGGCGGCTGGCTGCGCACGAGGTTCACCGAGCTGGGCGTCATCGGGTTCGAGGACAACCCCGACACCGGCGAGGAGTACGCCATGTTCCAGCTGGCGGAGGGCGAGATCGCGGGCTGACCGGCCCGGCACCGCCTACGCTCCCGGGCGGTGGACGGCATCCACGACATGGGCGGCATGCACGGGTTCGGAGCGGTCGCACCCGAGCCCGACGAGCCGGTCTTCCACGAGCCGTGGGAGGGTCGGGCCTTCGGCCTCGCGCTGGTGGGAGGCGCCCTGGGGCTGGTGCCGCCCGGCACGGGCCGGGGCCGCATCGAGCGCATCGATCCGGCCACGTACCTGGCGTCCTCGTATTACGAGCGCTGGGCCCGCGGCATGGAGGAGGGGCTCGTCGAGGCGGGCACCCTCACGGCCGCCGAGATCGACGCCCGGGCCGCCACCGGCGGCACCGAGCCGGTCCGCTCGGAGGGAACCGACGCTGACACGGTGGCGCTGGTCCCCACGTTCCTGAACAGCCCGCAGCCGACCTCGGGCGCACCGGCGGCGGGCGCCTTCGCCGTCGGCGACCGGGTGACGGTGCGCCGCATGGCCCCGGCCGCCCACCACCGCTGCCCGCGCTACGTGCGGGGCGCCACCGGCACCGTCGCCCGCATCGAGGGGGCGTGGCCCCGCCCGGGCGACGACGCGCCCGAGGCGGTCTACAGCGTCCGGTTCGCCAACGCCGACCTGTGGGGCGACGACGCCGAGCCCGGGTCCGTGACCGTCGACCTGTGGGAGGGGTACCTGACGTGAGCGAGCACCACCACCCCCGGGAGCCGTCGGACATCGAGCGGCGGGTGGCGGCCATCGAGTCGCTGCTGGTGGAGAAGGGCCTCGTCACCTCCGACGTCGTCGACGCCATCGTCGAGACCTACGAGCACGACGTGGGCCCGCTCAACGGGTCCCGGGTCGTGGCCCGGGCCTGGGTCGACCCCGAGTACCGCGCACGGCTGCTGGCCGACGGCACGGCGGCGGTCGGCGAGCTGGGCTTCGGCGGCGCCGAGGGCGAGCACATCGTCGTGCTGGCGAACACGCCGACCCTACACAACGTCGTCGTGTGCACGCTGTGCTCGTGCTACCCGTGGCCCGTGCTCGGCCTGCCGCCCCGCTGGTACAAGAGCTTCGCCTACCGGTCCCGGATGGTGCGCGAGCCCCGGGCGGTGCTGGCCGAGTTCGGCACCACCGTGCCCGACGACGTCGAGCTGGCCGTGTGGGACTCCAGCGCGGACGCCCGCTACCTGGTGCTGCCCGAGCGCCCCGCCGGCACCGAGGGCCTGTCGGAGGACGCGCTGGTGCCCCTCGTCACCCGCGACCACATGATCGGGGTGGTCCGGTGACCGGCGCGGTGCCGCCCGACCTTCCCCGCAGCAACGGCGAGCTGACCTTCGAGGCACCATGGGAGAGCCGCGCCTTCGGGCTGGCCGCCGCCTACCTCGGGTCCCGGGGCGAGGACTGGTCACGCTTCCGCCGCCGGCTGATGGACGCCATCGCCGCGGCGCCGCCGGGCACGCCTACTACGAAGCGTGGGTGACGGCGCTCGAAGCGCTGCTGGCCGGCGACGGCGTGCCGGTCACGGCCCGGTAGCCGGGGCCCGGACCCGGCGAGGCGCGCTGGTACCCTTCGCCAGATGCCACGCCCGTCCGATCCGCGCCTGCTGGTGCTGCACGGCCTGCGCCTCAGGGGCGTGGCCGCCGAGGCCGCCCTGGCCGAGGCCACCGGCCTCGACGCGGGCGACGTCGCGGCCCGGCTCCGGATGCTGGCGGGCGAGGGCCTGGTGGTCGAGCGCACCGGCGCCCTGCGGGGCTGGTCGCTCACCCCTGCGGGGAGGGCCGAGCACCTGAGGGCGGTGCGCGACGAGGTCGACGCCGCCGGGGTGCGAGGCACCGTCAGCCACGCCTACGAGCGGTTCCGGGCCCTCAACGCCGGCGTGCTCGACGCCTGCAGCCGGTGGCAGGTCCGCACCGTGGGCGGCCGGATGGTCCGCAACGACCACCGTGACGCCACCTACGACGCCCGGGTCGTGGCCGACCTGGCCCGCCTGCACAGAAAGGCCGAGCCGGTGGTGGGCGAGCTGGCCGGGGCGCTCGACCGCTACCGCACCTACGGCCCGGCGCTGCGGGAGGCCGTGGCGCATGTGGAGGCGGGTGACGGCGACTGGTTCACCAAGCCCATGATGCCCAGCTTCCACTCCGTGTGGTTCGAGCTCCACGAGGACCTGCTCGCCACGCTCGGCATCGAACGCAGCGACGAGGCGGCGTCGTGACCGGCCCCACGGGAGGAAACTGATGGGAAGTGCCCGCTTCGGCAAGGTCGTCACCGCCATGGTCACGCCGTTCACCGGGGGCGGTGACCTCGACCTCGACGGGGCCGCGGCCCTGGCCCGATGGCTGGTGTCCCAGGGCAACGACGGCCTCGTCCTCGCCGGCACCACCGGCGAGGCCCCCACGCTCACCGACGACGAGAAGGTCGCCCTGTGGGAGACCGTGCGGGCCGCGGTCGACGTCCCGCTGCTGGCCGGGTCCGGCAGCTTCGACACCCGCCACACCGTCGAGCTGTCCCGGCGGGCGGCCGCCACCGGTGCCGACGGGTTGCTGGTGGTCACCCCGTACTACAACCGGCCGACCCAGGCCGGCCTCGACGCCCACTTCCGGGCCGTGGCCGAGGCCACCGACCTGCCGATCGTGATCTACGACGTGCCGGTCCGCACGGGGCGGGCCATGAGCGTCGACACCCACGTGCGGCTGGCCTGCGAGGTGCCGTCGATCGTCGGGCTCAAGGACGCGCGCGGCAATCCCGCGGAGGCCGCCGCCATCGTGGCGGGGGCGCCCGACGGCTACGACCTCTACTCCGGCGACACCGCGCTCACCCTGCCCCTGCTGGCCGTGGGCGCCGTCGGCGTGGTCGGCGTGTGCACCCACTGGACCGCCGGGCTGCACGCCGAGATGATCGCCGCCTTCGACAAGGGCGAGACGGCCCGCGCCCGCGAGATCAACGCCCGGCTGCTGGCCTCGTACGCGGTCGAGTCGAGCGACACCTGGGTCCAGGCCGGCGCGGCCAAGGCCGCCCTGGCTCCCCTGGGGCAGCCCGCCGGGCCCTGCCGCCCTCCCATGCCACCGCTGGGCGACGACCTCCGTGACGCGGTGCGCCGCGTGCTGGACGACCTGGGGCCCGACGCCGATGGCTGAGCCGGTCCGCATCACGTTCCTCGGAGGGCTGGGCGAGATCGGTCGCAACTGCGCCTGCATCGAGGTCGGCGGCCGCATCCTCCTGCTCGACGTGGGCCTCATGTTTCCCGAGCTCGACATGCTGGGCGTCGACCTGGTGCTGCCCGACTTCACGTACCTGCGCCAGAACGCCGACCGGGTCGACGGGGCCATCATCACCCACGGCCACGAGGACCACATGGGCGGGCTCAGCTACCTGCTGCGGGAGCTGTCGTTCCCGATCTACGGCTCGGAGCTG
>DASSUD010000286.1:0-14168 GCA_035707385.1 Acidimicrobiales bacterium
CCGACGCCCACGCCCGAGGCGAACACGCCGACCAGCAGGGCCTCGAGCGAGACCGACGCCAGCACCTGGCGCCGGGAGGCGCCGATGGCCCGCAGCAGCGCCGACTCGCGGGTGCGCTGGGCCACCAGGATCGAGAAGGTGTTGTAGATGCTGAAGGTGGCGACCACCAGGGAGATGCCGGCGAAGGCCAGCAGCGCCTGCTCGAAGAAGCCGAGGAAGTCGGACTGGATGTCGTCCTCCATCTCGGTGGTGAGCTGGGCGCCGGTCAGCGCCTCGGCCTCCGCGGGGAGCAGCGGCCGGATGCGGTCGACCAGGTCCTCCTGGCTGACGCCGGGCTCGGCCGCCAGCCGGATGTTGGAGGCGCCGCCCGGCTCGGGCAGCAGCAGGCGGGTGGCCTCCTCGGTGGTGAACGCCGCGTAGGTGACGGGACCGGCGCTGTCCGCCGCCCCGAAGGTGGCCAGGCCGACCACGGTGACGTCGATCGGCTCGGGCAGCCGGACGGTGGTGGTGTCCCCGACGGACAGGTCGCCCGCCTCGGCCGACGCCCGGTCGATGACGACCTCGCCGGCCGCCTCGGGGGCGCGGCCCTCGTCGAGGTCGTAGGGGTTGAGGCCGTCGTCGGCCACCCAGTTGCCCGCCACGGTGGGCGGGCCGTTGCCGCCGAGGGGGTCGCCGTCGGCGCCCACGATGCGGCCGAAGCCCTCGATCACCGGGGCTGCCGTGGCCACGCCGTCGACGCCGGCCAGCTCGTCCGCCAGGGCGGCGGGGACCAGGCCCCGCTCGACGATCCCTTCCTCACCGACCTCGGTGGCGTTGCGCACCATGGCGTCGGTGCCGGCGTTGGACTCCTCGAACAGGTCGGAGAAGCCGGCCGTCATCGTGTCGCCGAGCACCAGGGTCCCGGCCAGGAAGCTCACGCCGAGGGTCACGGCCACGGCGGTGGCGAGCAGGCGACGCTTGTGGGCGCCGAGGGACTTGAGCGTCGTGCGCCACATGTCAGCTCCCCAGGGCCTTCATGTGCTCGAGCACGGTGTCGGCGGACGGGGCGGTGACGACGTCGACGATCCGGCCGTCGGCCAGGAACACGACCTCGTCGGCGTGGGCGGCGGCCACGGGATCGTGGGTGACCATGACGATGGTCTGACCCATGTCGTCCACGGCCCGGCGCATGAACGCCAGGATCTCGCCCCCACTGCGGGAGTCGAGGTTGCCGGTCGGCTCGTCGGCGAAGATCACCTCGGGCCGGCTGGCCAGCGCCCGGGCCACGGCCACGCGCTGCTGCTGGCCGCCCGACAGCTCCGAGGGACGGTGGCGCAGCCGGTCGCCGAGGCCGACGGTGGCGACCACGTGGTCGAACCAGCCCCGGTCGGCCTTGCGGCCGGCCAGGTCGAGCGGGAGCGTGATGTTCTCGCCCGCGTTGAGCATCGGCAGCAGGTTGTACGCCTGGAACACGAACCCGACGCGGTCGCGCCGCAGGCGGGTGAGCTCCTTGTCGGACAGGGTGCCGAGGTCCTGGTCGCCGACGTAGATGTGGCCGGAGGTCAGGCTGTCGAGCCCGGCCATGCAGTGCATGAGGGTGGACTTGCCGGAGCCGGACGGCCCCATGATGGCGGTGTAGCGCCGCGCGGGGATCGCCAGGCTCACGGCGTCGAGGGCCCGGACCGCAGTGGAGCCCGAGCCGTAGACCTTGGTGGCCTCTTCGGCCCGCACCGCTGCGGCCAGGGTGGTGAACGTCGTGGTCGCTGTCATGCCTGCGACGGTACGGACGCCCGCACGCGGGGGCATTGGAGCGGTCCGGCGTCTTCCGGGTGGGGTTTCCCCCACCCGGTGGGTGGGGCCGTCCCGTGACGCGACTCTGGCGATCAGCGGTAGCGGACCGTGACGTCGCCCTGGTCGGCGTGGGCCGAGATGGTGCGGTCGCCGTCGGGGTCCTCGTCGATCAGCTCGGTGACCGAGCCCTGGTCGGCGCGGGCGTCGCTGGCGTAGGCGACGACGGGGACCTTGGGCAGCACGATCTCGATCGAGCCCTGGTCGGCCTCGGCCACGATCGACCGCGGCGGGGCCTCGAACGACAGCAGGACCGAGCCCTGGTCGGCCCCGGCATCGACGTGGTCGGACGTCAGCTCGGTGGCCTCGATCCGCCCCTGGTCCGATCTGACCGTGACGTCACCGGTGACGCGGGCGACCTCGATGCGGCTGGCGTCGCTCTCGACGTACACGTCGCCCGCCAGGTCGGTCACCGAGATGCGCTGCTCCCCCCGGGCCTCGACCCGCAGGTCGGCGGGGACCTCGATCGTGTAGTCGACCTCGCAGTAGTCGGACCCGAAGTTCGGGCAGCTCGCCCGCAGCACCAGGCGGTCGCCCTCCACCCGGAGGTCGTGGGCCGTGGCCCGCCAGCCGTCGCTGATGCGGGCGTGGACCCTGACGGACGTGGCGGCCTCCACGCCGACGATGCGGACGTCCCCCGCCTCGTTGTCGACGTCGAGGACGCTCGCCCCCTCGGCCGGCACCTCCTCGTCCACGGTCCGCGTGTCGTGCGCCAGCGCCGTGGCGACCTGGTAGCTACCCATCACCAGCACCGGCACCGCCACGACCGCGGCCAGCACCTTCCAGAGCGTTCGTGTCACGTCCGCCACCTCAACTCTCGAGCCACCGCAGCACCGCCAGCACGCGCCGGTGGTCGTGCTCGGTGGGCGGCAGGTCCAACTTCATGAAGATGTTGCTGATGTGCTTCTCGACGGCCCCGTGGCTGACCACCAGCGCCTCGGCGATGGCCTGGTTGGTGCGCCCCTCGGCCATCAGCCCCAGCACCTCACGCTCGCGGGGCGACAGCCGGTCCAGCGGGTCCTTGCGCCGCGCCCGGGCGATGAGCTGGGCCACCACCTCGGGGTCGAGGGCGGTGCCGCCCTGGCCCACCCGCTCGACGGCGCCCAGGAACTCGCCGACGTCGGCGATGCGGTCCTTCAGCAGGTAGCCGATGCCGGACGTGTCGTCGGCCAGCAGCTCGCCCGCGTAGGTCTCCTCCACGTACTGCGACAGCACGAGGATGCCGGTCCCGGGCCACCGGGTGCGGATCTGGAGCGCGGCCCGCAGGCCGTCGTCGGTGTGGGTCGGGGGCATGCGCACGTCGACCACGCACATCTCGGGACGGTGGCGCTCGACCACGACCAGCAGGTCGTCGGCGTTGTCGACCGCGGCCATCACCTCGTGGCCGGCATCGGCCAGCAGGCCGGTCAACCCGGCCCGCAGCAGGACCGCGTCCTCGGCGATCACGATCCGCACGGGATCTCCGCCAGCAGCGTCGTGGGCCCGCCCTCCGGGCTCACCACGTGGAACGAGCCGCCCAGCGCCGTGATCCGGTCCCGCAGGCCGACGAGCCCGGTGCCACCGCCGATGACGGCCCCGCCGTGGCCGTCGTCGCGGACCTCGACCACCAGCCGGTCCCCGGCGCGGGCGATGGCCACCGACGCCCGGGTGGCGCCGGCGTGCCGGGCCACGTTGGCCAGCGCCTCGCTGACCACGAAGTAGGCGGTGCTCTCCACCGCCGGCGGGGGCCGCTCGGCCACCTCCACCTCCAGGCTCACGGGGACCGGCGAGCGGGCCACCACGGCGGACAGGGCGGCGTCGAGTCCCCGGTCCTCGAGGATCACCGGGTGGATGCCCCGCACCAGGTCGCGGACATCCTTGAGCGCGGCCTTGGCCTCCTCGTGGGCGTCGGCCACCAGCTGGCGACCGACCTCGGGGTCCTCGTCCAGCCGCTCGCGGGCGGCACCCAGGCCCAGGGCCAGGGCCACGAGGCGCTGCTGGGCGCCGTCGTGCAGGTCCCGCTCGATGCGGCGGCGCTCGGCCTCGGCGCTGTCGACCGCGGCGGCCCGGCTGGTCTCGAGCCGGGTCACCTTCTCGCCCAGCTCGTCGCGGCGGCGGGGCGCCAGCAGCAGCCGGGCCACCGCCAGGTCCAGCCAGGCCAGCAGCCGCGTGACCCAGGGGGCGCCGAACACCAGGGCCAACGCCCCGGCCACGGCGACGGCGGCGGCGCCGATCCCCTGGGTGACGTCGAACAGCCAGAAGTGGGCGGTCTCGTCGGGGAACGACCCGATGTACAGCGGCAGCAACAGCAGGGCCACCGACCCGGACCACGCCAGCATCGCGCCCAGCGTGGTGACGAGTCCGAGCGGCAGCGCCACGAGCTGGTGGAGGATCTCCCGCCACCGGGGGCCGGACTTGGCCCGCTCGACCAACCGGCTCCACCAGCCCGTGGCCTGCAGCGGCGGCACCGGATCGGCCAGGCGCACCCCCAGCAGGGCGTGGATCCGCGACCGCTCGATGCGGCCCATGAGCCGGGACACCACGAACAGCAGCCAGATGAACGGCAGCGCCAGGGGGAAGGTGATGAGCAGGCCGAGGGTGATGGCCAGCAGCGACACGGTCACGGAGAACGTCACGCTGCCGACGAACACGTCGAGGAGGAGGTGGCACAGCTGCCACCAGGTGGCCCTCTCTCGCCAGGGCCGCAGCAGATCGCGGATCACGGGATCAACCTAAGCAGCGGGGGCACGCCGCACCATCGGGCGGGCGGGCGTCCTGCGGGTGGGGTTGTCCCTACCCCGCCCCGTCAGAGGAGCTTGGACCGGCCACCGGTCCCCCACCAGCTGGCGGTGAGTCGCAGGTCCGCCGGGCGGGGCTCGATCTCCTCGTAGATCCGCTTGTAGCCGGTGTGGGCGATCAGCCACTCGCCGTCGACCTTGGCGTAGCGGTCCTCGTAGTAGGACGCGCCCCGCACGGTCATCTCCAGCGGGGCCAGGATGACGACGTCGTCGAGCGCCCACACCCCTTCGGCGCTGTCCGGACCGGTGAGGGTGATCTCCGGGTGGTGGACCTTGTGGCTGGTCAGCATGGCCTCGTCGCCCATCGAGCCCCGCAGGAACTCGAGGATGGCGGGCACGCCCTCCAGCTCGACGGCGCCGCCGCCGTAGCTGGCGGTGGCGTCGGGCACGAACAGGCCGGCCAGGTCGTCCCAGCCCTTGGTGTCCATGAATCGCACGTAGCGGTACTTGAGCCGGTGGATCAGCTCGAACTCGACGAGGTCGCCCGGGGTCATGGCCCGGTGATGTACCACAGCCGCGGTAGGCGCGAACGGTTCGCGGGGACGATGCCCACCGTGCGGGTGGGCTCTACCGTGCGGGGGGTGCCCGACACCGTGACCGCCGGCGCGGCCCACCCCCCGCTGTTCGCGGGGGACTTCGGGCCGCCGTGGCGGGGCCTGCCCGCGTGGGCGCGGCTGGTGGTGCCGGTGGTGGTGATCGGGGCCGTCCAGGTGGGGATCACGTCCCTGGCGGCCCGGAACCAGCCCGAGGCCCGGGACATGGACGGCTGGGCGGTCGCCCTCCTGCTGGCCAGCGCGGCGTCGCTCCTCCTGCGGCGCCGGTACCCCGCCTGGTGCCTGGTGCTGGCGACCACGCTCACGGTCGCCTACTGGCTGGCCGACTACGCCCACGGCCCGGTGTTCCTGGCCCTGCTGGTCGCGTTCGTCAACGCCGTCGTGCGGGGGAGGAGGCGGGTGGCGTGGGCGACGCTGGCGGCCGGCTACCTGGTCCTCGGCTGGGTCGAGCCGGGCGTGAGCGACGGGGCCTGGCCCGACTGGTCGCTGGCCGCGGGCCTGGGGGCCTGGGTGCTGGCGCTCGGCGCCGCCGCCGAGCTGGCCCGCAGCCGCCTGGAGCGGGCGGCGGAGGCGGCCTCGACCCGGGCCGAGGAGGCCCGGCGCCGGGCATCGGACGAGCGGCTGCGGATCGCCCAGGAGCTGCACGACGTGCTGGCCCACAACATCTCGCTGATCAACGTGCAGGCGGGGGTGGCGCTGCACCTGTTGGAGGAGCGGCCCGAGCAGGCCCGGCCGGCGCTCACCGCCATCCGCGACGCCAGCAAGGACGCGCTGGGCGAGCTGCGGTCGGTGCTCGACATCCTGCGGGCCGGCGAGTCCGCGCCCCGGGCGCCGACCACCGGCCTGCGCGACCTGGACGCCCTGGTCGAGCGGGCCCGGGGCACGGGGCTGGAGGTGCAGGTGGAGGCGGACGGGAGTGCGGGCGACCTGGCGCCCGGCGTGGACCTGGCCGCCTTCCGCATCGTGCAGGAGTCGATCACCAACGTGGTCCGCCATGCCGGGGCCCGCCAGGCCACCATCCGCCTGCGGCGGGACGGGGGCGACCTGGTGGTCGAGGTGGACGACGACGGACCGCACCGCCCGGGCGCGCCGCCCGAGGCGCCCGGGCGGGGCATCGCCGGGATGACCGAGCGGGCCCGGGCGCTCGGCGGGTCGCTGGAGGCCGGGGCCCGGCCCGGCCGCGGCTTCCGGGTGCGGGCCCGCCTGCCGCTCGGGGGTGCGACGTGATCCGGGTGGCGCTGGCCGACGACCAGGCCCTGGTGCGGGCGGGGTTCCGGGCTCTGCTCGACGCCCAGGACGACATCGAGGTGGTGGGCGAGGCCGCCGACGGCGACGAGGCCGTGCGCATCACCCGTCGCCTGGCGCCCGACGTGGTGCTCATGGACATCCGCATGCCCGGGACCGACGGGCTGGCCGCCACCCGCACCATCGCGGCGGACGAGCGGATGGCCGGGGTCCGGATCGTGATCCTCACCACCTTCGAGATCGACGAGTACGTGTTCGAGGCCATCCGGGCCGGGGCCAGCGGGTTCCTGGTCAAGGACACCGAGCCGGTGGAGCTGCTGCGGGCGGTGCGGGCCGTGGCCGCCGGCGACGCGTTGCTGTCGCCGGGCGTGACCCGCCGGCTGATCGGCGCCTTCGCCACCCAGACGCGTGCGGCGCCGCCCACCCCCGCCCTGGACATGCTCACCGACCGCGAGCGCGAGGTGATGGCGCTGGTGGCGGAGGGCCTGTCCAACGACGAGATCGCCGAGCGGCTGTACGTGTCGCCCATGACGGCCAAGACCCACGTGAGCCGGGCCATGACCAAGCTGGCGGCCCGCGACCGGGCCCAGCTCGTGGTCTTCGCCTACGAGTCGGGCCTGGTCCGCCCGGGCTGGATCGACTGACCGGCAGGATCAGGGGTCGCTCGCCAGCTTCCACACGGTCACGTCGAACGAGATCGTGCGGGCCTCGGTGTCGATGGCGGCGATGCGCACGTAGGCCCAGCGTTCCTCGTTCGTGTGGACGCAGAACTGCTGCCCCACCACGGTCTGCGCGGAATTGAGATAGGTGACCGGCAGCGTGGAGGCCGCGCAGGTGACGGGGGTCGGCGGCTCGGTCACCAGCGAGAACTGCGATCCGCTGATGGACGGGCTGCCAGTGGTGGAGACGTCGGTGGCACCCTCGTTGACGCCCCAGTTGTCCGCGTCGGTGTCGAGGTCGATGCCGCTGCCGAACGCGATGGTCACCGGTGTGCCCCCGGTCTGCCGGAGGATCTCCGGGGTGGGGTCGAGCGTGGTCGCCGTCGTGCCGCCCCGCGTGGTCGGGGTGGTGACCGGGGCCTGCTGGGCCTCCTCCAGCTCCCGCTCCAGCCCGGCCTTCTGCTCCTCCAGGTCGGCTATCTCCTGTTGCAGCTCCGCCTTCTCGGCCTCCAGCTCGGACGAGCCGGCCTCGGCCTCGTCGCGCTGGTCGGCGACCTGCTTGCTGTAGAGCCCGAGGGCCGCCGTGGCCAGCACCAGGATCGCCGTGAAGAACGGCAGCCAGTGCTTGGTGACCGCCGTCAGGAACCCGTCACCCTTCTTCTCCTCGGCCTGCTGCCGCGGGGGAGGAGGAGGCGGGGGCGTGGTCGTGTGCATGTGTCCGCCCTTCTGTCGCTGTCCGCCTGCAGGACAGTAGTGGGCGTAGCGGCGCCACTACGCCACGGTTCGCACCCGGTGCCGCCCGCCTACCGCGGGGGGAGCAGTGCGGAAGCCTCCCCCCGGCGGACGATCTCGGGGCGCCGCGGGCGGACGATCGTCCCATGTTCACGACACTTGCGCACCACTACCACGACGGCTGGGGCCCGGGGCCCTGGCTCCTCGTGTTCCCCCTGTTCTGGCTCACCCTCGTCGGCCTCGTGATCTGGCGGTTCCGCCAGGGCGGCCCGCCGTGGCGCCACCACGACGCCGGCCGGTCGGTGCTGGCCGAGATGTACGCCCGCGGCGAGATCGACGCCGACGAGTACCGGGCCCGCCGGGACGTCCTGTCGGAGGGCCAGCGATGAGCGCCGTCGGCACCACCGCCGCCCCCGTCCGCACCGCGGCCGCCCGGGCCGTCGAGGCCACCAAGGTCTACGGATCGGGCGACACGGCGGTCGTGGCCCTCGACGAGGTCAGCGTCGAGATCGAGGCCGGCCGCTTCACGGCGGTCATGGGCCCGTCGGGCTCGGGCAAGTCCACCCTCATGCACTGCGTGGCCGGGCTCGACAGCCTGACCGCCGGCCACGTCTTCGTGGGCGACGTCGACCTCGCCTCGCTGTCGGACCGCCAGCTCACGGTGCTGCGCCGGGACCGGATCGGCTTCGTGTTCCAGGCCTTCAACCTGGTGCCGACGCTGACCGCCCGGGAGAACATCGTGCTGCCCGACCGCCTGGCCGGGCGGCGGGGCGACTCCGACTGGTTCGACGAGATCGTGGCCACGGTCGGCCTCGGCGACCGCCTGGGCCACCGGCCCGCCGAGCTGTCGGGCGGCCAGCAGCAACGGGTGGCCGTGGCCCGGGCGCTGGCCGGCCGGCCCGACATCGTGTTCGCCGACGAGCCCACCGGCAACCTCGACTCCCGGTCGGGGGCCGAGATCCTCGGCCTGCTGCGCCGGGCCGCCGACGACCTGGGCCAGACCGTGGTCATGGTCACCCACGACCCGACCGCGGCCGCGGTGGCGGACCGGGCCCTGTTCCTGGCCGACGGGCGGATCGTCGACGACCTCGACGGCCCCACCGCCGCCTCCGTGCTCGACCGCATGTCCTCACTGGGAGGTTGACCGTGCTGTCCCTCACCCTGCGCGAGATGCGGGCCCACGCCCGCCGCCTCGCCGGCACCGCCCTGGCGGTGGTGCTCGGCGTGGCCTTCCTGACCGGCACCCTGGTGCTCGGCGACACGCTGCGGGCCAACTTCGACGACCTGCTCACCGAGGTGAACGCCGGCACCGACGTCGTGGTGCGCAACGGCACCGAGCTGGACGCCGACGTCATGCGGGCCCCGATCGACGCCTCGGTGGTCGAGGCGGTGGCGGGCGTCGAGGGCGTGGCCGCCGCCGAAGGGGTGGTCGACGGGTTCGGCCAGCTGCTCGGCGCCGACGGCGACGCCATCGGCGGCAACGGCCCGCCCCAGCTGGCCGGGAGCTGGATCACCGACCCCGCCCTCAACCCCTACCGGCTGGCCGAGGGGCGCGCCCCCCGGGGCGGCGACGAGGTCGTCGTCAACCGGGGCGCGGCCGAGGCCGGCGATCTGCGGGTGGGCGACACGACCACGCTGCTGACGCCCGAGCCGGTGCAGGTCACGATCGTGGGCCTGGCCACCTTCGGGGACGCCGACGGGCTGGGCGGGGTGACCTACACCGCCTTCGACCTGGCCGACGCCCAGCGCCACGTCCTCGGCTCGCCCGACACGGTGTCCAGCGTGGCGGTGCAGGGCGAGGACGCCCTCGACCAGTCCACGCTGGCGGATCGGATCGACGACGTGCTGCCGGCCGGGGTCGAGGCCACCACCGGCGCCCGGGTGACCGACGAGGCCACCGAGGACATCAACCGGGACTTCCTCGACCTGCTGACCACGTTCCTCACCATGTTCGCGGGCGTGGCCCTGCTGGTGGCGACGTTCAGCATCTACAACACGTTCTCGATCATCGTGGCCCAGCGGACCCGCCAGGCCGCCCTGCTCCGGGCCCTGGGCGCGGGGCGGGCGCAGGTGGTTCGGTCGGTGGTGGCCGAGGCGCTGCTGGTCGGCGTGGCCGGCTCGCTGGCCGGGCTGGCCGCGGGCGTCGGCGTGGCCGGCCTGCTCAAGGGCCTGTTCGACGCCGCCGGGTTCGCCCTGCCCGCCGGGGGCATCGTGATCACCGGCGGGACCGTGGCCGTGGGCCTCGTGGTGGGGACCCTGGTCACGCTGGTGGCGGGGATCGTGCCCGCCGTGAAGGCGTCCCGGGTGGCCCCGCTGGCCGCCCTGCGGGACGCGGCCGCCGAGAAGGTGTCGCCGTCGGCGGCCCGCGTGGCGGCCGGGGTCCTGCTGTCGGCGGCCGGCGCCGGGCTGACCATGGCCGCCGTGATCGGCGAAGGCGCCCTGGCCGTCGTCGGGCTGGGCGCGGTGCTGACCGTGGTCGGCGCCGTGGTGTCGGGCCCGGCCGTGGCCCGGCCGGTGGCCGCCGTGCTGGGCGCCCCGCTGGCCCGCCTGCGGGGCATGACCGGCGGGCTGGCCCGGGAGAACGCCATGCGCAACCCCCGGCGCACCGCCGGGACCGCCTCGGCGCTCATGGTGGGCGTGGCGGTGGTGACGCTGTTCACCGTGTTCGCCGCCTCGCTGAAGGCGTCGATCGACCAGAACATCGACCGGTCGTTCGGTGGCGACGTGGTGGTGTCGTCCGGCCGCTTCGGCGACGGTGGCATCAGCCCCGCGCTGGCCGCCGACGTCGGCGCCCTGCCCGAGGTCGACCTGGCCGTCGGCGTGGGGCGGGGTGCGGTGCAGATCGACGGCGACACCAAGGAGATCAGCGTGGCCGAGCCCGCCGCCCTGGACCAGGTGCTGGACGTCGACGTCACCGCCGGGTCGCTGGCGGAGATGGGCGACCGGGGCGTGGCCGTGTCCGACGGGGCGGTCGAGGACAACGGCTGGGCGCTGGGCGACCGGCTGCCGGTCACGTTCGCCGACGGATCGACGGAGGACCTGACCATCGAGGCCACCTACGGGGCCGGCGCCATGCTGGGCAGCTACGTGCTGCCCCGGGTGGTGTGGGAGCCCCACGCCGTGCAGGACGCCGACACGCTGGTGCTGGTGCGCAAGGCTCCGGGCACCTCGGTGGCCGAGGCCGAGGCGGCGGTGACCGACGTGGCCGCGGGCTACGGGTCGCCGGAGGTGGCCGACCGCGACGAGTTCGCGGCCACCGCGGCCGGCAACGTCGACATGCTGCTCACCATCATCTACGCCCTGCTGGCGCTGGCCATCGTCATCGCCCTGATGGGCATCGCCAACACGCTGTCGCTGTCGATCCACGAGCGGACCCGGGAGCTGGGGCTGCTGCGGGCGGTGGGCCAGACCCGCCGCCAGGTGCGGGCGATGGTGCGGGGCGAGTCGGTGCTGATCGCCGGGTTCGGGGCCGTGGGCGGCATCGCCCTCGGCGTGTTCCTGGGCTGGGCGCTGGTCCGGGTGGCCGGCGCCGGCACCGGCATGGTGGACGCGTTCGCCCTGCCGGCCGGCCGGCTGGCCGTGGTGCTGGTGGTCGGCGCCCTGGCCGGGGTGGTCGCCGGATTGCGTCCCGCCCGGCGGGCGGCCCGGTTGGACGTGCTGGCGGCCATCGCCACCGAGTGCGGAGGCGATCTGGCGGCGCTTGCGCCGGGTACTCGGCGTATGCGCCGCCAGATCAGGTTCGACGCAGGTGGTCCGCCAGGCGGGCGCCCGGCGGGAGGTCGGTGCGGCCGGCCAGGACCGCCGCCACCGCCAGGTAGTCCCGGACCTCGGCCACGTCGTGGACACGGAGGAGGGATCCCCCTCCCCCTCCGGCCACGGCGTGGCCGATCGCCGCCAGGGTGCCGGCCAGGCGCTCCCGGGGCGGGCGGCCGGTGACGGCGCCCACGAAGTCCTTGCGGGACAGCGCCAGCAGCAGGGGGCGGTCCAGGGCCCGCACCCGGTCCAGGTGGCGCAGGACCTCCACCGTCTGCGCCGGCGTCTTGGCGAAGTCGGGGCCGGGGTCGAGGATGGTCGCCTCCGGGGCCACGCCCGCCGCCACCACGGCCTCGAGCCCGGCGGCCAGGACGTCGACGACGTCGGCGGTCACGTCCCCGCCGTACAGGCCGTCGTCGAGCACCTTGTGCTTGGGCGGGGCCCGGGTGTGCATGACGACCAGACCGGCGCCGGCCGCGGCCACCAGACCGGCGACCTCGGGGTACAGCAGGCCGCTGATGTCATTGACGATGTCGGCGCCGGCGTCCAGCACGGCCTCCACCACCGCCGGGCGGTAGGTGTCGACCGAGATCACCACCTCGGGGGCGGCGGCCCGCAGGCCCGCCACCACCGGCACGACCCGGGCGATCTCCTCGTCCACCGGGACCTCGGGCACGCCGGTGATGCCCGACTGGCCGCCCACGTCGACGACGGCCGCGCCCTGGCCGATCAACTCCAGCGCCCGCCGGACCCGGGCGTCGGTGGTGGGGTGGTCGCCGGCGTCGGAGAACGAGTCGGGCGTGGCGTTGACGATGCCCATGAGCACCGGCTCGTCCAGCGGGACCGCCCGGCCGCGCACGACGAGCGCGGGGGGCGGGGCGGTCACGCCGTCAGGGTAGCGACGGCCGGCGGCGCGTCGGCCGGGAGCCGCGGCCCGGGCGGGCGGGGCGGGCGGGGCGGGCGGGGCGGGCGGGGCGGCAGCGTGGCCAGCGGCGGCAGCTCGGCGAACGCCTTGACCAGCGGGGGCACCCCCGGCCGCAGCAGGGTGGCCGGGTTCTCGTACCGGACCCCGGCCCGGTCCAGCGCCGCCTGGAGCACGGTCAGCGCCTGGGGGCCCAGCTCGTCCAGCGTCCGGTTGCGGTGGACCCGGGTGCCGAGGTCGACCTGCACGATGCCGGCCGGGCCTACCTCTTCGGCGGCGTCGATGAGCAGGCCGATGTCCACCCCGTAGCCCCGCACGAACGGCAGCCGCTCCAGCAGCGACCGGCGACCGCCGAACTCGCCCGACAGCGGCTGGACGATCGTCGAGAGGTGGGGGAACAGGGTCGCCAGCACCGGCCGGGCCATCAGCTCGGTGGTGCGGCCGCCGCCGATGCCGCCGAGCGAGGGGCGCTCGTAGTAGCCCTTCACGAAGCTGACCGCCGGGTCGGTGAGCAGCGGGCCCAGCAGGCCGACGACGAAGCGGGAGCCGAAGTCCGTGATGTCGGCGTCGCACCACACCACGATGTCGCCCTCGGCCACGTACAGGGAGCGCCACAGGGCCTCGCCCTTGCCCGACCCGCCGGCCACGTCGGCCAGGACGTCGGCGGCGCTGACCACCCGGGCGCCGGCCGCCTCGGCCACCTCGGCCGTCCCGTCACCGGAGTGGTCGTCCATGACCAGCACCTCGTCCACCAGCCCGAGCCGGTCGACCAGGTAGCGGCGCGCCCGGGTCACGATGCGGCCGATCGTCCCGGCCTCGTCGTGGGCGGGGATGCACAGCGAGACGACCTGGTCACGCTTGGCCTCGACCAGGCGGTGCAGGCGGTAGTCGCGGTAGTGCCGGGAAGCGATCGGCGTGACCGATCGGCCCGGCGCCGCGATCGTCGGTGGCGATCGACGCTTCGTCATCAATCATTCAGACAGAGGGGGGCTCTCGCCCGCACCCTAACCGTCCCGCGCCGCCCCTCCCACCGCGCCCGCGGCGCGGGACGGTTGGCAGGAATCGTCAATCATCCGTCCTTGCTGCCAACCGCCGGCTGCAGGACCATGGCGGCGTGGATCGCCGTGTCGTCGTCGTCGCCTACCCCGGCGTGCAGTCCCTCGACGTGACCGGGCCGGTCGAGGTGTTCGCGGTGGCCAACCGCCACCGCCCGGACCCCCGGTACGCCACGACCGTCGTGGCCCGCCGGTCCGGGACGCTGCGCACCTCGTCGGGCCTGGGCCTGGTAGCCGACGCCGGCATCGACGACTGCGACGGGCCAATCGACACCCTGGTCGTGGCGGGCGGCGAAGGGACGGCCGAGGCGCTGGCGGACGCCGCGCTGATCGCCTGGGTCCGGGATGCGGCCACCCGCAGCCGCCGGGTCACGTCGGTGTGCAGCGGGGCGTTCCTGCTGGCGGCGGCGGGGCTCCTCACCGGGCGCCGTGCCACCACCCACTGGCAGGTGTGCGACCTGCTCGGCCGGCTCTACCCGGGCGTCGAGGTCGAGCCCGACCGGATCTACGTGCGGGACGGCCCGGTGTGGACCTCCGCCGGGGTCACCGCCGGCATGGACCTGGCCCTCGCCCTGGTGGAGGACGACCTCGGCGGCACCCTGGCGCTGGAGGTGGCCCGCCAGCTCGTCCTGTTCACCCAGCGG
>DASSUD010000287.1:0-4948 GCA_035707385.1 Acidimicrobiales bacterium
GGCAGCGGCAACGAGATGCTGGCCGGCCTCGACAACCTGACCGCCTTCAACGGCCAGAGCGGCAACCGGTTCGCCGGGCACCTCGACCTGGGGCACGTCGGGGCCACGGGGCACTCGCAGGGCGCCGGCGGTGCCGTCGCCACGGCCCGCGACCCCCGGGTCGACACCATCTTCCCGTTGCAGGGCTACGGCGCCCCGACGGCGCGGGCCGGCCTGACCGCCATCTACTTCGCCGGGCAGAACGACACGATCCTCACGCCGGCCATCGTGCGGTCGAGCTTCACCGGGTCGACCGGCATCCCCGCGGCCTACGCCGAGCTGGCCGGCGCCACCCACTTCGTCCCGATCGGCAACGCCGGCGGCTTCCGGGGGCCGGCCACGGCATGGGCCCGCTGGCACCTGGCCGGCGACGCCAACGGCCGGGGCCTGTTCGTGGGAGCCGGCTGCGGCCTGTGCTCGTCGCCCGAGTGGAGCGCCTACGAGGCCAACGCCCGCCTGCAGAGCCTGGCGCCGCCCACCCCGACGACGTCGACCACGGCGCCGCCGCCGCCGACCACGACGAGCACCGTGCCGCCGTCCACCACCACCACCGTGGTGCCGCCCGACGGCGAGTGCGTGGCGGCCACCAACTCGGCCCACGTCGAGGCCGGCCGTGCCCACCGCCCGTTCCTGCTCGTCCGCGCCGTGGGGTCCAACGACCTGCTCGGGTTCTCGTTCCAGTCGTCTGCGCTGCGCCAGACCGCTCCCGGCACCTGGGAGCGGGTCCAGGGGTGCTGAGCTGACAAAGTCGGGCCGGGCGCCGGTGGTCCGTGCCGGCGCCCGGCCCGGCTTGCCAACCGCCACCCCGCTACGGATTTGGCGTCCCTCACGGCGCCATGCGGACGTGAGAGCCGCCAGATCCTTCCGGGTTGCCCGAAATTAGAACACGTTCTAGTGTCGAGCGGGTGAGCGACGAGTTCAGCTTGCTCGTGGGGGGCGACCGGGTGGCGGGGGCGCGGGGGACCTACGAGGTCCTCGACCCCGCCACCGAGGTCGTGGTCGGCCACGCGCCCGAGGCCTCGGCCGACCAGGTGGCCGCGGCCGCCCGGGCCGCGGCCGAGGCGTTCCCCGCCTGGAGCCGGACCACACCCGGCGAGCGGGCCGCGCTGCTGGACCGGCTCGCCGGGCTCCTCGACCAGCGGGCCGCCGACCTGGTGCCGCTCGTGCAGGCCGAGACCGGGGCCACCATGCGGGTCGCCCGCACCATGCAGGTCCCCCAGACGATCGACCGGTTCCGGCGCTACGCCCGGGGTGCGCTGGAGCCGACGGCCCAGCCCCTGCCGCCCACCGAGATGCCGTCGACCGCGCTGGCTCCCGGCGGCCTGCTGGGCACCGTGGTCGAGCGCCGGCCGGTCGGCGTGGTCGCCTGCATCACGCCCTACAACTTCCCGCTGGTCAACATGGCCGGCAAGGTCGGCCCCGCCCTGGCCATGGGCAACACCGTCGTGGTCAAGCCGGCGCCCCAGGACCCCCTCGCCGTGCTGCGCTTCGCCGACGCGGTGGTCGAGGCCGGGATCCCGCCCGGGGTCGTGAACGTCGTGACCGGCAGCGGTCCCGACGCCGGCGAGGCGCTGGTGGGGTCGCCGCACGTCGACATGGTCAGCTTCACCGGCTCCACCGCGGTCGGGCAGCGCATCGGCGCCGTGGCCGGCCGCGACATGAAGCGCCTGCTGCTCGAGCTGGGGGGCAAGGGCGCCGCGGTCGTCTTCGACGACGCCGACCTGGCCGCCGCCGTGGGCGCCATCTCCAGCACCTGGGCCTTCCACTCGGGCCAGATCTGCACGGCGCCCACCCGGGTCATCGCCCAGCGGGGGATCCACGACCGCCTCGTCGCCGGCCTCCAGGCCGCGGCCGGCCGGCTCACCGTCGGGGACCCGCGGGCCCCTGACACCGTCGTCGGACCGGTCATCTCCGCCGCCCAGCGGGACCGGATCGAGAGCCACGTCCGGGGCGGGGCCGGGGAGGGCGCCACCGTCGTGGCCGGCGGGGAGCGGCCCGACCTCGGCCCCGGCTTCTACGTCGCCCCCACGCTGGTGGCCGAGGCCAAGCCGGCCATGCGCATCGTCCGGGAGGAGATCTTCGGGCCGGTCGTGGTGGTGCTCGCCTTCGACGACGAGGACGAGGGCGTCGCGGTGGCCAACGGCACCGACTTCGGGCTCAACGACTACGTGTTCACCGGCGACACCGCCCGGGGCCTGCGGGTGGCCCGCCAGCTCAGGTCGGGCAGCGTGGCCCTCAACACCGCCCAGCAGAGCCCGGAGGCCGCGTTCGGCGGGTTCAAGCTCTCGGGTGTCGGGCGGGACCGGGGCAGCTTCGCCCTCCACGCCTACAGCGAGCTCCAGTCGATCGTGTGGCCGGGCTGAGGGGGAGGGCCGAGCCGTGAAGGGCATCGTGTGGACCGGGCAGCTGGAGGTCCGCGACGACGTGGAGGTGCGGGACCCGCGCCCCCACGAGGTCCGGGTGCGCATCGCCCACGCGGGGCTGTGCCACAGCGACGTGTCGGTGCTCGACGGCACCATCCCGTTCCCGACCCCGGCCGTCCTCGGCCACGAGGGGGCGGGGGTCGTCACCCAGGTGGGCGACGCGGTCGCCAAGGTCGCCGTGGGCGACCACGTCGTCCTCACCACCCTCGGCAACTGCGGTCGCTGCGCGGCCTGCGACCGGGGCCAGCCCACCCACTGCCGCGACACCATGGGCCGGCTGTCCAGGCCGTTCACCGTGGGCGGCGAGAAGGCGTTCAGCTTCGCCAACACGGGCGTGTTCACCGAGCAGGTCGTGGTGCACGAGACCCAGGCCGTGGTCATCGACCCCGACGTCCCGCTCAGCGCCGCCTGCCTCATCGGCTGCGCCATCGTCACCGGGGCCGGCGCCGTGCTCAACCGGGCCAAGGTGCAGCCGGGGCAGTCGGTCGTCGTCATCGGCGCCGGCGGGATCGGCCAGGCGGCCGTCCAGGGCGCCCGCATCGCCGCCGCCGGGCGGGTGGTCGTCGTCGACGCCAACCCGGCCAAGGAGGCCGTGGCCCGCCGGTTCGGCGCCACCGACTTCGTGGACGCCTCGGCCACCGGCGATCTGGTGGCCGCAGTGAAGGACCGGGGGCTGCCGAACGGCGCCGACCACGTCCTCGAGTGCGTCGGACATCCCGCCCTCATCCGCCAGGGTGTCGCGCTGCTCGACTGGGGCGGGACCCTGACCCTGCTGGGCGTGCCCAAGCTCGGCACCGAGGCCAGCTTCGTGGTCAACGACCTCTACAACGACCGCTCGATCCTCGGGTGCCGCTACGGCTCGACCCGACCGCACCACGACATCCCCCTGCTCGTGCAGTTCTACAAGGACGGCCGCCTGCTGCTCGACGAGATGGTCAGCCAGGTGTACCCGCTCGACCGGATCAGCCAGGCGCTCGACGACCTGGCGCACGGCAAGCTCAACCGCGGCGTGCTCGCCGTGCCTGGATAAGGAGTCATCATGGAGTTCGGCGTGTTCGCCCAGCTTTTCGTGCCGCAGTTCGAGCGCGACCGCGACCCCCAGGCCGAGCACAAGCGCATCAAGCGCAACATCGAGATCGCCAAGACGGCGGACCGCAACGCCTTCAAGTACGTGTGGTGCCCCCAGCACCACTTCCTCGACGAGTACAGCCACATGCCCGGGCCCGAGGCGTTCCTCGGCCATTGCGCGGCGCTCACCGAGCGGGTCCACCTGGGGTCGGCGATCTTCAACATCACGCCCGCGGTCAACAAGCCCCAGCGGGTGGCCGAGAACGTGGCGCTGCTCGACCACCTGACCGACAACCGGTTCGAGTTCGGCACCGGGCGGGGCTCGTCCAGCACCGAGGTGCTCGGCTTCGACATCGCCAGCGTGGACGAGACCAAGGCCATGTGGCGGGAGGCGATCCGCGAGATCCCGAAGATGTGGAAGGACGCCCCCTACAGCCACGAGGGCACCTACTTCCGCATGCCCGAGCGCAAGGTGTTCCCCAAGCCCTACGGCCCCCTGCACCCCGCCATCTGGGTGGCGGGCGGCAGCCCCGGCACCTTCACCGAGGCCGGCGAGCTCGGCCTCGGCGTGTTCTGCTTCGCCATCGGCCGCCCCCGGGACATGAAGCCGCTGGTCGACGCCTACAAGTCCGCCATCACGTCCGCCACGCCGGTGGGCGACTACGTCAACGACAACATCATGGGCGTGACGAACATGCTGTGCATGGAGGACCGGAGCAAGGCGTTCGAGGTCGCCTCCAACATGGGCATGAACTACTACTCGTCGCTCGCCTACCACTGGCTCGACAACGTGCCCCGGCCGAAGACCCTGCCCCCCTGGCCGGAGAAGATCCCGGAGCCGACGCCGGACGCCGTCGAGCAGCTGTCGGCCGAGGGCTACATCGCGGTGGGCGACCCCGACGACTGCGCCCGCGCGGTGCAGCGCTGGGTCGACATGGGCTTCGACCAGCTCACCTTCAGCCCCACCACCAACACGCTGCCGACCGAGGTCGTGGTCGGATCGATGGAGCTGTTCGGGCGGGAGGTCATCCCGGTCTTCGACACCGATCCCGAGCACTCGACGACCCGGTACCGGCGGGAGGCCGCGGCCGCGCGCGCCTCCTAGCCTCATGGGCACGGTCCCCACCACCTACAACCTGGCCGACGTGTGGGAGATGGCGGCCGACGCCGTCTCCGAGCGGGTGGCGCTCGTCGTCGGCGAGCGGCGCCTGACCTACGCCGAGCTGGAGGAGCGGGCCAACCGCCTCGCCAACCACCTGGCGTCGCGGGGCGTCGGGCCCGGCGACCACGTGGCGCTGTACCTCGAGAACTGCACCGAGTACGTCGAGGCCATGCTGGCGGCGTTCAAGCTGCGGGCCGTCCCCATCAACGTCAACCACCGCTACGCGGCCGGCGAGCTGCGCTACCTGCTCGACAAC
>DASSUD010000288.1:0-15042 GCA_035707385.1 Acidimicrobiales bacterium
GGCGAACCGCTCGGCCCGGGGCGGGAACCGCCAGCCGTAGGCCCGGTGCTCCCGCTCGAACCAGGCCGCCCCGAGCCCGCAGTTGGCCCGCCCACCCGACAGCACGTCCAGCGTGGCCACGATCTTGGCCAGGTGCCCCAGGTTCCGGTACGTGACCCCGGTGACCAGCGTCCCCAGCCGGATCGTCGACGTGCGCCCGGCCAGGAACCCCAGCGTGGTCCAGCTGTCGAGCATGTCCTCCCAGTGGGGGCCGACCGGCGGGATCTGCAGGAAGTGGTCCATCAGCCACAGGGACGCGAACCCCGCGTCCTCGGCGGCCACGGCCACTTCCGCCAGCCGGGCCGCGGTGTCGGCGGGGCCGCCGGGCCAGCCGAAGCGGGGGACCTGCAGGCCGAACTCGAGCGCCATGGGGCTCTCCTCCTGGCGGGTGGCGGCTGCGGGCGCGGCCACCAGATCGGGGGCGACGACGGACACGGGACCGGGCGGGTGGACGGCGGCGAACCCCTCGCCGGCGAGGGCGTCGCGGTGGGCCGGCCACGAGGCCAGCATCGACGACAGCACCGGTCCGGGCACGGGGCGCTCGCGGGACCGGTTGCGGGTGCGGCACTCGGCGGCGTCCACGTCGAACACCACCGCCACGCACGGGACCCCGGCGGCGGCCGCCGCCTCCCGCCACCGGCGGCGGCGCTTGCCGTCGGTCCCCAGCGTGTCGACGACGGTGGTCAGCCGGCGCCGCAGCCGCCGCTCGACCACCAGGTCGAGCACGTCGAACGCGTCCTTGGAGGCCCGCTGGTCGTGCTCGCCGGTGCCGACCACCGCCCGCAGCCCGTCGGACGACACCACCTGGTCGGGCCGGAACTGCCCGGCCGCCCACGTCGACTTGCCCGACCCCGGCGGCCCCACCAGCACGACGAGCGATCCCTCGGCGAGGCGCACACGTCATCCTCGCGCGGGAGCGAAGGCCTCCAGCGTGGCGTCCACGTCGCCCAGCGGGTACAGGATCGGGCACGTGCAGCCGGTGGCCACGTACTCGGCCACCTTGGCCCGGCACTCCTCCGCCGTTCCCGCCGCGCACAGCATCTGCACGATCTCGTCGGGGACCAGCTTGCTGGCCGCCACCACCTCGTCGTGGCCGGCCGGCCAGGTCAGCACGGCCCCGATGTCGTCCAGCAGCGACGACGGCACGCCGGACGCGGCCATGATGTGCGGCTGCTGGCCCAGGTACTGGGTGACCAGCAGGCGGGCGGCGTCGAGCGCCGCGTCCCGGTCCTCGGACAGCGAGCACACCACCAGCTGGGGGCGGTCGACGTCGTCCAGCGTGCGCCCGGCCCGGTCCGCCCCCTCGGACAGCGCGGCCAGCGCCCGGTCGTTGTAGGCGGGCGACACCAGGTAGTTGAGGACGGCGCCGTCGGCGATCTCGCCGGCCAGGCGCATCATCTGCATGCCGGTCGCCCCGACGTAGAGCGGCACGTGCTTGGCCCGGCGCTCCTGGTGGACGTAGTCCAGCTCGACCCCGTCGAGGTGCACGTAGGCGCCGTCGTAGGTGACCGGGCCGTCGCAGGCCAGCAGGGCCCGCACCGACTCGACCACCTCCCGCATGACCCGCAGCGGGCGGTCCCGGACCACGCCCACCTTGGCGGCCAGCGGGTCCCACCAGGCCCCCAGCCCGGCCACGATGCGGCCGGGGGCCAGGTCGTCGAGCGTGGAGAAGAGCGAGGCCAGCCGGGCCGGGTTGCGGGTCCAGATGTCGATGACCCCGGACCCCACCGCGATGCGCTCGGTGGTGGCGGCGAAGGCGGCCATGGGCACGGTGGCCTCCCGCACCAGCCGGGAGTCGGCCTGCCACACGGCGGCGAAGCCCAGCGCCTCGGCCCGGGTCACGAACCCCATGGCCTGGCGGATGGGGTGGGCGTCCTGCACGTACAGCGCCATCGGCACGCCCGCCAGCGGGTTCCCGTTCACAGCCTCGACCACAGCCGCTGCGCCTCCTCCCAGGCCCGGGCCCGGATCCGTTGGCCATCCACGCGGGTGCACCGGCCGTCCTCGACCACCACCTCGCCGCCGACCACCACCCGCTCGGCCCGCACGCCGGGCGTGAAGGCCAGGTACCACGGGTCGGCCCGGTCGGCCGACCACGTCACCTCGTCGCCCCGCACCTCCGGCACCAGGTCGGCGCCCGCCGCCAGCCAGCCCCAGGCGTCCTCCGGCGTGACGGTGACGTCGTCGGCCCGCTGGGCGACGTAGGCCAGGGCGAACTCGTCGACCATGGCCGCCCCGATGCCGTCGCTGCCCAGCACCACGCGGTTGCCGGCCGCCGCCCACCGGGCGGGGCGGGCGTAGCCGACACCGTTGTTCATGTTGGACCGGGGGTTGTGGGCGATCGTCCCGGCCAGCGGCGGGCCCACGTGGACGCAGTGGGCCAACAGCCAGTCGTCGGTGGCGTGGGGCCGCAGGCGGTCGGCGGCGCCGGCGTCGGTGGCGTCCTCGCCCACGTGGACGTGGACGCCCACGCCCAGGTCCCGGGCCAGTCCCGCCACCGCCTCCAGGGTGCCGTCGGAGAGGGTGAGGCACGCGTGGGCGCCGACCATGCCCCGCCCGCCGGCGCGCACGAACCGCTCGTTCTCCGCCAGCCCGGCCTTGGCCCCCTCCGCGCCGTGGCGGTCGGTGACCTCGTAGGCGCACACCACCCGCACCCCGACCTCGGCGCACGCCCCGGCGATGACGTCCAGGCTGCCGTCGACGGCGGCGGGGGAGGCGTGGTGGTCGACGATGGCGGTCGTCCCCGCCTCCAGGGCCTCGACCGCGCCGAGCAGCGCGGACCACCGCACCAGGTCGAGGTCGAGGGCGAGGTCGAGCCGCCACCAGATCCGGTCGAGGATCTCGGTGAAGTTGGTCGGGGTGCCGGGCGGGGCGGGCATGCCCCGGGCCAGCGCCGAGTACAGGTGGTGGTGGGCGCACACCAGCCCGGGGGTCGTGGCGGTCATGTGGACGTCACGCGCCGGTTCGCATCGGCAGGGTCGCCCGCCACTCGCCGTCGCGGTCGTGCAGCGCCCCCGCCACCGCGCCGGCGGTGGGGACGAGGCCGATCTCGCCCACGCCCTTGATCCCGTACGGCGCCCGGGGCTGGGCCCGCTCGACCAGGATCACGTCGACCGGCGGCACGTCCTTGGCCCGGAGGATGCCGAGCTGGCGCAGGGTCATGGCGGTGGGGCGGGCCTGGTCGTCGGTGGGGAAGTCCTCGCTCAGCGCGTAGCCGAGGCCCATGTGGACGGCCCCGATCACCTGGCCCTCGCACAGCAGCGGGTTCACGGCCCGGCCCACGTCGTGGGCGGCCACCACCCGCTCGACGGCCGCGGTGTCGCGGTCCATCACCACCAGCTGGGCGGCGTAGCCGAAGGTCGAGTGGATGGTGGGGCGCTCGACGGTGCCGAGGGCCTGGGTCCAGTCGACCCGGTACTCGCCCTCGTAGTCGACGCCCGGCCGGCAGCCGTCGGCGCACGCCGTCCGGCAGGCGTCGGCCACCGAGCCGGCGCCCATGAGCGTGCCCCGGCTGCCGGTGGTCTGGCCGGCGCCAAGCTCGCGGCTGGTGTCGACCACCACCCGGACCTGCTCGGGGGCGACGCCCAGCTCCTCGACCGCCACCTGCAGGGCGACGGTGTGGACCCCCTGGCCCATCTCGGTCCAGCAGTGGCGGACCTCGACCGAGCCGTCCGCGTCGAAGCGGACGACGGCCTTGGCCACCTCCTTGAACCCGTTGCCGAGCCCGGAGTTCTTGAGCCCCAGCCCGACGCCCACGGCCTTGCCGGCCGCCACCGCCTCGTCCCAGTGGGGCTTCACCGCCTCGAGGCAGTCACGGGCACCGAGGCAGCCGTCGTCCATGACCTGGCCGGGTCCCCAGGTGGCACCGGGCAATATCACGTTGCGGGCCCGGATCTCCCAGCGGTCGATGCCCGCCGCGTCCGCCAGCCGGTCGAGGACCCCCTCGGTGGCGAACTGGGCCTGGTTGGCGCCGAAGCCCCGGAAGGCCCCGCACACCGGGTTGTTGGTGCGGACGGCCACCGCCTCCACGTCGACGACGGGCCAGGCGTAGGGGCCGCTGGCGTGGCCCGCGGCCCGCTCCAGCACCTTCATGCCCACCGAGGCGTAGGGCCCGGAGTCGCCCACGATGCGGGCCTTCAGCGCCGTGACCCGCCCGTCGTCGTCGCAGCCGGCCCACATCTCGGCCCGCACCGGGTGGCGTTTGGGGTGGACCCGCAGCGACTCCTCCCGGCTGAACGTGCACTTCACCGGCCGGCCGAGCAGCCAGGCGGCCAGGGCGGTCTGGGTCTGGTTGGCGCAGTCCTCCTTGCCGCCGAAGGCGCCCCCGTTGGCCACCAGGTGGACCAGGACGCGGTCCTCCGGGAGCCCGAGCACGTCGGCGATCTGGCGGCGGTCGTCCCATACCCCCTGCCCGCCGGAGAACACCTCCAGGGTGCCGTCGTCGCGGGGGACGGCCAGGGTGGACTCGGGCTCCAGGAAGGCGTGCTCGACCCGCTGGGTCCGGAACACCTCGTGCACGGTGTGGGCGCTGGCGGCCAGGGCGGCGTCCACGTCGCCGTCGCGGGCGTAGGCCGAGCGGGACAGGACGTTGGGCTCGGCGGGGTCGCCGATCTCCCACACGGCCGGCTCGGCCGAGGAGAGCGCGGCGAGCGGGTCGGTGAACGGCGCGAGCGGCCGGTACTCGACCTCGACCATGTCGGCGGCCCGGCGAGCGGTGGCCCGGTCGACCGCCACCACCAGGGCCAGCAGGTCGCCGGTGTAGGCGGTCCGCCCGCCCACGGGGACGAACACCGGCCAGTCCCGGTGGATGAGCCCGATGCGCAGCTCGCCGGGCACGTCGACCGCGGTCAGCACCCGTTCGACGCCGGGGACGGCCTCGGCGGCGGTGGTGTCGACGGCGAGGACGTCGGCCCGGGCGTGCTCGGCCAGGGCGGGGGCGGCGTGCAGCATCCCCGGGACGCGCAGGTCGTCGACATAGGGCTTGTCGCCCAGCGCCAGGTCGCCGGCCTGGTACCGGGGGATGCGGGCCCCGACCCCCGCCCGGGGCAGCTCGACGGGGGTGTCCTTGCCTGCGGCCAGCAGGTCGACGGCGTCGAGGATCGGGTGGTAGCCGGTGCAGCGGCACAGGTGGCCGCCGAGGTGGCGGGCGGCCTTGTCGCGGGTGAGGGCGGGGCCGTCCTTGTCCACCAGGTACTTGGCGCGCATGACGATGCCGGGGGTGCAGAACCCGCACTGCAGCGCCCCGGTGGCGGCGAAGGCCGAGGCGTACCGCTGGCGCTCGTCCTCTGGCAGCCCTTCGAGCGTGGTCACGGCCTTGCCCGCCACCCGGTCGAGGACCAGGTTGCAGGCCACCGCGGGCTTGCCGTCGATCAGCACGGTGCAGCACCCGCACTGGCCCGACGGCGAGCAGCCGTCCTTGGGGCTGGTGACGTCCAGCTCCTCCCGCAGGGCCGCCAGCAGGTGGGGGTGGTCGCCCACGGACACGGGCGACCCGTTCAGGATGAAGCTCACGGCCACGGCACCAGGCTGCCACGGCTCAACAGATTGTTGAAGTGCTACCGGTTGCAGCCGCGTGAATCCGATCTCGATCCCGGGCGGCGGCTCGCTGCCCGACCACCGCCCGAGCAGCTCGTCCGCGGTGTCGGGGACCTCGGGCGGGCGGCGCCCGGCTAGAAACGTCACATGGGCTCGTCACTCTTCGTGAACCACAGGACCTCCGCCCTCCCGGCGGATGCGGAGCCGGGGCCCGCGGTGCACGTGTTCCACCAGCGCCTGCCGGGATACGCGGCCACGCCGCTGCGGGACATGCCGGCGCTGGCCGCCGCGGCCGGGGTGGGTCGGGTGCTGGTGAAGGACGAGTCCGAGCGCTTCGGCCTGCCGGCGTTCAAGGTCCTCGGCGCGTCGTGGGCCACCTACCGGCTGCTGTGCGAGCGCCTGGGCGGCGAGCCGCAGTGGACGACGCCGGACGACCTGGCCGCCATCGTGGCCGAGCGGGTCGGGCCCCTGCGGCTGGTCACGGCCACGGACGGTAACCACGGGCGGGCCGTGGCCCGGATGGCCCGGCTGCTCGGCCTGCGCGCCACCGTCGTCGTGCCCGAGGGCACGGCCGACGCCCGCGTCGACGGCATCGCCGGCGAGGGGGCCGACGTCATCGTCCAGCCCGGGACCTACGAGGACGCCGTCACCACGGTGGCCGGCATGGCCGGCGACCGCACGCTGGTGGTGTCCGACACGTCGTGGCCCGGCTACGAGGACGTTCCCCGCTGGGTCATCGAGGGCTACACGACCATCTTCACCGAGATCGAGGCCCAGCTGGCCGGAGCCGGGGACCCGGCGATCGACGCCGTGTTCGTCCCCCTCGGGGTGGGGGCGCTGGGCGCCGCCGCCGGCACCAACCTGCGGGCCGGTCGCGAGCCGGGCGACGGCCCGCTGCTGGTCGGGGTCGAGCCGGACACGGCCGCGTGCGTGACCGCCGCCGTCCGGGCCGGGCACCTGGTCGAGGTCCCGGGGCCGCACCGGTCGATCATGGCCGGGCTCAACTGCGGGCTCGCCTCGCTGCTGGCGCTGCCCACGGTGACGGCCACGTTCGACGCCTTGGTGGCCATCGACGACGACCGCGCCCGCCGGGCGCTCCTGGCCCTGGCGGAGGCCGGGCTCGACGTCGGCGAGACGGGCGCCGCCGCGCTGGCCGGGCTGCTCGCCGTGGTCGAGGAGCACCGCGAGGCCCTGCCGCTCCCGGCCGCCGCCACCGTGCTGCTCCTGGTGACCGAGGGCGTCACCGATCCCGCCAGCTTCGAGGAGATCGTCGGGCGGCCGCCCCGCGGCTAGTGGGGCGGCCAGTCGGTCAGCGACCGGTACTGGTCCGGCTGGCGGTGGCGGGCGAAGTCGAACACCGTCGTCTTGTACGACACGGTGTCGTCCAGGTCGCAGGCGGCCAGCGCCACCTCGTCGCCCACCCCGACGCAGGCGGCCACGATCGTCCCCGACGGGTGGATGACGCACGACCCGCCGATGTGGTCGACGCCCTCCTCGACCCCGGCCTTGGCCACCCCCACCACGAACGTCCCGTTCTGGTAGGCACCGGCCTGCATGACCAGGTGGTTGTGGAAGTCGCCGAAGCGGTCGTGCTCCGGCGCCGGCGGGTTGTGGACCGGCGTGTTGTAGCCGATGCACACCAGCTCCACGCCCCCCAGCCCGAGGGCCCGGAACGCCTCCGGCCAGCGCCGGTCGTTGCAGATCAGCATCCCCACCCGCCCGCCGAACGCCCCGAACACCGGGAACCCCCGGTCACCCCGGGTGAAGTAGCGCTTCTCCAGGTGCTGGAACGGCCGCCACGGCTCGTGCTCGCCGTGCCCGGGCAGGTGGATCTTGCGGTAGCGCCCCACTTCGCCCCCGTCCGGCCCCACCAGGATCGCGGTGTTGAACCGCTCGCCTGCCGGGGTCAGCTCGGCGAACCCGAGGCTGAAGCCGACCCCCAGCCGCACGGCCTCGTCCCACAGCGGCTTGGTGTCCGGGCCGGGCACCTCGGTCTCGTACCAGGCGTCGAGGGCGGGGTCGCCGTCCTCGTACCACCAGCGGGGGAAGAAGGTGGTCAGCGCCAGCTCCGGGAACACGACCAGGTCCGCCCCCCGCCCCGCCGCCGTGCGCAGCAGCCCGATCAGCCGCTCGACCACGGCGGGGCGGCCCTCGTCCCGGGCGATCGGCCCCATCTGGGCGGCGGCGACGGTGACGACCCGGCTCACCCCGCCAGCTCCACCAGCACCTCGGCCAGGACTCGGGCGCCCGCCTCCAGGTCGTGGGGCGCGGTGAGCTCGGCCGGGTTGTGGCTGACACCGCCCCGGCTGGGGACGAACACCATCCCCGTCGGGCACACCCGGGCGAACATCTGGGCATCGTGGCCCGCGCCCGACGGCAGCCGCAGCACGGTGTGCCCCTGGCGGGTGGCGATCCGCTCCACCAGGTCGACCACCGCCGGGTCGAACCCGACCGGCTCGAAGCGGGCCAGGCGGCGCCACGCAGGCTCGACGCCCTCGTCCTCGGCCACGCCGGCCACGTACTCGCGCAACCGCCACTCGGCCTCGGCCAGCACCGAATCGTCGGTGTTGCGCAGGTCCACCGTGAGCGTGGCCCGGGCCGCCACCACGTTGACCAGATCGGGGTGGAGATCGAGCCGGCCGACGGTCCCGACCTGGTGGCCGCCCAGGTCCCGCGCCAGGCGCCGGACGAAGGTCACGACCGATGCCGCCACGTAGCCGGCGTCGCGGCGCAGCCGCATGGGCGTGGTGCCGGCGTGGTTGGACTGGCCGGTGAGGGTCAGCTCCTGCCAGGAGATGCCCTGGACGCCGGTGACCGCCCCGATGGTGACGCCCTGCTCCTCGAGCAGCGGGCCCTGCTCGATGTGGAGCTCGACGTAGGCGTGGGGCGCCGGCCCGGGCACGGCGGCGTCGCCGGCCCAGCCGATGCGCTCGAGCTCGTCGCCGAGGACGGCCCCGTCCACCCCGACGACGTCGAGGGCGTCCTCCAGCGGCATCCCGCCGACGTAGACGAGGCTGCCCAGCATGTCGGGGGCGAAGCGGCTGCCCTCCTCGTCGGTGAAGAAGGCCACGGCCAGCGGGCGCCGGGTCCGGATCCCCGCGTCGTCGAGGGCCCGCACCACCTCCAGCCCGGCCAGCACCCCGAGCGCGCCGTCGTAGCGGCCGCCGGTGCGCACCGTGTCGACGTGGCTGCCGGTCATGACCGGGTCGAGCCCGTCGTCGGCGCCGGCCCGGGTGGCGACGACGTTGCCGATGCGGTCGACCCGGACGTCGAGCCCCAGGTCCCGCATCCACCCCACGACCAGCTCGCGGCCCCCGGCGTCCTCGTCGGTCAGAGCCAGGCGGCAGTTCCCCCCGTCGCCGGTGTCGCCCACCTTGGCGAGGGCGTCCAGGTCGGCCAGCAGGCGCTCGCCACGGATGTGCACGTCACCCATGGTGCCGCACCATTAGCGATTTGGCGTCTCTCACGTCGAAATAGCGACGTGAGAGACGCCAAATCGTGAGGTTCACACCAGGTCCCAGGGCCGTATCGGGACCCGGGTCACGTCGACGCCCGTGGCGGCCCGGATGGCCGCCGCCACCGCCGCGGTCGAGGAGATGGTGGGCGGCTCGCCCACCCCCTTGGCCCCGAACGGGGCGTCCGGCTCGGGCTGCTCGATGCAGGTGGCCAGCACGTCCGGGGTGTCCGCCGCCGTGGGGACCAGGTAGTCGGTGAAGCTCGGGTTCCGCACCAGGCCGCCGTCCATGACGATCTCCTCCATCACCGCCAGGCCCACGCCCTGGGCGATCCCGCCCTCGATCTGGCCCATGACCTGGGTGGGGTGCAGCACCCGGCCGACGTCCTGGCCGGTGGCGATCTGCACCACCCGCACCAGCCCCAGGTCGGGGTCGACGTCGACGACCGCCCGGTGGGCGGCGAACACGAACGACACGTCCGGCGTGCCCTGGCCGGTGCCGTCCAGCGGGGTCGTGGGCCGGTGGCGGTGGACCGCCGACGCCTCGTACACCTCGTCGCCCGCGGCCTCGGCCACGCCCACGTCGACCCCCGGCCCCACCAGCCGGCCGTCCTCCGTGAGCGACAGCGACTCCGGGGCCACGTCCAGCCTCCGGGCCAGCGCCGAGCGGACCTGGTCGGCCACCAGCCCGCACGCCCGCTGCACCGCGCCGCCCGACATCCACGTCTGCCGGGACGCCGAGGACGACCCGGCGGAGCCCACGCCCACGGTGTCGGGCGGCTCCAGCACCACGGCGTCGCAGGCCAGCATCGTGCGGGCGACCTGGGTGGCGATGGTGACGAAGCCCTGCCCCACCTCCGCCACCGCGCAGGCCACGGTGGCGACGCCGGCCTCCAGGCGGACCCGGGCCTCCGACGTGTCGTCGAAGCCCTCCGAGTACAGGAGGTTCTTGTAGCCCACCGCGAAGCCGACGCCCCGCCGGGTCCGTCCCGGGTCGTCGGTGCGGCCGGCGCCGCCGGGACGCTCCAGCAGCCCGTCGCCCGGAGGCGGCGGCAGCGGGTGGGCGGCCGCGGCGCGGATGCACTCGGCCACCGGCGCCGTGCCCGTGATGGTTTGACCGGTGGGCAGCATGTCGCCGGGGCCGAGGGCGTTCCGGAGCCGCAGCTCGACGGGGTCGATGCCCAGCCGCGCCGCGAGGCGGTCCATCTGCGACTCGTAGGCGAAGCACACCTGCACGGCACCGAAGCCCCGCATGGCGCCGCACGGCGGGTTGTTGGTGCGCACGCACACGGCGTCGACGGTGGCGTGGGGGACGCGGTAGGGGCCGCAGGCGAACCGGGCGGCGTTGGCCACCACCGCCGCGGACGACGAGGCGTAGGCCCCGCCGTCCAGCAACACCTCGGCGTCCACCCGCACCAGGTCGCCCTCCCAGGTGGCGTGGTGCCGGTAGCGCATGCGGGCCGGGTGGCGGTGGACGTGGCCGAGGAACGACTCGTCCCGCAGGTAGCTCATCTTCACCGGGCGCCCCGCGGCCAGCGCCAGCAGGCAGGCGTGGACCTGCATGCTCACGTCCTCCCGCCCGCCGAAGGCACCGCCCACCCCGCCGAGGTGCAGGCGCACCTGCTCGGGCGCCAGCCCGAGGCAGGCGGCCACCTGGTCGCGGTCCTCGTGCAGCCACTGGGTGGCGACCCACAGGTCGACCCCGCCCTCGCCGTCGGGGACGGCCAGGCCCGACTCGGGGCCGAGGAAGGCCTGGTCCTGCATCCCGACCTCGTAGGAACCCTCGACGACGACGTCGCCGGTGACGGCCGGGTCGCCGTGCACGATCTCGATGCGGCGGATGACGTTGCCGTCCGGGTGGATCGGGTCCGCGCCGGGCGCCGCCTCGGGGTCGGTGAGCGCGGGCAGCGGCTCGTAGGTGACGGTGATGGCGGCGAGCGCCCGCCGGGCGGTGTCGGGGTGTTCGGCGGCCACCGCCGCCACCGGCTCGCCCTCGTAGCGGACCACGTCCCGGGCGAACACCGGCTGGTCGGCCGAGATCAGCCCGTAGGTGGCGGCCCCGGGCACGTCGGCGGCGGTGACCACGCACGACACCCCGCCGATGGCCAGAGCCGGGCCCACGTCGATGGCCGCGATGCGGGCGTGGGGGTGGGGGGACCGCAGGGTGCGGCCCCACAGCATCCCCTCGGCGTGCAGGTCGGACGAGAAGGCGAAGCGCCCCTGCACCTTGGGCGTCCCGTCGGGGCGGACCGGGCTGTCGCCGACGCGCCCGCCGGCCGGTCCGCCCCGTACGGGTGGAGACTCGACTCGGGTCATGACGGCCGCCCCGTGCGGACCGCCACCACCTGGTCGACGGCGGCCAGGATGCGGCCGTAGCCGGTGCAGCGGCACAGGTTGCCGGCCAGGGCCTCCCGCACCTCGAGCGTGGTGGGCTCGGGCACCCGGTCGAGCAGGTCGTGCACGGCGACCACGAACCCGGGGGTGCAGAACCCGCACTGCACCCCGCCGGCCTCGACCATGGCCTGCTGCACGTCGGTGAGCACGTCGCCGGCCAGGGCGGCGTCGCCCGGCTCGCCGCCCGCGGGCGCCAGGCCCTCGACGGTGGTGATCTCGCAGCCGGCCGCGGCCTCGGCCAGCTCGAGGCAGGCGCACACCAGCACGCCGTCGACCAGCACCGAGCACGAGCCGCACTCGCCCTGCTCGCACGCGTTCTTCGCCCCCGGCAGCCCGAGCCGGTCCCGCAGGACGTGGAGCAGGCTGTCGCCGGCGTGGGCGCCGGACACCTGGCGGGGCTGGCCGTTGACGGTCAGCTCGTACACGGCGTCGACGACCCGGGTGCCGTGGCGGCGGGTCATGCCGCCCGCTCCCAGGCGCGCTCCAGGGCCCGCCGGGCCATGACCTCGACGGCGTGGCGGCGGTAGTCGGCGGTGGCCCGATGGTCGTCGATGGGCCGGCTGGCGGCGGCCATGCGCCGGGCGAACCCCTCGACCACCGACGGGTGGGGCGGCCCGGTCGCGTCCCAGTCGAGGCGGGTGGTGGCCCACAGCTCGGCGTCGTGGTCCCGGACGGGGACCGGGCCGACGGCGCCGAGGGCGCAGGCCAGGGTCCGCCGCTCGCGGTCCACCACCAGTGCGCAGCTGGCCACCGCGATGACCATGGCGTTGCGCACCCCGATCTTGAGGAACTCACGGGCCCCGGTGGCCACCGGGACGCGGACGGCGACGATCAGCTCGCCCGGCCGCAGGGCGGTGCGCTTGGGCCCCACCAGGAACTCCGACACCGGCAGCCGGCGCCGGTGGCCGCCGGCCGAGGCCAGCTCGACGGTGGCGTCCAGCGCCACCAGCGGCGGCAGCGTGTCGCCCGCCGGGGAGCCGGTGCCGAGGTTGCCGCCGACGGTGCCGGTGTTGCGGATCTGCGGGCTGCCCACGGTCCGGGCGGCCTGGGCCAGGGCGGGCAGCAGGTCCGCCAGCTCGTCGCCCAGCAGCGCGGTGTAGGTGACCCCGGCGCCGAGCACCACCTCGTCCGGGCCCGCGCCGGAGCGCTCGACGTGAAACGCCCGGAGCTCCGTGAGACGCCGGAGCGAGAGCACGTCGCGTGGACGCCGGCGCCCGTAGTTGAGCTCGACCATCAGATCGGTGCCGCCCGCCAGGACGGTGGGCGCCGGATCGTCCGCCAGGGCGGCCAGCGCGTCGTCGAGTCGGTCGGGAACGAGGACGGTCACGGGCGTCGAGGTTTGTCGGCCTCAACGAACTGTTGAATTCGCGCATGTTACCGGTTGGTGAAGCGCCGTCCATGTGGTTGGGTGGCGCCGTGTTGCTGCGCGGCGGGACGGTCCTCGACGTCGACGGCGAGCGGGTGGCCGACGTTCTGGTGGGCGCCGGCGGCCGCATCGCCGAGGTCGGCCCCGGCCTGGGCGCCCGCCACCCCGAGGCCCCGGTCACCGACGTGTCCGGGCTGCTGGTGGTGCCCGGCGGCGTCGACGCCCACACCCACATGCAGCTACCGGTGGGGGCGGTGCGGGTGTCGGACGACTTCGCCTCCGGCACCGCGGCGGCGGCCGTCGGCGGCACCACCACCGTCGTCGACTACGTGACCGCCTACCGGGGCGAGGACCCGCTGGCGGCCCTGGCCACCTGGCGCCGGTGGGCCGAGCCGGCGGCGGTGGACGTCGGCCTGCACATGACCTTCACCGAGGCCGTGCCCGAGCCGGTGGTGGCGGCCTGCGTCGAGCGGGGCGTCACCAGCTTCAAGCTCTACCTGGCCTACCCCCAGCTCCTGCAGGTGGACGACGAGGTGGTGTTCGACGTGCTGGGGGCCTGCGCCCGCCACGGCGGCCTCGTCACCGTGCACTGCGAGAACGGCGGTGCCATCGAGGCGCTGCGGCGGCGGGCGGTGGCCGAGGGGCGCACGTCGGTGGTGTCGCACCGGGACACCCGCCCGGCGGCGCTGGAGGCCGAGGCCGTGAGCCGGGTGGGCCGGCTGGCCGAGGTGGCGGGGGCGCCCGTGTACGTCGTCCACCTGTCGTCGGCCCCGGGGCTGGCCGAGGTGCGGGCCGCCCAGGAGCGGGGCGTGCCCCTGCACGCCGAGACCTGCCCGCAGTACCTCCACCTCGACGCCACCGTGCTGGAGGGGCCCGGCGGCGAGAACTTCGTGTGCACGCCGCCGCTGCGGGACCCCGAGCACCGCGAGGAGCTGTGGGAGGGCCTGGCCCGGGGCTGGGTGCAGACGGTGGCGACGGACCACTGCCCGTTCTGGATGCACGACCGGCGGACCGGGATGGTCGCCGGCCGGGAGGTGTGGGCCGACTTCACCGAGATCCCCGGCGGGCTGCCGGGGGTGGAGACCCGGCTCACGCTGGTGTGGCAGGGCGTCCGGGCCGGCCGGATCACGGCCGCCGACTGGGTCCGCCTGTGCGCCGAGGCCCCGGCCCGGACCTTCGGGCTGTTCCCCCGCAAGGGCTGCCTGCGCCCGGGTTCCGACGCCGACATCGTGGTGTGGGACCCGGACCGGGCCCAGTCCCTCGACGCGGCCGCCCTGCACATGCGGGTGGACCACTCGCCGTACGAGGGTCTCCTGGCCCGGGGCTGGCCGGCGCTGGTCCTGTGCCGGGGCCGGGTGGTGGCGAGGGACGGCGAGTTCTGCGGCGAGCAGGGCTGGGGGCGGTACGTGGAGCGAGGTCCCCCCGATCTGGCGGCCCATACGCCGGGATGACGGCGTATGTGCCGCCAGATCGGTCAGGTGAGCCCCTGGAGCCTCGCCGCCGCCGCCCGGTGGCGGGTGAGGATGCCGGCCACGCCGTCGGCGCGGAGCTCGCCGTCCTCCACCAGGGGGCGGCCGGCGATAACGGTGTGGTGGGCGGCGGTCGGGCCGCAGCGCAGCAGGGCCTCCACCGGGTCGGTCAGGGCGCCCGCGAAGGCCAGGCCGTCGAGCTTCCAGGCCACCAGGTCGGCGGCGGCGCCGACCGCCAGGACGCCCAGCTCGCCCAGGCGGCCCAGGCACTGCGCCGAACCCCGGGTGGCCAGCTCCAGCGCGTCCCGGGCCGTGAACGACGTGGGCCCGCCCCGCTGGCGGCCCAGCAGCAGCGCCCCCCGGGCCTCCAGCCACAGCGAGGCGCAGTCGGTGGACGCCGAGCCGTCGCACCCCAGCCCCACCGGCACGCCCGCGGCCCGGTAGGCAGCCACCGGGGCGATCCCGCCGCCCCCGATCATCATGTTGGAGCTGGGGCAGTGGGCCACCCCGGTGCCCCAGCCGCCCATGCGGGCGATCTCCGCCTCCGACGGGTAGATGCCGTGCGCCACCCAGGCCCGGTCCGATCCCCAGCCGACCGATTCGAAGTGCTCGATGGGCCGGCGCCCGAACGTCTCCAGGCAGAACCGGTCCTCGTCGGGATCCTCGGCCAGGTGGGTGTGCAGCCGGACGTCGAGCCGCTCGGCCAGCTCCGCCGTCCGCGCCATCAGGGACGGCGTGACCGAGAACGGCGAGCACGGCGCCAGCGCCACCCGCACCATCGCCCC
>DASSUD010000289.1:0-2988 GCA_035707385.1 Acidimicrobiales bacterium
AGGGCGGCCTCGACGCCGTCGAAGGTGCCGCCGTCGATCAGGCGGACCTTGCCCCCGCCGCCCTCCTCGGCCGGGGTGCCCACGACCAGCACCCGCCCGCCCAGCTCGTCGGCCAGCGCCGCGGCCGCCAGACCCGCGCCGAGCCCGGCGGCGGCGATGACGTTGTGGCCGCAGGCATGGCCGATGCCGGGCAGGGCGTCGTACTCGCACATCACCGCCACCGCCGGGCCCGAGCGGCCGGCGCTGGCCTCGAAGGCGGTGTCGACGCCCCGGGCGCCGCGCGTCACGGCCAGGCCGGCGCCCTCGAGGACGCCCGCCAGCAGGTCGTGGGCGAAGTGCTCCTCGTAGCCCAGCTCCGGGCGGGCGTGGATGCGGCGGGACACGTCCACCAGCAGGTCCGCCCGCCGTTCGATCTCGGCGGCCATCCGGGCCTTGGCGTCGGTGGCGGGCGAGGGCTCCATCGGGCCACGCTAGTGGGGTGCGCCGGTCTACCGGCCGCCGCCCGGAGGCCCGGCGGCCGCCTCCGCCAGCACGGCATCCAGGTCGACCGGCTGGATCGACGCCACCATCGCCGGCAGGTCGGCGGTGTGGGTCGTGTCGAACTGCAGGACGGTGTCGCCCACCAGCACCTCGACGTAGCCGAGCTCGCCGGCCCGCGACGGCACGTCGCCGAACTCCCCGGGCTCGAAGGGCGTGTCGTCGGCGCTCAGCGCGCAGGCCGCGGGCAGGAGGAAGACGGTGAGGTAGTCCGGGCTGTCCAGCCAGGCCTCGTCCGCGGCCTCGTCGTCCACGGGCGGGCTGTAGTCCAGCATGAGCTGGGCGCAGTCCTCCTCCACCTCCTCGGCCGGCAGGGCGTCGACGGTCGTGATCACGTAGCCGCCGGGCACGTCGACCGGCGCCAGCGGCGCGACGGTCGCCCGCACCTCGGCCACCAGCTCCTCGTCGATCCAGGGGGTCTCGTCGATCTCACCCTCGGGCGTGGTGATGACGATGTCCTCACCCCAGCCGCCGAACTCGACGTGGGCCGCATGGCGAGCGGTCTCGCCCTCGACGACGAGCCGGAGCTCCACGGGGCGGTCGTCGCCGTCCAGCACGATCTCGAACTCGCCGGCGGGCACCGGGAAGCCGATGTCCTCGCTGATCTGTCGGCTGGCCCGCAGGGCGACGCGGTCACCGGAGTCGTCGACCACCTCGGCGTCCGTGAACGACCCGAACAGGTCGACGAAGGCGATGGGCAGGCCGCTCGTGACCGCCAGGGACTGCTGGTCGGGGGTCAGCGGGGCCGGGCCGGCCACGCCGCTCAGGTAGTAGCTCCCGAGGGTGGGGACCAGGGTCCCCTCGATCATGTCGTCGGTCTCGTCGTACTCCCTGCCGTCCTCGACGATGGCACGCAGCTCGGCGATCAGGTCGCCCTGGTCCATGGGCTCGGCCTCCGGGAGCGGCTCGTCCGGCCAGACCCCCCACGGTTCGGCGGCCAGCGCCTCGGCATCGATCTCGCTGCGGGTGTACACGGTGCCCCCGACCACCACGGCCTCGTCGAACCAGTCGCCGGCGTCGGTCCGGGCCCGGAAGTCGTCGCCCGCCACCTCGACGTCGGTCACGATGCGGAACGTCGACTCGCTGCCGGCCCCGCCGGCCTCCCCGACGACCGAGCGGTCCTCGGTCGTCATCCGGAGCCGGAAGCTGTCCTCCTCGGCCAGGGCGGCGGCTGCCCGCTCGAGGGCCTCGTCGGCGTCCGGCTCGTCGCCCCCACCCGCACTGGCGACAACCACCCCGCCGACGGCTACGGCGACGACGCCCACACCGAGGGCCACCCACAGTGGACCCCGGCGGCGAGCTGGCGGCGGAGGTGGCGGCGGCGGAGGTGGCGCCAGCGGCGAAGCTGGCGGCGGAGGTGGCGTTAGCGGCGAAGCTGGCGGCGGAGGTGGCGTTAGCGGCGAGGGTGGCGGCGGAGGTGGCGGTGGTGTCGGGTGCTGCTCGTCCATCGGCCCCAGCTCCTGTCCAGCCTGCCTCGTCGGCCGGCACAGTAGCCCGGCGGCTCAGTGGCGCAGCACGATCTTGCCCAGCTGGTCGCCCCGCCGGAGGCGCTCCAGGGCCTCCGGGTAGTCGGCGCGGTCGAACACCTCGTCGACATGCACGTCCAGCCCCTGGTGCACCAGCGCCGTGACGTCCTCGAACTCGGGGTACGAGCCCATCGTCGAGCCGATGACCTCGATCTGGCGGAAGAACAGCCGGGTCAGGTTCAGCTCGACCGTGGGGCCCGAGGTGGCCCCGCACACCACCAGCCGACCGCCGGGGCGCAGGGCCCGGACGGAGCGGTCCCAGGTGGCCGGTCCGACGCTCTCCACCACCACGTCGACCGTGACCGGCCAGTCCCCGGCCGAGTCGAAGGCTTTCTCCGCCCCCAGCGTCACCGCCCGGTCCCGCTTGGCCGCGTCGCGGGACGTGGCGTAGACGGTCGCCCCCAGGCGCCGGGCCAGGGCCAGCGCCGCCGCGCTCACGCCGCCACCGATGCCGACGACCAGGACCGACTCCCCCGCCGTCAGCCGGGCCCGCCGGAGCATGCGCCAGGCCGTCAGGGTGGCCAGCGGGTAGGCGGCGCACTCCTCCCACGACCGCCCCGCCGGCCGCGGCACCACATTGCGGCCGGGCACCACCACCCGCTCGGCGTGGCCGCCCCAGCGGTGCTCGCCCACGATCTGGAAGCCCGGCCCCAGCGGCGAGTCGACCCCCAGGGCCACCACCGCCTCCAGCGGCGACACCGCCGGGTTCACCACCACCTCGTCGCCCACCGCCACGTGGCTCACGCCCTCGCCCACCGCGTCGACCACGCCGGCCACGTCGCACCCCGGAACGTGCGGGAGCGGCGGCCGGGGCAGGGCCCGGGTCACCCACAGGTCCATGTGGTTCAGGGCCGAGGCCACCGGCCGGACCCCCACGTCGCCCGGACCGACCGGGGGGTCGTCGATCACGCCGTCGCGGTAGGTG
>DASSUD010000290.1:0-2995 GCA_035707385.1 Acidimicrobiales bacterium
CATGGTGCCCTTCTCGCCCATCTTCATGACCGAGCCCTTGCCGAACTGCTTCTCGATCTGACTGAGGGCCATCTCGAGGTTCTTCTGTCGATCCACCGGTGTGGTCCTTTCTGCGGTGGTGCGGATTGTGCGGTGGCGGCGGGCCGGCCGGCAGAGCCGGGGCCCGTCTGCGATCTCGGGAGGGGGCGGTGCCCCGCCGACGCAGCAGAAGATAGAGAGGGGGTGTGACACTTTCGGGGAGCCGGCCCCGATGTTCGGGAACGACACGACTGTAGTTTCGAACGCCTGTTCGTTCAAGGACCCTGCGGAATTTCAGGCCGCTAGGGCCCGGACGTGGAGGTCCTCGTAGCGGGGACCGCCGGCGCCGAGGTGGCTGCGGACGAGCCGCACGTCGCCCACGGCGAACCGCCCGCCCACGGGCTCGCCCACGAGGTCGCCGATGCGGCCCCGCTGGACCCGGGCCAGCGTCACGTGGCCCCGGAACGGCCGGGCCTCGTGTTCTCCGGGTGCGACCGTGTGACGGACGGCGCCCGCCAGGTCGCCGAGGCCGCCCACCGGCACGCACACCACCCGGCGCCCGAGGGCGGCCACGGCCGGGCCGAGGACTGCGGTGGCGGGAGCCAGGGGCGCGGCGTCGAGGGCGGCCACGACGGGGCCGGGATCGGCGACCTCGCCGAGGAAGGCCAGGGTGACGTGCCACTGGTCGCGGCGCGTCCACCGGACCCCCGGGCGCTCCGGCCGGCGCAGGAAGGCGAGCCGGTCGAGCACGTCGCCGGGTGGCATCACCGCCACGAACAAGCGCACGGCGCCAGCCTGCCACCCACCGGCACCGGGCCGGGCCGGCCCGATGTCTCACAGACGCCGGACCGGTGGCGAGCCGGCCGCCCGGGCCGGGCGCGTGGGCGGGACGAGGGAGCACGCTCCGGCGATGGAGCCGTGCGGGACGGCGCGGGCGCGGCCCCGTTCCGGCGGCCGTGAGAGCAGCACGGTGCCCCCGCCGCCGCCGGAACGGGGGTCGAGGCCTTGGGCACGGTAGGCGGCGGGATGCCACGTCGTGCGGTCGGGTGTTGAATTGCGCGGCAGGTCGTGCCTGGGTCACGCTCTCGCCGTGAGCTGGGGAGCACGCATCATCGCTGCCGCGTCGTCGTTCCTGTCCACGACGCGGGGCAAGGCCATCGCCGGCGGGTCCGCCGTCGTCGTCGTCGGCGCGGCCGCTCTCGTCGCCGCCCAGGGCGGCTCGGAGTCGCCGCCCCCCACCACCGAAGCCACCACCACCACGGAGGCGACCACCACCACGACCGCCCCTCCGCCTCCCCCGCCACCGGTGTACCCGCTCACCGGGCTTCCCGTGGTCGACCCGGCCGTGGCGGCACGGGCGGCGCTGGCCGTCAAGGTCGACAACGTCGAGCCGGCCTCCCGGCCCCAGATCGGCCTCAACCAGGCTGACATCGTGTACGAGGAGCGGGTCGAGGGCGCCGTGACCCGGTTCATGGCCGTGTTCCACTCCGGCGAGGCCGAGCCGGTGGGGCCGGTGCGGTCCGCCCGCACCTCGGACATCGGCCTGTTCCGCCCGCTCAACACGCCGCTGTTCGCCTGGTCGGGCGCCAACCCCAGCTTCGCCGCCCGGGTCCGCGAGGCCGGCATGGTCGACGTCGGCTACGACGTCGCCTCCGGCCACTACCACCGGGCCGGTGGACGGCGGGCGCCCCACAACCTCATGCTCAACTCGACGATGGAGATGTGGGCCGCCGGCTACGGCGGCGGCACCCCGCCCCAGCTCTTCGCCTACCGGGCGCCGGGGGAGCCGGTCACCGGCGGCGAGGTCGTCAGCGGCGTCAGCATCGTGTTCGCCATCGGTGCCGGCTCGGCGCCGGTCGACTACATCTGGAACGGCTGGGGCTACGCCCGGAGCCAGTCCGGCACCCCGCATGTCGACGCCCTGGGCCAGCAGGTGACGCCCGAGAACGTGATCGTGTCGTTCACCCCCTACGCCGACAGCGACGTCACCGACTCCTTCGGGGTGCCGATCCGGGAGGCCCAGACCGTGGGCAGCGGCGACGCCTGGATCTTCACGGGCGGTCAGCTCGTCCGGGCCAGCTGGCACAAGCCGTCGCTGGAGGCCCCGACCCAGTACCTGGACGCCGCCGGCCAGCCGGTGCGGCTCACCCCCGGGCGCACCTGGGTGGCGCTGCCCGAGCCGGGTACCGCCACCCTCTGGCCGTAGGCGGGTCAGCGGGCGGCCAGCAGCCGGCGCAGCATGTCCAGGGCGGTGATGCAGGAGAACTGCCGCACGCGCGCCCGGTCGCCCGGGAGGGTGACGAGCCGCGTCACCGGCTCGGCGTCGCCGACCACCACGCCCAGCCACACGGTGCCCGGGGGCCGGCCCTCCATCGGCTCGGGGCCGGCCACGCCGGTGGCGGACAGGCCGACGTCGGCGCCCAGCAGGTCCCGCACGCCCGTGGCCATGGCGGCGGCCGCCTCCGGCGACACCACGGGGCCCTCCGGCACGTCCAGCACCGAGAACTTCACGTCGCTGGCATAGGACACGACCCCGCCCCGGAACCACGCGCTCGACCCCGGCACGTCGACCAGCCGTGAGGCGATGAGGCCGCCGGTGAGGGACTCGGCCACCGCCAGCGTCAGGCCCCGGGCCTCGAGGGCCGAGCCGACGGCGTGCTCCATCGTCTCGCCGTCCACCCCGAACACGATGTCGCCGACGAGGTCGCGCACGATCTTGTCCTCGGCATCGATGAGCCGGGCGGCGCTGTCCTCGTCGTCGGCCTTGACGGTGATGCGGACCTTGAGACCCTCGATGCCGCTGGCCAGGAAGGCGAGCGTGGGCGCCCCGGGGCCACCGGCGTCGAGCTCGGCCATGTGGTCGGCCAGCTTCTCGGCCAGGCCGGACTCGCTGTCGCCCCAGGTCCGCAGCGTGCGGGAGCGGATCACCGCCACCGTCCCCGCCCGGCGGGCCAGGTCGGGCAGGACGGCGCCCGCC
>DASSUD010000291.1:0-4505 GCA_035707385.1 Acidimicrobiales bacterium
TGGCTCGAGCGGGTGGGGCTGGCGGCGGTGGCGGGTGCCCGCCCCGGCTCGCTGTCGGGCGGGCAGGCCCAGCGGGTGGCGCTCGCCCGGGCCCTGGCGACCGAACCGCTGGTCCTGCTGCTGGACGAGCCGCTGGCCGCCCTGGACGCCCGGGCCCGGGTCCACGTGCGGGCCGAGCTGCGCCGGCACCTGCGGACCTTCCCCGGGGCCCGCCTGCTCGTCACCCACGACCCGGTGGACGCCCTGGTGCTGGCCGACCGGCTGGTGATCGTGGAGTCCGGGCGGGTCACCCAGGAGGGCACGACGTCGGAGGTGGCCCGCCGGCCCCGGTCGGCCTACGTGGCCGAGCTCGTCGGCGTCAACCTGCTCACCGGCACCGCGGCCGGCGACCACGCGGTGCGCCTGGAGTCGGGCGCCGAGCTGGTGGTGGCCGATCCTGTCCCCAGCCCCGAGGTGGCGGTGGCGGTGCGCCCCCGGGCCGTGTCGATCCACCGCCACCGGCCGGAGGGCAGCGCCCGCAACGCCTGGCCGGCCCACGTCGTCGACCTCGAGGCCGACCACGACCGGGTCCGGGTCCAGCTCGGCGGCCGGCTGGCCATCGTGGCCGAGGTGACACCGCAGGCGGTGGCCGAGCTCGACCTGGTCCCCGGCGCGGCGGTGTGGGCGTCGGTCAAGGCCGTCGACCTCGCGGTCTACGAACGCTGACCCCGACCGGGTGCTGCCGGCGGCCGGCTGCCGTCGATCCGTGATAGTTCGCGGCACCGAGGGGGAATGCTTCCTGCGAGGTTGCCGCGACCTCCGGAAGGAGCTATCGCCATGACCACTCCCACCGCCCGCGATCCGGGCACCACCCCCGATCCGCCGGCCCGGCCGGGTGTCCCGGGGACGGCGGTCGACGACGAGGGGGTCCCGCCGGCGCACACCCATCGGCGGGCGCTGACCGGCCCGCTGCGTGTGCTCGCCCTGCTCGTCATCGTCAGCGGCGTGATCCTGATGGTGGCGGGCGCCATCACCTGGTTCACCGTCACCGACCAGCTCAGCGACGAGAAGATCGTCGTCTCCGACGACGCCGACAACTTCGCCGGCGACGACGTCGACGGTCCCTTCACCGCCTACGCGGAGGCCGAGGTGATCAACGACCACGCGCTGGAGGAGACGGACGGCCAGACCTACGCCCAGCTCGATCGCGAGGACCCCCGCCGCGAGACGGTCATGACCGCGTCGTTCCTGCGTGCGTCGCTGTTCACGTCGGTCGTGGCCTTCGGCGTGGCCGCCTTCGCCTTCGGCATCGGCCTGCTGATGGTCCTCGTCGGCTGGGCGCTGCTCTCGGTCGACCGCACCCTGCGGGCGAACCTCGCCTAGCCGTTCTGGCGTTCGTTCGTGTCGTTCTCCGCCACGAACGAACGCCAGAAGGCTGTCCTCTCGATCAGGCGGCGGGCCGGCGGCGGACCGCCAGGCTGAGTCCGGCCCCTACCAGCACCAGCGTGACGCCGACCAGGGCCAGCGACGAGTTCGTGCCGGTGACGGCCAGCTCCCCGGGGGTCACCGCCCCGGCGGCCGGCGGGCGTGCCGGCGGAACCGCAGCACCGCTCGGCCGGGCGGGCGCGCCCGGTGCGGCGGTCGTCGTCGGGCCCGACGGAGCCGTGGTGGTCGTCGTGGTGGGCTGAGTCGTGGTGGTCGTGGAGGTGGTCGAGGTCGAGGTCGAGGTGGTCGAGGTGGTCGAGGTGGTCGAGGTGGTCGAGGTGGTCGTGGTGCTCGTCGTGGTCGGCTGGCCCGGCGCACACCCCTCCACCCAGAACTCCTTGTTCTTCGTCCCGCCGACGCCTCCGTCCTCGACCTCGAGGCGCAGGTGCCAGCCCTGGTTGGGCTGAGGCTCCGTGCCGGCGACGAGGTCGGTGGCGTCGAAGGTCAGGGACCCGTCGAAGCCCTCCGCGGAGCCACCGCCGGACTCGTCGTCATCGTCGAGCGTGGTCGTGTCGCTGATCTCCTCGCCGTCCCCGGTGGGCGGGACGTGGATGATCGTGGCCGTGACCGACTGGTTCGCCGGATAGCCGAAGAACTCGACCTCGAACTCGCAGTCGTCGACGTGCGGTTCGTTGTTGGGGACGCTCCCGAGATCGACGTCGTCGATCTTCACGGTCCCGACGTTGGGCTGCTGGCTGTACGCCGACGAGCTGAGGGTGAGGGCGGACACCGCGAGCACGGCAGCGCCGGCGAACGCCGTGCCGGCGCCCCATTTCAGGCTTGTTCGTCTCATGATCCGACATCTCTCCGTGGGTGGTTGACCTCCCCCGGTGCGAACTTTTACCTCAAGAGACCGTAAAAGTCCCGAAACCGCCACTGAGCGTCCCGCGCGGGGCGTCACGCGTGGTCCCCACGCGCCGGCGGCCCCGGCCAGCGCGCTGCAAGCGCAGCGCAACCACCGTGCAAGGACCGTCCCCCACTGTGGCGCCATGGAGACGACCACCCCCGCTCTCCGGCGTGCCGACCTGATCGATCTCGCCGACCCCGGTGCGACCGACGGGTCGCTCGTCGGCGCCAAGGCCGCCAACCTCGCCCGCGCCCGGTCCGCCGGCCTGCCGGTGCTCCCCGGCATGGTCCTCACCACCGCCTGGGACCACCGCGGCTGGTCGCACCCGTCGCGCTTCGACCGGCCGGGGCCCGCCCGCATGGCCTACGACGCGCTGGCGGGCGGCGGGCGCCAAGCCCTGGTGGTGCGGTCCTCGTCCACCAACGAGGACGGCGGCACCTCCTCGATGGCCGGCGTGTTCACCTCGGTCCTCGACGTCACGTCGTGGGCACGGTTCGTGGAGGCCGTCGACGAGGTCCTGGCTTCGGGGGCCAACGCCACGGCCGAGGACGCCCGCATGGCGGTCCTGGTCCAGCCCCAGCTGTCGCCCCGGTGGGGTGGCGTCCTGTTCGGGGCCGACCCGGTGTCCGGCCGCGCCGACCGCCTCCTGGTGTCCGCGGTCGAGGGCGGGCCCGACTCGCTGGTCGGCGGCCAGGAGGACGGGTGGACGGCCGCGATCTCCCCCCGCGGCCGGCTGCTCGACCACCCCGACGGCTCGCCCGCCCTGCTCCCCCGCCCCGCCCTGCGGGCCCTCGCCGGGCTGGCCCGGCGGGCGGCCGAGGCGTTCGGCGGCCCGCAGGACATCGAGTGGGCCTTCGACGCCGACGGCGCCCTGTGGCTGCTCCAGAGCCGGCCCATCACCACCTCGACCGGCAGGCCGTCGGGCCACGTCCTCGGCGCCGGGCCGCTGGCCGAGACGTTCCCCGAGCCGCTGTCCCGGCTGGAGTCCGACCTGTGGCTGGCGCCGCTGGCCGAAGGGCTGGAGCAGGCGCTCCTGCTCACCGGGGCCGCCTCGGCCGCGGCGCTGCGCCGGTCGCCGGTGGCACGCGCCATCGACGGCTGGGCCGTCGCCGACCTCGCCCACCTGGGCCTGGCGCCGGTGCGCCACAAGGTGCTGCGGCGCCTCGACCCCCGGCCGCCGGCGCGGCGGCTGCGCAGCGCCTGGCGGACAGGCCGGCTCGGCCGGGCCCTGCCGGCCCTGGCCCGGGACGTCGTCGAGCAGGTCGACACCGACCTGGCCGCCCTCCCCCGGCTCGACGAGCTGTCCAACAGCGACCTGCTGGCGATCCTCGACAGCGGGCGCACCGCCCTGCGGGCGCTGCACGGCTACGAGGCCCTGGCCGGGATGCTGATCCCCGACGCGGGCCACGGCGTGACCGCGGCCTCGCTGGCCATGTCGGCCCTGGCCGAGGCCCGAGCCGAGGGCGTGGACATCGACGACCTGGTCCGGACCCACCCTGTCGTGCTGGCCCTGACGCCGCCGCGCATCGGCGACGACCAGCCCCTGGCCGGCCTGGACCTGCGGGCGGTGGCCGCCCCGGCCCCCACGTCCGCCGGCCCCCCGGACAGTCCCGACGACGCCGCCGTGGCCCGCGAGGCGCTAAGGCTGCGGGCCCGGTGGGTCCAGGAGCTGACCGCCCGGGCCGCCTGGCAGCTCGGCTGCCGGCTCGTGTGCGTGGGCGTCTTGCCCGATCAATCCGCCGTCCGCCTCCTGGGGCTGGACGAGCTGCGGGTGGCCGCCACCGAGCGCACGGTGCCCGGCGACCTCGCCGACCGCACCGACCCGGTGGTCGCCCCGCCCAAGCCGCTGCCGGCCCAGTTCCGCCTCACCGACGACCTCCGCCCGGTCGCGGTCGCTGCCCCGACCACCGGTGCAGGCGGGATCGGCGCCGGCGGCGGCCGGGGCACCGGCCCGGCCCACCTCGGCGGCGAGCCGCCGGCGGGTGCAGTCCTGGTGGTCACCCACCTCGACCCCCGGCTGGCCACCGTCGTCGCCCGCCTCGGGGGGCTGGTGGCCGAGACCGGCAGCCCGCTCAGCCACCTGGCCATCCTGGCCCGGGAGCACGGTGTCCCGACCGTCGTCGGCCACGCCGGCGCCACGGGGCGCTACCAGGATGGCGACCTGCTGGCGGTGGACGGCTCGGCCGGCACCGTC
>DASSUD010000292.1:0-6933 GCA_035707385.1 Acidimicrobiales bacterium
ATGGCCGGGCTGCACGCGTGGGGCGGGGTCCGGCGAAGCGTGGAGGAGAACCCGGACCTGGTGGCGGCGGCCATGGCCGAGATCACCGAGCGGGGGCCGATCCCCATAGGCGAGATGGACGTCAACCGCCAGGCTCCCCGCAAGGAGGGGTCGTGGTGGGGCTGGGGCGACGGCAAGCGGGTGGTGGAGGCGCTGTTCCACCAGGGCGAGATCACGGCGGTGCGCCGCAACGGCTTCACCCGCTGGTACATGCTCCCCGACCAGTGGCTGCCGGCCGAGCTGCTGGCGGCCGCCGACATGTCCGACGTCGAGGCGCGCAAGGCGCTGCTGCTGCTGGGAGCCGCGGCCCACGGGGTGGGGACGGTGCGGGACCTGGCCGACTACTACCGCCTCAACATCCCCGCGGCCCGCCCGCTGGTGGAGGAGCTGGCGGCCGAGGGGGCCCTGGTGCCGGTGCGGGTCGAGGGCTGGAAGGACGCGGCCTACCTGCACCCGGGCGCCCGGCTGCCCCGGCGCCGGGTCCGCGCCCGGGCGCTGCTGTCGCCGTTCGACTCGCTCGTCTGGGAGCGGTCCCGCACCCTGCGGCTGTGGGACATGCACTACCGGATCGAGATCTACGTGCCCGCGCCCCAGCGGGTCCACGGCTACTACGTGCTGCCGTTCCTCCTGGACGAGGCGCTCGTGGCCCGGGTCGACCTCAAGGCCGACCGCCAGGCGGGCGTGCTGCGGGTCCAGGCCGCGTGGCGCGAGCCGGCGGCGGCCGGCGAGCCGGACCGGGTGAGCGCCGAGCTGGCGGCCGAGCTGGCGTCGATGGCGGCGTGGCTGGGCCTGCCGGGCGGGGTGGCGGTCCAGCCGCGGGGCGACCTGGCCGACCACCTGGCCGGGGCGGTCGCCGCCCTCTGACCCGGCAGGCGGTTGGGGGCCGCGGCACGGGGGTACTCCTCGGCCCATGGCATTGATCCTGTTCCTCATCGCGGCCGTGCTGGTCATCCTCGGCATCGTGCGCATCGTGCGCGGCGAGGTGCTCCTCGGCATCGTCCTCATCGTCGTCGGCTGTCTCGTGGGACCGGGCGGCTACTCCATCTTCGGCGCCCTCTCCCCGTAGTCCCCTGGACCGCGGTCCCCGCGGATCCCGTCGGCCGGTCCGTCGCCTCCCAGGGCGCGGGCCGGCCGCTTCGCGCCCGGTGGCAGCATGGGCGGATGACCGCCCGCGACGACACCCTCCCCCGCTGGGACCTGACGACCCTGTTCCCCACCGTCGACGGCCCCGAGGTGGCCGCGGCCGAGGCCGCGCTGGCGGACGGCGTGGCCGCCCTGGCGGCGCGGTTCGACGACGGCGGCGTGCGGGACGGCGACGACCCGCTGCCCACCGACGGTGGCCTCGTCGCCACGTTCGAGGGGGCGCTGGCCGCCCTGAACGACATGCTGGAGCGGTTCGCCCGGCTCAACAGCTTCGCCTACGGCCACGTCAGCACCGACAGCGGCAACGAGGCGGGCCAGGCCCTGCTGTCCCGCCTGGCCACGCTCGACGCCCGCATCTCGGTGCTGCGGACCCGGTTCGACGCGTGGGTGGGGCGCGTCGACGTCGACGCCCTCGTGGCCCGCAGCGAGGCGGCGGCCGCGCACGCCTGGCCGCTCCGCAAGGCGGCCCGCAACGCCGCCCACCAGATGCCCGAGCCGGAGGAGGACCTGGCCGCGGAGCTGGGCATCACGGGCTCCACCGCCTGGACCAGGCTGTACGGGGACGTCACGGCCGGGGTGACCGCCGCCGTCGAGCTCCCGGACGGGCGGACCGAGACGCTGCCGATCTTCGCGGTGCGGGGCCTGGCCACCGACCCCGACCCCGCCGTGCGGGAGGCGGCGTTCCGGGCCGAGCTGGCCGCCTGGCAGGCCCACGCCGTGCCCCTCGCCGCCGCCCTCAATGCCATCAAGGGCGAGACGCTGGCCCTCGGCGCCCGGCGGGGCTGGGACGACCCCCTCGACCCGGTGCTGGAGGTGAGCGCGGTCGAGCGCCCGGCCTTCGAGGCCATGCAGTCCGCGGTGGACGGATCCCTGCCCGCCTTCCGCCGCTACCTGGCGGCCAAGGCGCAGGCGCTGGGCAAGGACCGCCTGGCGTTCTGGGACCTGTTCGCCCCGGTGGGCGACGCCCCCACGGTGTCGTGGCCCGACGCCACCGCCACCGTGGACCGGGCCTTCGCCGGCTACGGGGACGACCTGGCGGGCCTGGCCCGCCGGGCCCTCGACGCCGCCTGGGTGGACGCCGGGCCCCGGGCCGGCAAGGTCGGCGGGGGGTTCTGCATGCACGTGGGCGACGGCGCCAGCCGCATCCTCATGAACTTCGACGGCTCGATCGACTCGGTGCACACGCTGGCCCACGAGCTGGGCCACGCCTACCACAACGTCGCGTTGGCCGACCGCAGCCCGCTGGCGCGCTGGACCCCGATGGCGCTGGCCGAGACCGCCAGCATCTTCTGCGAGACGATCCTGACCGACCGGTCGCTGGAGACCGCCACCGCGGGCGAGCGACTGGCGCTGCTGGAGGCGGACCTGCAGGGCGCGTGCCAGGTGGTGGTCGACATCCGCAGCCGGTTCCTTTTCGAGTCCCGGCTGTTCGCCCGCCGGCGGGCGTCCACCGTGCCGGTGCGGGAGCTGTCGGAGCTGATGGCCGAGGCCCAGGCCGAGGCGTACGGCGACGGCCTCGACCCGGCCGAGCGCCACCCGCTCATGTGGGCGGCCAAGCCCCACTACTACGGGTCGACGTTCTACAACTGGCCCTACACGTTCGGCCTGCTGTTCGGCCTCGGCCTCTACGCCCGCTGGCAGGACGACCCGGCCGGGTTCCGGGCCGCGTACACCGACATGCTGTCCTCGACCGGCGTGGAGACCGCGTCCCAGCTCGGGGCCCGGTTCGGCATCGACGTCACCGACGAGGCGTTCTGGACGGCCAGCCTCGACGTGGTGCGGGGCCGGATCGACGACTTCTGCGCGGCCGTCAGACCTGCGTGAGGATCTCCACCCCGTCGTCGGTGACCAGCAGGGTGTGCTCGAACTGGGCGGTGCGCCGCCGGTCGACCGTGACCGCGGTCCAGTTGTCGGGCCACAGCTGATGCTGCCAGGCGCCCATCGTGATCATCGGCTCGATGGTGAAGGTCATGCCGGGCTCGATGACGGTGGTGGCCCGCGGGTCGTCGTAGTGGGGGATCTGCAGGTCGGTGTGGAACTGCTCGCCGATGCCGTGGCCCACGAAGGCCCGCACCACCCCGTAGCCGTGGCCCTCGGCGTGGGCCTGTATGGCCCCGCCGATGCGGCGGATCTGGTTGCCGGGCCTCACCTGCTCGATGCCCAGGTAGAGGCATTCGCGGGTGACCGTGACGAGGTCGGCCGACGCCTCGTCGATCGTGCCCACCGGGAAGGTGGCGTTGGTGTCGCCGTGCACGCCGTCGAGGTAGATCGTGACGTCGAGGTTGACGATGTCGCCGTCGGCCAGCGGCCGGTCGTCGGGGATGCCGTGGCAGATCACCTCGTTCACCGAGGTGCAGAGCGACTTGGGGAACGCCCCGTAGTTGAGCGGGCTGGGGTAGCCGCCCCGGCGGATGCACTCCTCGTGGCACAGGGCGTCGAGCTCGTCGGTCGTGACGCCGGGCGCCACCGCGGCCCCGACGGCGGCCAGGATCTCGCCCGCGGCCCGGCCGGCACGGCGCATGCGCTCGATCACGTCGGGCGTGCGCACGTGGGAGTCCGTCCTCCGCACCGGCACGCCGGTCTCGGCGTAGGGCGGTCGGGGGATCCCCGGCGGCACCACCCGGGGCGGGCTCTGGCGGCCCGGGCGGATGTGGTCGGTGCTGGCCTTGTGGCAACGCTTGAACTTGCGGCCGCTGCCACACCAGCACGGATCGTTGGCCTTGAGGGCGAGCATGGTGGTGGTGGACATGACCCGTCCAGGCTACCGATCCCCGCGCACCGAGCGCTCCCGGGGGATGATGGGCCGGCACACGGACGGCCGGACCGGGAGGAGCCCATGGAGGTCGCGCTCGAGGGCGTCGAGCTGCGGCTGCTGCGCGTCCCGCTGGCCGAGCCGTTCGTGACCCCCCGGGGCACCCGCCGCCGCCGGGAGGTGGTGGTGGTGCGGGCGCTGGTGGCCGACGGCCCCGACGGCTGGGGCGAGTGCGTGGCCGAGCCCGACCCCACCTACTGGCCCGAGTACACCGCCGGCGCGCTCCACGTCCTCGAGCACCACCTGGTGCCCCGGCTGCTGGGCGGCCGGTCGATGCGGGAGGTCCGCGGCCACCACATGGCCAAGGCCGCCCTGGAGTGCGCGGCGCTCGACGCCGGCCTGCGGGCCGAGGGCCGGTCGATGGCCTCGTTCCTCGGCGCCACGCGGCCGGTGGTGCCCACCGGCATCGCCCTCGGGCTCGCCCGCAACGTGGACGACCTGGTCGACGCGGTGCTGCGCTGGCACGGCGAGGGCCACCGGGCCTTCAAGGTCAAGGTCCAGCCGGGCTGGGAGGTCGAGCCGCTGCGGGCGGTCCGCGGCGAGGTGGGCGACGAGGTGGCCCTGCTGGCCGACGCCAACGGCAGCTTCCGGAGCGACTCGGTCGAGCACCTCGCCACCCTCGGGCGGCTGGCCGACGCCAGCATCGGCCTGGTGGCCATCGAGCAGCCCTTCGCCCCCGACGACCTGGTGGGCCACGCCCGGCTGGCCCGGCGCATCGACGTCCCGGTGTGCCTGGACGAGTCGATCGGCTCGCTGGCGCAGCTGGAGACCGCGCTGACGCTGGAGGCCTGCGGGGCGGTCAGCCTCAAGGCCGGGCGGGTGGGCGGGCTGGTCGAGGCCCGCCGGATCCACCAGCGGTGCCGGGACGCGGGCGTGTCCCTGCGCTGCGGCGGGATGCTGGAGACGGGGCTGGGGCGGGCCCTCAACCTGGCCGTGGCGGCGCTGCCCGGGTGCAACCTGCCGCCCGACCTGGGGCCGTCGTCCCGCTACTTCCGGCGGGACATCACCGCACCCTTCGAGTCCCGGGGTGGCACGATGATCGTGCCCAGCGGGCCCGGCCTCGGCGTCGATCCCGACCCCGACGCCCTCGAGGACATGACCGTCAACCAGCGCACCCTGCGGGCCGAGCGGTGACGCTCCCCGTCACATACGACGCCGTGACGGCGGCGGCCGACCGCATCGCCGGGGCGATCGAGCGCACCCCGAGCACCCACAGCCGGACGCTGTCGCAGGTGCTCGGGTGCACGGTCGTCGTGAAGTTCGAGAACCTCCAGTTCGTCGCCTCCTTCAAGGAGCGGGGGGCCCTCAACCGGCTGCTGCTGCTCACCGCGGACGAGCGGGCCCGGGGCGTGGTGGCCATGTCCGCCGGCAACCACGCCCAGGCGGTCGCCTACCACGCCACCAGGCTCGGCATCCCCGCCACCATCGTCATGCCCCGGGGGACGCCGTTCGTGAAGGTGCAGCGCACCCGGGAGCTGGGCGCCGCCGTCGTGCTGGCGGGCGACGACCTGGCCGGCGCGGAGGCCGAGGCCATCCGGCTGGTGGAGGCCGAGGGCCGCACCTACGTCCACCCCTTCGACGACCCCCACGTCATCGCCGGCCAGGGCACCTGCGCCCTCGAGATGCTGGCCGACGACCCCGACCTCGACGCGCTGGTGGTCCCGGTGGGCGGGGGCGGCCTGCTGGCGGGCATGGCGGTGGCCGCCCGCCACCTGTCCCCCGGCATCGAGCTGGTGGGGGTGGAGACCGAGCGCTACGCGGCGATGGCGGCCCTGCTGGCCGGCACCGAGGCCAAGGTGGGCGGCCCCACCATCGCCGAGGGCATCGCGGTGCCGCGCCCCGGGCGGCTGACCGGCGAGATCATCAAGGCCCTGGTGGACGACGTGGTCACGGTGTCCGAGGAGAACATCGAGGAGGCCATGAACCTCCTGCTGGAGATCGAGAAGGTGGTGACCGAGGGGGCCGGGGCCGCCGGGATCGCCGCCCTGGTGGCGCACCCGGACCGGTTCGCCGGGCGCAAGGTGGGCGTGGTGCTGACCGGCGGCAACGTCGATCCGCGGCTGCTGGCGTCGGTCATCATGCGGGGCCTCATCCGCCACGGGCGGCTCACCCGGCTGCACATCGAGGTGCCGGACGTGCCCGGCAGCATGGGCGACCTCACGACCGTGCTGGGCGAGGTGGGTGCCAACATCGTGGAGATCCTCCACCAGCGCATGTTCGTGGACCTGTCGGCCCGGTCGGCCGAGATCGAGGTGACCGTCGAGACCCTCGACCTCGACCACGTCGAGCGGGTGGTGGCCGCCCTGGAGAAGGCGGGCTACGCCGTCCAGGTGGGCCGGTTCACCCACCCCGACTGAAGGTCGTCCCGGCGTTCGAACGCCGAGCTCAGCGGACCCGGCGGCGCCGGCCCCGCTCGATGAGCGAGACCACCTCCTCCTCGATCTCGCTCAGCACCTCGGGGTCCACCCCGTCGAGGGCGGTGTCGTCGTCGATCGACTCCGCCAGGTCCTCGCCCACGGTCTCACCCCGGTGGAACTCCTCGATGACCCGGGGGTCGACGTAGGAGCCGCGGGCCACGGCAGGCGTGTTGCCGAGCTGGGAGGCGACGCCCTTGACCACCCGCACCACCGCCCGCTGGCGCCGGGTGTCGGACAGCTCGCCGTCGACCTCCGCCTCCTCGGCGGCCAGCGCCACCGCGGCCAGGACCGTGGCGGCCCAGGTGCGGAAGTCCTTGGCCGAGAACCCGGGGCCGAGCGCCTCCTGCAGGTAGGCGTTGATGTCGGAGGACCGGACGTCGTGCCAGCGCCCCCGGTCGTCCTTGTAGGCCAGCAGCTCGGGCCCGCCCCGGCGCCGGCGCTTGAGGGCCCGGACCACCTCGATCACCTCGGGGTCCCGGATCTCCACCACCCGCCGCTGGCCGCCCTTGGCCGGGTAGTCGA
>DASSUD010000293.1:0-16840 GCA_035707385.1 Acidimicrobiales bacterium
GATTCAGGGAGGACCGAGCGAGGATGCCGACGTACCGGATCGACGTCTACACCGGGCAGGCGCGGCCCGGAGAGGCGGCGGCGACGGACGCCAACGTCTTCGTGACCCTCTACGGGTCCCGGGCCTCCAGTGCGGAGCTGCCCGTGGGCCACGGCGGCAACGGCAACGGCCGGTTCGGCCTCACCGGGGTGGACACCGTGACGGTGCACCTCCCCGACCTCGGTGCGGTCAGCCGCGTCCACGTGCGCCACGACAACACCGGCGTGGCGCCCGGCTGGTTCCTCGACCGCCTGGTGGTGCGGGACGAGGCCCGGGGCGTCGAGTGGACCTTTCCCTGCCAGCGCTGGCTCGCCCGTCACGAGGACGACGGCGAGATCGAGCGGGTCCTCGACGCCGCGTGATCGACCAGCCCGGCACACCGCTCCGCCGCGCCCCCACCCGCCGGTGGCGGGCCGGGGCCCGGGCGCCGTGCCACCTATCCCCCCGGACGGGGCCTAGGCTCGGGGGCGGGGCTGGGAGGTGCGGCGCCGTGAGAATCGGCATTCTCGGGTCCCTCGAGGTGAGCGAGGGGGGAGCGACACGAAGGGTCGGCGGGCCCAAGAGTCGTACCCTGCTGGCCGCGCTCGCCGTGCGCGCCAACGAGGTCGTCCCGAGCGACGTCCTGGTCACGGCGCTGTGGCCCGGCAGCCCACCGGGCGACGCCGCCAACAACCTCCAGACCCAGGTGTCCCGGCTCCGCACCGCGCTGGGGCGCGACCGGGTCGAGCTCCGGCCGGGGACCGGCTACGCCCTGCGCTGCAACACGGACGAGCTGGACGCCCTCGCCTTCGAGGACGCCGGCCGCCGGGCCCGATCCGCCCTGGGGGCCGGCAGCTGGACCGAGGCCGCCGACGCCGCTGCCGACGCCCTGGCCTGCTGGCGGGGCGACACGGCCCTGCCCGAGTTCGCGGACCAGCCCTTCGCCGGCCCCCGCGCCGGCCAGCTGCTCGAGGCGCGGTGGGCCACCGTCGAGTGCGGCGTCGAGGCCCGCCTGGCGCTGGGCCAGCACCGGGCGCTGGTGGGCGAGCTGCAGGAGCTGGTGGAGCGCGAGCCCCTGCGCGAGTCGCTGTGGGGCCAGCTCATGCGGGCCCTGTACCGGTCCGGCCGCCAGGCCGAGGCACTGCGCGCCTACGAGCGGCTGCGCCACCTCCTGGCCGACCAGCTGGGCATCACCCCCTGTGCCGAGCTGGTCGGCCTCGAGCGGGCGGTGCTGGAGCAGGACCCCGCGCTGGACTGGCACGACACCGCCCCGCCCGCTCCCCCGCCGCCCACCGCCACGCTGGCCACCTTCCTGTTCACCGACGTCGAGCACAGCACGGCCCGCTGGGACCGGGACCCCGAGGCGATGGGCGCGGCCCTGCGGGAGCACGACGCCCTCGTCCGCGACACCATCGAGCGCCACGGCGGCCGCGTGTTCGGCCATCCCGGCGACGGCTTCTGCGCGGTGTTCACGGTGGCGTCCGACGCCGTCGCCGCGGCCCTGGACGCCCAGCTGGTGCTGGGCCACCAGACCTGGTCCGGCCACGATCCGCTCGACGTGCGCATGGCCGTGCACACCGGCGACGCGGAGCAGCGCGACGGCAACTACTTCGGTGCCACGGTCAACCGGGTGGCGCGGCTGCGGGACGCGGCCCACGGCGGCCAGGTCCTCGTGTCGGCGGCCACCCGCGAGCTGGTGGTCGACTCGGCCCCGCCCGGCACCGACCTGGTGGACGTGGGCACCTGGCTGTTCGAGGGCTTCGCCCGGGCCGAGCGGGTCTACCAGCTGCGCCACCCCGGGCTGACCGCCGGGTTCCCGCCGCTGCGGTCGGGGCGGCCCCACACCGGCGCGCTCCCCCGGCCGGCCACCAGCTTCGTGGGCCGGCCCGACGAGTGCGAGCAGGTGACCGCCATGCTGCGGTCGCACCAGCTGGTCACCGTGACCGGCGAGGGTGGGCTGGGCAAGACCCGCCTGGCGCTCGAGGTGGCCCGGCGGGCCGGGCTGGCGGACTATCCGGACGGCGTGTGGTTCTGCGACGTGTCCTCGATGCGCGACGCCGAGGGGCTGGCCGAGCACCTGGCCGCCACCCTGCGGGTGGCCACCGGCGGCGGCGACGCCCGCCGCTCGGTCCTGGCGGCCATGCCGGGCGCCCGCCTGCTGCTGGTCATCGACAACTGCGAGACCCTGCGCCGTGACGTGGCGCGCCTGGTGGGAGACATGCTCGCCGCCGGTCCCGAGGTCCGGATCATCGCCACCAGCCGGGCCCCGCTGCGGGTGCAGGGCGAGCAGGTCCTGCCGCTCGACCCGCTGGGCCTCCCCGGCCAGGGCGCCGACGACGGCGACGCCCCCGCCCCGGCGGTCCAGCTGCTCGTCGACCGGGCCCGGTCGGCCGGCGCCCGGGTCGGGGCGGAGCACCCGGCGCTCGGCGACATCGTGCTGCGCCTCGACGGCGTGCCCCTGGCCATCGAGCTCGCCGCCCCCCGGCTGGCCACCATGTCGCCCGGGGCGATGGCCAGCCGGCTGGGGCTCCGCTTCGACCTGCTGGCCCCGGCCCCGGCCGGCGCCCCCGCCCGCCACCGCACGCTGTCGGCCACCGTCGACTGGTCGTTCCAGCTGCTCGACGCCGACGCCCGGGTCCTGTTCGCGGTGCTGTCGGTGTTCCGGGGCGGGTGGACACTCGACGAGGCCGAGCGCGTGGCCACGGCCGCCGGGCTCGACGAGTCCGCCGTCGCCCCGCTCATGGCCCAGCTGGTGGAGCAGTCGATGGTGCGCATCGATCTGCCGCCGGAGGGCTCGGCCCGCTACGACATGTTCGCCGTGATGCGGGCCTACGCCGCCGAGTACCTGGAGCAGACGGGCCTGGCCACCGCGGTGGCCGACCGCCACGCGAGCCACTTCCTCCGGCTCGCCGAGGAGGCGGTCCCCCACCGCCGCGGGCCGCTGGAGGCGGCATGGGTGGCGGGCCTGCGGGCCGAGTCGGCCAACCTGCGGGCGGCCTACGAGTGGTTCGTGACCTCGGGCCGGGTCCGCGACGCCCTGCGCCTCATGACCGCGCTGGTCGACGAGCTCCTCATGCGCGAGCAGCGCGAGATCGGCCGCTGGGCCGAGGCGCTGATGATCCACGAGGGCGCCCGCGACGAGCCGCTGCGGGCAGTGGCGCTGTCCATCGCCGGCATCACCGCCGGGGTCGAGGGTCGGGTCGACGACGCCCGCCGCCATTGCACCGCGGCGCTGGACGTGGCCGCCGACCCGACCGACGGCCCCTGGTGGATCGCCCACAACACGCTCTCCTTCCTGGCTCTGGCCGACGGCGACGAGACGCGGTGGGAGGACCACCTCACCACCATGGAGTCCCACAGCGCCGCCACCGGCGATCCCCTGGCCACGGCCCTCGCCAACTTCGACCGGGTCCTGATCGCCACGATGGCCGGCGTACCCGAGCGGGGCCTCGAGCCCGCCGAGGCGCTGCTCGACCTGGCGGCCGAGCGCAACAATCCCTCGCTGCGGTCGATGGCGCTGCTGTCCCACGCCCGGGTGGTCATGGCCGCCGACCCGGCCACCGCGGGCGCCGAGCTGCACGAGGCCCTGGCCGTGGCCTCGGTGGCCCACAACTCGATCGTGGCCCAGCAGGCGCTGCGCGCCATCGAGGAGCTGAACGCCCGGGCCGGGGGCCACGCCGCCGCCCTGGCCTCGCTGCGGGCCATCGCCGGCCGGTTCGCGGCGGCGGGCAACGTCGCCGAGCAGATCCTGACCGTGATGAGCATGCTCGACCCGCTGGTGGCGCTGGGCGCCTACGAGGTGGCCGCCACCATCTGCGCCGCGGTGGCCCGCTCCCCCTGGCGGACCACGCCCGGATGCGCCCTCATCGACGCCACCGTGGCCGAGCGGCTCGACCGCGACCGCTACGTCGCCGCTCGCCGGGCGGGGGCCGCCATGACCCCGGCCGATCTCGTCGTCTACTCGTCGATCATGGTCAAGGAGCTGGCGGGTGACGACGGGCCCGGTTGACGACGACCGACTCGACCGACTCCGCCTGACCGGCGATCCCGAGGCCGACGAGCTGGCTGCGGCGCTGCGCCGGGGGCACGAGGAACTCGACGAGCGCGACCTGGTCCGCCTCGTCCTCGACCGGCTGGCGCACCCGGACCGGGCGGCGCCCGGCGACCTCGGCGACTGGCTGTTCGGTGGCCCGCCCCTGCCCGACTGGGCCGACGACGCCGCCATCCGGGCCGGGCAGCAGTTCTTCGACTGCTGGGCCCTGCCCATCAGCACCGCGCTTTTCTGCGCCTCGCTGCCGACCGGCTACGCAGGAGCCAAGGGGGTGCAGGTGCTGGCCCTGACCTCGGACCTGGCCGGCGGCGACATGCGCAGGCGGGTGGCCGAGACCGCGCAGATGCTGGTCGACATCATGGACCCCGGGCCCCGCTCGCCCGCCACGCTGGAGCCGGGCGGCCAGGGCCACCTGACGGTGCGGGGCGTGCGCCTCCTGCACGCGGTGGTGCGGGACGCCATCCTCACCAGCCCGGCCGTCGCCCGCACCTGCGACGAGTCGGTGCCCTCCCGCTGGTGCGACGAGTGGGGCCACCCCATCAACCAGGAGGACCTGCTCGGCACCCTGCTCACCTTCACCGTGTCGGTGCTCGACGCCCTCGACCGGTGCGGCATCCCCTACGACACCGCCGGCGCCGAGGGCTATGTCCACGTGTGGTGCGTGGTGGGCGCCCAGCTCGGCCTCCACCCCGACCTGCTCCCCTTCGACCGGGCGGGGGCCCGGGCGCTCGCCGAGCGCATCTACCGGCGCCAGCACGGACCCAGCGACGCCGGCGAGCGGCTGATGTCCGTGCTGCTCGACCAGATGGAGCTGGCCATGCCCTGGGGACTCCGCAAGCTGCCCCGCACCATGGTGCGGCACATGGCCCCGCCCGGTGTGGCTGATCTCGTGGGCGTGCCGCGAGCGGCGTGGTGGGCGCCGGCGCTGCGCGTGCTGCGGGTGACCGGCCCGTTGGTGGGGCGGATCCCGGGCGGGCGCCGGATGTGCGAGATGCCGGGCGACCTGCTGGCCCGGGCCGTGATCCGCATGTTCGTCGACTCGGCGCTGGACGGCGTGCGGCCGGCGTTCCGCCTCGACGTCACCACCGCCCGGGCCTTGGCCATCGAGACCTCGGTGGCCCGCCAGCGGCGGCGCCGCCGCCGGGTCGCGGCTCGCCGGGGCCGTGCCACGCCGCCCGTCGGGCACGCGGCGCCGGGGGCGGGGCGGGCGAGCGGACGGCCCCCGGGCCCTGCCCGACCGGGACCCGGCGAGGAGCTGGCGTCATGATCGGGCCGGGAGCGGGGACCCGGACCGGTGGCGTCGTGCGCGAGCGGGCCCGGGCCGACCACCAGGTGTCGCCCGAGGTGGCGCTGGCCAATGTGGCCGAGCCCGTCACGCTGCCCATCTCGGCGGAGGAGGTCCGGATCATCGCCAGCCGCGGCTACCCCCTGTGGGAGACCGTCGAGGTGATGCAGCTGCGCAACCGGCGCATCACCCTGGCCTACGGCGACCTGTCGGTCCGCCTGGCCGCCCTGCTGGCCCGGGGAGGCCGGCAGCAGGCCAACTGGTGCACGTTCTCCACCTGGTCGTCGCGCACGATCGGCGGCTGGATCGAGCACCACCCCGAGCCCGACCCGCAGGACGACCCCGCGTGGATGCCGGGCTTCGTGGCCGCCCTCCGCCGCCACGCGCTGCGCTGGGCCATGCAGCGCGAGAACGGCGCCACCTACCGGGCCCTCGCCGCCGGCAACCGGTTCGTCTTCCTCGAGATCGGCACCGCGTTCGGCCGCTTCCTCGACGCCTTCGAGGGCACGGGCGGCGAGGTGCCCGGCGAGGAGGCGTGGGCGGCCTACTGGGCGAGCATGGAGACCGAGCTGGCCGAGCAGGGGCGGCTCGACCCCAGCTGGCTCCTCACCGAGACGCCACCACCCGACGAGCTGCAGCTCGGCCTGCGCCAGTACTACGAGGCGCTGCTCACCGACGACGCCCGCGAGCGCGCCGAGCGCATCCTGGCCGGCAACCTGCTGATCGGCGCCTACGAGCAGCGCCGGGTCGACGGCTACGTGGCCGCCTCGCTGGCCCTGTTCAGCGACGACGCCATGCGGCGCCTCGTGTGCCGGCGCTTCGACCGGGCGTGGAACTGGCGGCGGTGGCCCTCCTGGGTCTACGCCCGGCTCCTCTCGCCCCACATGGCCCTCGAGCTGCCCGACGAGCGGCTGGTGCTGGGGCGCCCGCTCCCGCCCCCGGCCGGCGGCCCGCTGTTCCCCGAGGACCTCCGGTCGGTGACCACGCCCCTGGTCCAGGCGCTGCTCACCCGCTACGACCTGTCGGAGGGCTCCGAGGACGGGCGCCGGGTCCGCAACTGGGCCAGCTACGACGACCGGATGAACTACATCGCCAACCTGTTCCGGTCCCGCCAGCAGCACGAGCCGCTGTTCGCCAAGCCCTTCCCGCCGGACGTGGAGGCCAAGTTGCTGGCCGGCGAGCTTGCGCCTGGCCCGACCACGGCGGTCCGGCCCGTGACGGCGGGCTGATCAGCCCCAGCCCAGCTGGGTGAGGCGGCGGTCGTCGATGCCGAAGTGGTGGGCCACCTCGTGGACCACCGTCACCTTCACCTGCTCGACCACCTCGTCCTCGGTGCTGCACAGGCCGCATATGGGGAGGCGGAAGATGGTGATGCGGTCGGGCATGGTCGTGCCGACCGCCCCGTACCAGGCGCCCCGCTCGGTGAGTGGCACGCCCTGGTAGCGCCCGAGCAGGCCGCCGCCCGGCCAACCGTCCTCCACCACGACCACCACGTTGTCGATCAGCCGGGCCAGCTCGTCGGGGATGCCGTCGAGCGCGTCGCCCACCAGCTCCTCGAACCTGACGGCGGGGACCTCGATCACCGCCTGGATGCTACGCACCCGAATACTGTCTGCCACGTTGGCCACACCCCTCCTCGACGACCTCGACGACGCCCAGCGCCGGGCGGTGACCTCACCCGCGCGCCCGCTGGCCATCCTCGCCCCCGCCGGCTCCGGCAAGACCCGCGTGCTGGCCCGGCGCATCGCCTGGCGGGTCGAGGCCGGTGACGCCGACGCCAGCCACGTCCTGGCCCTCACCTTCACCCGCAAGGCCGCCGGCGAGCTGCGCGACCGGCTCGGCGCCCTGGGGCTGCGCTCGGGCGTGGCGGCCGGCACCTTCCACGGCGTGGCCTACGCCCAGCTGCGGTCGTGGTGGGCCGACCAGGGCCGCGCCGCCCCCGGCCTGCTGGCCCGCAAGGCGTCGGTGCTGTCCGCCGTCGTGGCGGGCGCCCCCCTGACCGTGGCCCAGCTGGCGGGCGAGATCGAGTGGGCCAAGGCCCGCCTGGTGGGCCCCGACGAGTACCCGGACGCCGCCGCGGCCGCCCGCCGGCGGGCCCCGGCACCCGCGGGCCGCATCGCCGAGCTGTACCGCGCCTACGAGGACGACAAGCGCCGGGCCCGCATGGTCGACTTCGACGACCTGCTGCGGCTGTGCAGCCACCTGATCGAGACCGAGCCGGCGTTCGCCGCCGCCCAGCGCTGGCGGTTCCAGCACCTGTTCGTCGACGAGTTCCAGGACGTCAACCCCCTCCAGCTCCGGCTGCTCGACGCCTGGCGCGGCGACAGCTACGACCTGTGCGTGGTGGGCGACCCCCACCAGGCCATCTACGGCTGGAACGGCGCCGACGCCGGTTTCCTGTCCGGGTTCCGCCGCCTGTACCCGCCGGCCGAGGTGATAGCCCTCGCGGGCAACTACCGGTCGACCCCCCAGATCCTGGCCGCGGCGGCCGACGTGCTGGGCCGGGCCGGGGCGGGTGAGCCCACCGTCACGGCCACCCGGCTCGAGGGGCCCGCCGTCCGGCTGGACCGCCACGCCAGCGAGCACGAGGAGGCCACGGCCATCGCCCGGTCGGTGCGCGACCGGCGGGGACCGCACGCCGCCTGGTCGGCCCAGGCGGTGCTCGTCCGGACCAACGCCCAGATCCCCGTGGTCACCGACGCCCTGCGCCGGGCCGGGGTCCCCCACCACGTGCGGGGTGCGGCCGGCATGCTCGAGCGCCCGGAGGTGCGGTCCGCGCTCGACCTGCTGCGTCGGGGCGAGCCCACCCTGACGGCCTGCCTGCCCGACCTGGCGGCCGCGGCGGGCGAGGCCGAGGGCGAGGCGGCCGACGACCTGGCCGTGGTGGTCCAGCTGGCGCACGACCACCTGCGGCTCGACCCCCGGGCCACGGCCGCCGGGTTCGTGTCGTGGCTCGTGGCCACGCTCCAGGCCGAGTCCGGTGACACCCGGCGCGACGCGGTCACGGTGGCCACCTTCCACGCGGCCAAGGGCCTGGAGTGGCCCACGGTCCACCTGGCGGGGCTGGAGGACGGCCTGGTCCCCATCGCCCATGCCCGCACCAACGCCCAGCGGGCCGAGGAGGCCCGCCTGCTGTACGTGGCCATGACCCGGGCCGAGGACGAGCTGCGCTGCACCTGGGCCGCCAGCCGCAGCTTCGGCGGCACACCGGCCGAGCGGCGGCTGACACCGTGGCTGGCGGGGCTGGCCGAGCGCCAGCGCGACCGCCCCGACGACGGCCCCGGTCCCGCCGGCGACTGGCGGCGGCACCTGGCCGAGCAGCGGGCCGCGCTCGCCACGGCCGCCGGCCCGCCCGAGGTGCCGGTGGCCCTGGCCGCCCTCCACGCCTGGCGGGACGAGGCGGCCCGGGCCGCCCGGGCCGAGCCCGGCTCCGTGATCGACGACCACCTGCTCGAAGCCGTCGCCACCCGCATGCCGGCGACCCGGGACGAGCTGGCAGCTGTGCCGGGCATGGGACCGCTGCTGGCGGCCCGGGTGGGCGACGGCCTGCTCGCCGCGCTCCGGTCGCTGCCCGAGGCGAGAGGGGCCTGAGGTGGACTTCATGCTCGACCAGGTGTTCGCGGCCGGGGGCGACGCCCTCGCCCGCGCCTACGCCTCGCCGGCCCTCTACGAGCGCCTCGTGGGCCTGCCCAAGCTGTCCACCCCGGAGGTCCTCGACCACCGGGTCGACGGCACCACCGTGCGCCTGCAGATCCGCTACCGGTTCGTCGGGGACCTGTCGCCGGCGGTCACGGCCGTGGTCGACCCCGCCAGGCTGAGCTGGGTGGAGCACAGCGAGCACGACCTCGTCGCCCGGCGGGTGCGCTACCGGCTGGCGCCGGACCACTACGCCGACCGGATGCAATCGTCGGGCGCGTGCACCATCACCGATCGCACCAACGGCGGCAGCGTGCGCACCGTGACCGGGTCGCTGAAGGTGAAGGCCCTGATCGTGGGGGGTGCGGTGGAGCGGGCCATCGTGTCGGGACTGAAGGAGCACCTGGCCGAAGAGGTCGCACGGGTGGACCGGTTCGTCGCCGACCACCGCGTGTGAGTTGTCGGTTGACGCTGGGCGGTGCGGGCGCGACAACCGGACCATGGGCGAACCACTCGACTTCTACCTGGACGAGGGGGGCTGGCCGTACCCGGACGACGGCGACGAGGACACCACCGGGCCGATCGACCTCCGGTCCGGCTCGGACGACGACCTGGTCGCCCTGCACGCCGTGGCCCCCCACCTGCTCGACGGGCTGAGCGAGACGGAGCGGGCGGTGGTCGTGGCCCGGTTCGGCCTGGACGGCGACGAGCCGATGACGATGGCCGAGGTGGCGGCCACGCTCGGCATGTCCCCCGGCCGCACCCGGGGGATCCTGGCCGGCGGGTTGGCGAACCTGCGGGCCACCCTCGGCGACACGCCCTGACGCCGCTCGCCGGGCCGCTCAGGCGGGCGCGTCCCCGCCGTCGGGGTCGAAGGCCGCCTCCCGCCGCGCCCGCAGCTCGGCCATCCGGGCCACGTCGATCGCCACGAACAGGCCCTCGGCTTCGGCGCACAGCCGGTCGCCCGCGTGCAGGGAGCCGCGGGTGAACGTCTTGCGGCCCTCGACCGCGGTGACCCGGGCCTCGAAGCGCAGGTCGGTGTGCAGCGGGGTCGGGCTGCGGTAGTCGATGCACAGGCGGGCCGTCATGCCCGGGCGGCCGCCGAACGACTGGGTCGACCCCAGCACCTCGTCGAAGGCGGCGGCCACGAAGCCGCCGTGCACGCACCCGGGCGGGCCCTCGTAGGCCGACCCGAAGTGGGCCTTGGCCCGCAGCACGTCCCCGTCGGCCCACAGCTCGATCGGCGGGGCGAGCGGGTTGGCCCGGCCGAGCACCGGGCTGTGGTCGAAGAAGGCGAACGGCTCGGGGCCGGCCAGCGTCGCCTCCCCGAACCCCTCGTACAGGGAGCGCCCGGGGAACACCTCCAGCCGGTCGGCGAGCCGCTCCAGCTCCGTGGCCACCGCGGCCAGCTCCTCGGCGGGGGCGGGGTTGCCGTGCAGGCGGTCCACGATCCGTCGCAGGGCGTCGCCGGTGCGGTGCAGCTCGGCGCGCCGGGGTGTGGTCGGGTGGACCCGGGCCTGGCTCAACCACTCCGGCCAGCCCTGCGAGCCGGGCGTGACGAACTCGGGGGACCGCGCGCTGGGCAGGTCGGGGGGATCGATCGGGGGCACGGGCCCCGGTCCTAGCAGACCCCGCCCGGTCCGGTCAGGTGGGGACGTCCACGTCGACGAACAGCGGGGCGTGGTCGCTCGGCTTGGAGCCCTTGCGGGCGTTGCGGTCGACGAGCGCCCAGGTCACCCGGTCGGCCAGGTCGGAGGACACCAGCACCAGGTCGATGCGCATGCCCCGGTGCTTGGGGAAGTTCCCGGCCCGGTAGTCCCACCAGCTGAACAGGCCGTCCACCCCGGGGTACTGCTCGCGGAAGGCGTCCCGCAGGCCCCAGGCCTCCAGCTCCCCGACCGCGGCCCGCTCCTCCGGCGTGACGTGGGTGTCGCCCACGAACGCCGCCGGGCTCCACACGTCGACGTCGTCGAGCGCCACGTTGAAGTCGCCGCACACGGCCAGGGGCCGCTCCGGGGCTCCCCCGGCCTCGGCCTCGACGTGGGCCCGCAGCCGGGCCAGCCAGCGGAGCTTGTAGTGCCAGTGCTCGGTGCCGACCGCCCGGCCGTTGGGCACGTACACCGACGACACCCGCACGCCGCCGCAGGTGGCGGAGACGAGGCGGGCCTCGTCGTCCGGGTCCCCGCCGTCGGCGAAGCCGGACACCGGGTCGTCCAGGCCCACCCGGCTGAGGATGGCCACCCCGTTCCAGCGGCCCTCCCCGTGGTGGACGCTGGCATAGCCCCGGGCGTGGAAGTCCAGGGCCGGGAAGGCGGCGTCGGACGACTTGGTCTCCTGGAGGCACACGACATCGGGCCCGGCGATGTCCAACCAGCCGGTGACCCGCTCCATGCGCTCGGCCGTCAGGGCGTTGACGTTCCAGGTGGCGATGCGCACGGTGGACCCCTAGGGCTCGACCGCGGCCTTCGTGCGGCCGGTCCGCTTGGCGGCCTTCTTCACCGGCGCCGGGCCGTTGTCGGGCGGCGGCCCCGCCGCGGCCGACGGCTCGGTCCCGGCCGCCGCCTTGCGGGACCGCGACCGGCGCGCGGGCGCCGCGGGCTGGGTCTCGGCGGACGCCGGCGCCGGCTCGGCGGCCGGCTCGGGTGGCGCCTTCCTGGCCCGGGACTTCCGCACCGGCTCGGTCGGCACCGGATCGGCGGCCGGCGCGGCCGCCTTCTTGGCCCGCGACCTCCGCACCGGCTCGGCCGCCGCCGTGTCAGCCTTGGGGGCCGCCTTCCTCGCCCGCGACTTCCGCACCGGCTCGGCCGGCTCCTCGGGCGGTTCGGCGCCGAGGTCGAGGTCGTCGAGACCGAGGTCGTCGAGATCGGGGGGCCGGGCGACGGCCACGTCGACGATGCCGGGGACGGCCAGGTCGATCCCCCGCAGGGGCGGGTCGATGGTCACGACCACGAAGCGGCGGGTGTCCCCCACCCGCAGGACCTCCTTGGCGCTGCGGGGGGCGGGGTCGGCCAGGTTGCGCAGCGGGACGTAGGCCCGGGCGTCGCCGATCATCACGTAGGCGCCGTGCGAGCTGAACCGCTCGATCGTGGCCTCCACCTCGCTTCCCACCGGGTGCTCACCCACGAACTCGATGAACGGCATGGCCTCGTTGTAGGGCTCGGGGCCCTGCCCGGCGCCGCCCTTGGCCTGGCCGTCCCCGCCGGGCGGCGGCTCGGTGGCGGCCGGCTCCGCCGCCGCCATGGTCGCCTTCGCCGCCTTCGTCGCCTTCGTCGGCCGGCGCCGGCGGCTCGGCTTGTCGGACCCGGGTTCCGCCCCGTTGCCGGCGGCCGCGGCGGCGTCGGCGGCCACGGCCACCTCGGACGCGACCTGGGCCACCTTCTGGGCCGTCTTGGCCACCTTGCGGGCCTCGCTGACCGCGCGGCGGCTGGTCGGGCCCCGCACGGGCGCCCGCTCCATGAACACCCAGCCCACGTGGGGCACCGGCTTGCCGCCGATGAGCCGGCCCCGCTCGAACAGCCACGGGTACTCGCCGTGGAACTCCTGGAACGAGTCGTTGGACAGGATGCTCGCCCCCGCCCGCTTGGCGATCTGCAGCACGAAGGCGTCGCCCCGGCCGATGGCGCCGGCCGGCGGGGTGATCAGCTCGTTGGCGTTGACCGCGTCCTCGTAGGTCTGGCGCTCGTTGCGGTCGATGCGGTTGGGGAATGTCGCGTCGACGACGACGGTCACGTGCGCGGGCTCGTACTCCTCGATGAACGCGGACACCGCCTCGTCGAGCTGGGCGAGGCTGGGCGCGTCGCGTCCCTCGGTGGCGATGTTGGATCCGTCGACGATGACATGTCTGATCTTCATTGCGGCCTGCATTCAACCAAATGAGCGGGCGACTCCGGCGGACGGTGCCCGCTACGGTGCCGGCAATGGCCAGCTCGACGACCGGGACGACGGCCGAGGTCACCGACCTGCTGCAACACCTGATCCGCAACGCCTGCGTCAACGACGGCACCCGCGGATCCGGGCACGAGACCCGCAGCGCGGACCTGCTGGCAGGTTACCTCGACGGCTCCGGCCTCGACGTGCAGCGCTTCGAGGCGGTACCCGGGCGGGCCAGCCTCGTGGCCCGACTCGAGGGCCGGCGGCCGGACGCCCCCACCCTGCTGCTCATGGGCCACACCGACGTGGTGCCGGCCAACGCCGACCGCTGGCGCCGCGATCCGTTCGGTGGCGAGCTGGTCGACGGCGAGGTGTGGGGCCGCGGCGCCATCGACATGCTCAACCTCACCGCCTCGATGGCGGTGGCCACCCGCTCGCTGGCCGCCTCGGGGTTCCGGCCCGAGGGCACACTGGTGTACCTGGCCGTGGCCGACGAGGAGGCCCTGGGCACGTGGGGTGCCGACCACCTCGTCACCCACGAGCCCGACGCGGTGGGCGCCGACTACGTGATCACCGAGTCGGGCGGGATACCGGTGACGGTGGGCGAGGGCGGCGTACGGCTGCCGGTGCTGGTGGGCGAGAAGGGCTCGTGCTGGTGCACGCTGCGCATCGGCGGCACGCCCGGGCACGCGTCCCTGCCGTACGCCACCGACAACGCCCTGGTCACCGCGGCCCGGGTGGTCCAGCGCCTGGCCGAGCACCGTCCCGCCACCCGCATCCACGAGTCGTGGCGCCGGTTCGTGGACGGCCTCGGCCTGCCGGAGGATATGTCCCGGCCCCTGCTCGACCCCGACGGGCTGGTGGAGGCGCTGCCCGCCCTCCCCACGGGCATGGCCCGGCAGTTCCACGCCTGCACGCACACCACGATCGCCCCCACGGTCGTGCACGGCGGGACCAAGACCAACGTGATCCCCGACTCGGTCGACGTCCAGCTGGACATCCGTACGCTGCCGGGCGAGACCCTGCCCGACGTGCAGGCCCTGCTCGGCGACGCGCTGGGCGACCTGGCGGACCGGGTCACGATGGTCGAGGTCCACGACGACCCCGCCACCGAGTCCCCCGTGGACACCCCGCTGTGGGACAGCCTGTCCCGGGCCAGCCAGGCGTTCTACGAGGGCAGCCACGTCGTGCCCATGCTGAGCGTGGGCGCCACCGACGCCCGCTTCTTCCGGCGCCGGGGGGTGACCGCCTACGGCTTCGGCATGTTCAGCCAGAAGCTGACCTACGAGGACTTCGGCCGCATGTTCCATGGCGACGACGAGCGGGTCGACGTCGAGTCGCTGCGCCTGTCGACCGAGCTGTGGGAGGCGGTGGCGCGCGACCTGCTCGCCTAGTCTCGGCGGACCATGCCGATCCGCGCCGTCATCTTCGACTTCGGTGGAGTGATCCTGACCAGCCCGTTCGAGGCGTTCGCCCGCTACGAGGCGGGCAACGGGCTCCCCGCCGGGCTGCTGCGCCGGCTCAACGCCACCAACCCGGACACCAACGCCTGGGCCCGGCTGGAGCGCAACGAGGTCGACCTGGCGGGCTTCGCGGACCTGTACGAGGCGGAGGCCCGCGCCGCCGGGCACACCATCGACGGGCGGGTCGTGCTGAGCCTGCTGTCCGGCGAGGTCCGACCCGCGATGGTCGAGGCCCTGCGCCGCTGCCACGAGCGCCTGAAGACCGCCATGCTCACCAACAACTTCACCACCGGCGCCCCGGCCGCCGAGGGCTGGCGGGGCAACGGGGCGATGGCCGAGGTGCTCGGGCACTTCGACGTCATCGTCGAGTCCAGCCGGGCGCGGGTCCGCAAGCCCGACCCGGCCATCTACCGGCTGGTGTGCGACGAGCTCGGCGTCGAGCCCCCGGAGGCCGCGTTCCTCGACGACCTCGGCGTCAACCTCAAGCCCGCCCGGGCCCTGGGCATGACCACCATCAAGGTCGACGACCCCGACGTCGCCATCGCCGAGCTGGAAGCCGTGGTCGGCTTCCCGCTGCGCTGAGCCATGCCGGCCCGGGGGGTGCTCGCCGCACTGGCGGTGGCCGCGACGGTGGTCGCCGCCTGCGGGGGCGACGACGGCGGGGACGGCGGCGCCGGCTCGACCGAGGCGCCGGAGCACGCCTCGACCGGCGACGACGGGGCGCCGGTCAGCCGGGCCTGCGGGATGCTCACCGTCGACGAGGTGTCCGGGCTGTTCGGCGAGGACGCCAGCGTGGTCCCCGGCGGGGGCGGGAACGACGCGGTGGCCAGCAACTGCCTGTGGCAGGCCGAGGTGGGCGAGGCCGGAGCCCCGACGCTGTACCAGCTCGAGCTGTCCGTCTACTTCGGCGGCGCGCCGCTGGACCCGTCGCTGCTCGGCGGCGAGCCCGAGCCGCTGGACGGGCCGGGTGAGGGCGCGTTCGTGATCCGCAGCGACACCACCGGCGGCACCACCGCCGGCTTCCGGCAGGGCGACACGTCGGTCCTCCTGCGCTACGCCATCCTCCTCGGCGCGGACGCGCCCGACCCCGCCGCCCAGTCGGACGACGTGGTGGCGCTCCTCGACGACGTGGCCGGCCGCCTCGGCTGATACCCGCCGGCCGTCTCAGCCCGTCGCCTGGAGCGACTCGTACTCCTCGCCGGTGTCCTGCCAGTCCTCGAACTGGATGACGCCCATCTCGGTGAACTTGCCGCGCAGCCAGCCCTCGCCGGCGTCGAGCAGGCCGAGCTTCTTGGTGTTGGGCACGATCTTGGAGAACAGCATCTGCTGGAACATGGCGCGGCCCTGGTCCTGGAGCACGATGGGCAGGATCTCGGACGGCTTGATGCCCATGCGCTCCCACACCTCCTGCTGGAGGAACCGGTCCCGCATGCGGATGGCGGCCTCGAAGGCGAACTCCTGGCGCTCCCGCAGCTCGGCGTGGCTGAGGTCGGCGTAGTACTCCTTCAGCGACAGGACCCCGAAGGCCACGTGGCGGGCCTCGTCGGACATCACGTAGCGCAGCAGCTTCTTGAGCAGGGGGTCGGGCGTCATCTGCTGCATGAACCCGAAGGCGGCCAGCGCCAGGCCCTCGACCATGATCTGCATGCCCAGGTAGGTCATGTCCCAGCGGCTGTCGTTGATGATGTCGTCGAGCAGCAGCTTGAGGTGGGCGTTGATCGGATAGAAGCCGTTCTGCTTCTCCTGCAGGTACTTGGCGAAGACCTCGACGTGGCGGGCCTCGTCCATGACCTGGGTCGACGCGTAGTACTTGGCGTCGATCCAGGGCACGGTCTCGACGATCTTGGCCGTGCAGATGAGGGCGCCCTGCTCGCCGTGCATGAACTGGCTGAGCGTCCAGTTGTCCATCTCGATCGACAGGTTGATGAAGTCGGCCTCGGTGAACTTCTCGAGCGGCGTGCCGGTCACGTCCGCCTGCATGTCGGCGAACTGCAGGCGCTGGAGGGCGGCGTTCTTCTCCAGGTCGACGTCGGTGTCCCACGGGAGGTCGGTCTCGCCGTTCCACTGGGCGCCCTTGGCCTTCTCGTAGAGCTTGTTCAGCGCCGGGCGCTTACCCTTCTCGTAGTCCCAGGTGAAGATGGCGTCCGCGTTGTCGGCGACCGTGTGGAGCGCCTCGTCGACGTCGGTGTTGCTGACGGAGAGGATCGCCTCGAGGTCGTTGATGTCGTCGCGGCCGATGATCTCGGCATTCGCGGCATACGGATCGAGCGCCATGTGACCCCCTCGGTCGGGTGGCTCGGGGTGATAACGCTCATTATCACTGCTACGCCGTAAGGGGGAAAGGCGCCTGCTTGTGACGTTGGTCACCGGGCCACCACGACGCCGGCGCCTGAGCTCACTCTGGCGTTCGTTCGTCCCGGAAAGCGACACGAACGAACGCCGAAGCGGTCGACGCAGACCGGTTCCGCCCGCTCACCCGACCGACAGGGCGGCGTCCAGGATCGCCTCCTGCTCCTG
>DASSUD010000294.1:0-7299 GCA_035707385.1 Acidimicrobiales bacterium
CGCCGGGTCGTCGAGCACCGCTCGGCGCCGGTACCCGCCACCACCGGAGGTTGACCAGCATGGGGCAGTACCTTCCCGTCGTCACGATGACGGTGCTCGCCATCGCGTTCGCGGCGATCAGCCTGCTGATGTCGAGGTTGCTGGCCCCCCGGCGCAAGACGAGCGCCAAGTACGCCCCCTACGAGTCGGGCATCCTGCCGTCCCGTGACGCGCCCGAGCGCTTCCCGGTGCGGTTCTACCTGGTGGCGATGATCTTCATCGTCTTCGACATCGAGATCATCTTCCTGTACCCCTGGTCGGTGATCTACCGCGACCTGGGCGCCTTCGGGCTGGTGGAGATCCTGGTGTTCGCCCTGGCGGTGTTCGTCAGCTTCGTCTACCTCATCAGCAACGGGGCGCTGGACTGGGGGCCGCTCCACCAGGCCCGGCGCCAGTCGCCGATGGTGTCGGAGGAGCGGACCACCACCACGACGGTCCGCCGGGTCGGCCTCGAGGGCCGCGAGGGCGGGGACGGCGGGGAGGTGGCGGCCTGATGGGCTGGGACGTGTCCAAGGGCTTCGAGGGCATCGACCACAACTTCCTCACCGGCAAGGTCGAGGACCTGATCCAGTGGTCGCGGTCCAAGTCCTCGTGGCCGGTCACGTTCGGCCTCGCCTGCTGTGCGCTGGAGATGATGGGCGCCGGCGGCGCCCACTACGACCTGGCCCGCTTCGGCATGGAGGTCTTCCGGGCCTCGCCCCGCCAGGCCGACATCATGATCGTCGCCGGCCGGGTGTCCCAGAAGATGGCCCCCGTGCTGCGCCAGATCCACGACCAGATGATGGAGCCCAAGTGGGTCATCTCCATGGGCGTGTGCGCCAGCACCGGCGGCATGTTCAACAACTACGCACTGGTGCAGGGCGTCGACCAGATCGTGCCGGTCGACGTCTACGCTCCGGGCTGCCCGCCGGGCCCCGAGACGCTGATCCACGCCATCGAGACGCTGCGGGACTCCATCGAGTCGGGCGAGCTGCTGCGCCGCCGCCAGCAGACCGGGGCCGGGGCGGGCCTGGTCGTCGAGCAGCGTGACGGCGTCCGCGAGCCCGCGGTCGCATCCGCCCCGAGAGTCTGACCATGAGCGATCCGACGACGACCACGGGCGCCGAGGGGCCCGCTACCGAGGCTGGCGAGGACGCGCCCGCGGGCCCGCCCGAGCGCCACGGCGTGCCGGTGACCGAGAGCCGGGGCCAGGTCGTGCTGCACCCCCGCCCCGACCAGCTGGTCGACCTCGTCCGCACCCTGCGCGACGACGAGGGCTTCCGGGTGTGCGTGGACCTGACCGCCGTCGACTACGTCGCCTACCAGTCCCGCCGCGACCTGCCCGAGGGCATCGAGCCCGGGCGCTTCGAGGTGGTGGTCGGGCTGCTGTCGCACGCCACCGCCGAGCGGCTGCGCCTCCGGGTCCAGATCCCGGCCGAGGACCCCACCTGCCCGTCGCTGTTCGACGTGCACCCGGGCACCGAGGCGCTCGAGCGCGAGGTGTTCGACATGTTCGGGATCGCCTTCGAGGGACACCCCGACCTGACCCGCATCCTGATGCCCGAGGACTGGGACGGCCACCCCCTGCGCAAGGACAGCCCCGTGGGTGCGATCCCCGTCCAGTTCAAGGGCATCCAGAACGCCCGGTGACGGGAGGCTGCCGATGACTGCGACCGAGCTGTCCCGCACGAGAGAAGGCGTCCAGGAGATGGGCCCCCGCAAGGGGGCGGGCGCGGCCGAGCTGCTGCGCGAGCTGGGTGCGGTGCTGCGCCTGTCCGAGGCCGACGCCGCCGCCCTCGCCGACCAGGAGCCGTCTGAGGAAGAGCAGACGATGATCCTGAACATGGGGCCCCAGCACCCGTCGACCCACGGGGTGCTGCGCCTCATGCTGGAGCTGGAGGGCGAGACCGTCCTGCGCACCAAGCCGATCATCGGCTACCTGCACACCGGCATGGAGAAGACCGGCGAGACCCTGACCTACCTCCAGGGGCCGACCAACGTCACCCGCATGGACTACGCGGCGCCGCTGTTCAACGAGCTGGTGTTCTCGATGGCCACCGAGACGCTGCTCGGCATCGACGACGAGATCCCGCCGCGGGCCCAGTGGATCCGCATGCTGCTGTGCGAGCTGAACCGGATGTCCTCGCACCTGCTGTTCCTGGCCACCAACGGCATGGACCTCGGGGCCGTGTCGATGATGATCTACGGCTGGCGGGAGCGGGAGGAGACCCTGCGCCTGCTGGAGATGATCACGGGCCTGCGGATGAACCACAACTTCATCCGCCCCGGGGGCGTGGCCGCCGACCTGCCCGACGGCTGGCGCGACGCCACGCTGCGGGTCCTCGACCTGGTCGAGCCGCGGCTGGGGGAGTACGAGACCCTGATGACCGGTCAGCCGATCTGGCGGGAGCGGCTCCAGGGGGTGGGCGTCATCACCGCCGACGAGGCGATCGCGCTGGGGGCCACGGGGCCGATCCTGCGCTCGACCGGCGTTCCCTGGGACCTGCGCAAGGCGTCGCCCTACCTGCACTACGACGAGGTCGAGTTCGGGGTGGTGGTCGGCAGCTACGGCGACTGCTTCGACCGCTACGCCATCCGCCTCAACGAGGTGCGGGAGTCGATGGCGATCGTCCGCCAGATCCTCGACGTGCTGCCGCCGGGTGACTACCGCATCCAGGACCGCAAGGTGACCCCGCCACCCCGGGCGCGCATCGACGAGTCGATGGAGGCGCTGATCCACCACTTCAAGATCTTCACCGAGGGGTTCAAGGTGCCCGAGGGCGAGGTCTACGTGGCGGTCGAGAGCCCGCGGGGCGAGCTGGGCTGCTACCTGGTGAGCGACGGCTCGGCCCGCCCCTACCGCATGCACATCCGGGGGCCGTCGTTCGTGAACCTCCAGTCGATGCCCCACATGCTGCGCGGCGGCCTCATCGCCGACGCGGTGGCGGTGATCTCGTCCGTCGACCCCATCATGGGGGAGGTGGACCGGTGAGGTTCACCGCCGAGAACACGGCCGTCGCCGAGGAGATCATCGCCCGCTACCCGGTGCCCCGCTCGGCGCTGATCCCGCTGCTGCACCTGGCCCAGGAGCAGAACGGCCACCTCACCGAGGAGGCGATGGAGCACGTCGCCGAGCTCGTCGGCGTCACCCCGGCCCAGGTGCTCGGCACCGCCTCGTTCTACGAGATGTTCAAGCGCGAGCCGGTGGGCGACTACGTCGTCAACGTGTGCACCAACATCTCCTGCCTGCTCCGGGGCGGCGAGGAGCTGCTTGAGCACCTGGAGCGCCGGCTCGGGGTCAAGGCCGGCAGCACGACCACCGACGGCAAGTTCACGCTGGAGGACGTCGAGTGCATCGCCGCGTGCACCGAGGCGCCGTGCATCCAGGTGAACTACCGCTACTTCCACCGCGTGACCCCGGAGGCGGTCGACGAGCTGATCTACGACCTGCGGGCCGGCAAGCGGGCCCACGACGTGCCCCGGCACGGCACCCTCAGCCGGGTGCGCCAGCAGATCCCCGCCGACCGCCGGGCCGGCGTGGCCCCGCCCGACCGCAACGTCGAGCCGGTGTGGCTGGCCCGCAACGAGACCGCGGAGGCCCCGAAGTGAGCGAGCGAACCAGCGGCACGGTGAGCGAGCAGGCCGATTCCGTCGAGGTCCCCCGCATCGTCACGTCCCGCTGGGACCTGGCGGACGGCTTCACGCTGGAGCGCTACCTCGACACCGGCGGCTACGCCGGGCTGCGCAAGGCGCTGGACACGATGACCCCCGCCCAGGTGGCCGAGGAGGTCAAGGGGGCCAGCCTGCTGGGCCGGGGCGGCGCCGGCTTCCCCGCCGGGGTGAAGTGGGGCTTCTGCCCGCCGGGGGTGTTCCCCCGCTACCTGGTGGTGAACGGCGACGAGTCCGAGCCGGGCACCTACAAGGACCGCATCCTCATGGAGCGCGATCCCCACCAGCTCATCGAGGGCATGCTCATCGCCTGCTACGCCATCGGGGTGAGCCAGGCCTTCCTCTACGTGCGGGGCGAGATGGCGCTGGCCCAGGAGCGGCTGGCCCAGGCGCTCAACGATGCCTACGCCGCCGGCTACGTCGGCAAGGGAATCCTCGGCAGCGACTTCTCCGTCGACATCGTCCTGCACTGGGGCGCCGGCGCCTACATCGTGGGCGAGGAGACCGCGCTCATCGAGTCGCTGGAGGGGCAGCGGGGCATGCCCCGGCTGAAGCCCCCCTACTTCCCGGCTGCCAAGGGCCTCTACATGCAGCCCACGGTGGTCAACAACGTGGAGACGCTGGCCAACCTGCCGTGGATCGTCGCCAACGGCGGGGCGGCGTTCGCCGACCTCGGCGCCGAGAGCTCCCGGGGCACCCGGCTGTTCGCCGTCTCGGGGCACGTGCGCAACCCGGGCGTGTTCGAGGTCGAGTTCGGCACCACCACCTTCCGCGAGCTCATCTACGGCGAGCGCTACGCCGACGGGATCGTCGACGGCAACCAGATCAAGGCCTTCATCCCCGGCGGGGCGTCGGCGCCCTGGTTCTTCGAGGAGCACCTCGACCTGCCGCTGGAGGCGGGGGCGGTCGGCGCCGCCGGGTCGATGCTCGGCTCGGGCGCCGTGGTGGTGATGGACGAGACCACCGACGCGGTCAAGGCCGCGTGGCGGATCGTCCGGTTCTTCGCCCGGGAGTCGTGCGGCAAGTGCACGCCGTGCCGCGAGGGCACGAGCTGGCTGGAGAAGATCCTGCGGCGCATGCTGGACGGGCAGGGCCGGCCCCAGGACGTGAACAAGCTCCTCGACATCTGTGACAACATCAGCCCGGCCATCACCTGGCCACCCCGGCAGACGACGATCTGCCCGCTGGGACCGTCGGCCGTGTCGCCCATCGCCTCGGCGATCGTCCGCTTCTCCGACGAGTTCTTCGCCTACTGCGGGGGCGAGCCCGTCGAGATCACCGTGCCCGTCGCCGGCAAGGCGTACATTGCTGCTCCGCCGACCGTCGGAGCCACCCTGTGACCGATACCGCCGCTCCCAGCACCGTCAGCGTGACCGTCGACGGCCGGGCCATCGAGGCGGCCAAGGGCGAGCTGGTCATCGACGCCGCCGAGCGCAACGGCATCTACATCCCCCGGTTCTGCTACCACCCGCGGATGACGCCGGTGGGCATGTGCCGCATGTGCATCGTCGAGATCGACACCGGCCGGGGACCGGCTCTCCAGCCGTCGTGCATGATCGAGTGCGCGGACGGCATGAGCGTGTCGACCGACTCCCCGGTGACCCGCAAGGCCCAGGAGGGCGTGCTCGAGTTCCTGCTGGTCAACCACCCCCTCGACTGCCCGGTGTGCGACAAGGGCGGCGAGTGCCCGCTCCAGGACCAGACGATGTCCTACGGGCCGGGGGAGAGCCGCTTCGTCGAGGAGAAGCGCCACTTCGAGAAGCCGATCCCGGTGAGCGAGCTGGTCCTGCTCGACCGGGAGCGCTGCATCCTGTGCGATCGCTGCACCCGCTTCGCCGACGAGGTGGCCGGCGACCCGCTGATCTCGTTCATGGACCGGGGCAACCAGACCCAGGTCAACACGTTCCCCGACCACCAATTCGCCAGCTACTTCAGCGGCAACACCGTGCAGATCTGCCCGGTGGGGGCGCTGACCGCTTCGCCCTACCGGTTCAAGGCCCGCCCCTGGGACCTGGAGGAGGTCGAGTCGACGTGCACGTCGTGCTCGGTCGGCTGCCGGGTGGTAGTGCAGTCGAGCCGCAACCGGGTGGTCCGCTACCTGGGCGTGGACGTCGACGCCGTCAACTGGTCGTGGATGTGCGACAAGGGCCGCTTCGACTTCGAGGCGGTCAACAGCGAGGAGCGCCTCGGCAGCCCGCTGGTGCGGGACGCGGGCCTGCTGCTCAAGCCGGCCACCTGGAACGACGCGCTGAGCCGGGCCGCGGGCGCCATCCAGCAGGGCCTCGACCGGTCGGGGCCGGGCGGCTTCGCCGTCATCGGGGGGTCGCGGCTGACCAACGAGTCGCAGTACGCCTGGACCAAGCTGGCCAAGGGCGTCATCGGATCCGACCACGTGGACGCCCAGCTGGGGGACGGCCTGCCCGCCGAGGTGGTGCTGGGCCTGCCCCGCGCCACCATCGACGAGGCCTGCACCCCGGGCGGGACCGTGCTGGTCCTCGGCCCGGACGCCAAGGAGGAGCTGCCGGTCCTGTTCCTGCGGCTGCGCCACGCCGTGCTCAACGACGGCGTGAAGATCGTCGAGCTGGCCGCCACCCGCACGGGCATCACCGACGGGCTGGTGGCCGAGTCGCTGGTCTACCGGCCGGGCCATGCCCTGCCGGTGATGCGGGCGCTGCTGGCCGGCGACGCCGACGACGAGGTGGGCGGCGTGGCCCCGGAGGCGATCCGGGCTGCGGCCGCACTGCTGGCGGACCGGCCCGTCACGGTGCTGCTGGGCCGGGGCAACCTGGCCGAGTCGGCCCGCTCGATCGCGGCGGCGGCCGCCGCCATCCACCACGCCCGGCCCGCGGTCCGCTTCCTGTCGGGCCTGCGCCGGGCCAACGTCCACGGGGCGCTGGAGCTGGGCATGGCGCCCGGCCTGCTGCCCGGCCGGGTCACCCTGGATGCCGGGCGCGAGTGGTTCGGCGAGCGCTGGCCGGCCCTGCCGGCGGCCCGGGGCCTCGACGCGGCCGGCATCCTGCGGGCGGCGGCGGACGGCAAGATCGACACGCTGGTGCTGCTGGGGGCCGACCCCCTGGCCGACTTCCCGGACCGGGACCTGGCCGAGCGGGGGCTGGCAGGCGCCCGGACGGTCATCGCCTGCGACCAGTTCCTCACCGAGTCGGTCAAGCAGGCCGACGTCGTGCTGCCGGCCGCGGGCTACGCCGAGGTCGACGGCACCACCACCAACCTGGAGGGCCGGGTCACGTCGGTGGCCCGCAAGGTCACGCCGCCGGGGACCGCGCAGGCCAACTGGGCCATCGCCGCCGAGCTGGCCTACCGGCTCGGCAGCGACCTGGGCCTGGAGTCGCCGGCCGGGATCGCCGACGAGATCGCGGCGGTCGCACCGTCGTTCGCGGGGCTGGCCCACGCCGTGCTGCGCACGTCCGCGGGCCTGGACGGCGTCGTGGTGGCCCTGCCCGCCCGGCGCAACGGCGACACCGGCGTGGCGGCGGGCGAGCCTCAGCCGGCGACCGCGCGCGAGGCCGGCTCCGAGGGCGAGCCCGCGGCGGCCGTGAACGCCGAGGCGACCGCGGAGCCGGGAGCGGCTGCCGCGGCCGAGGGGGCGGAGGT
>DASSUD010000295.1:0-5402 GCA_035707385.1 Acidimicrobiales bacterium
TCATCCGGGCCTGCCGCGAGCTCGGCATCACGTCGGTCGCCGTCTACTCGGACCTCGACCGCGACAGCCTGCACGTCCGGTTGGCCGACGAGGCCTACGCGCTCGGGGGCCAGACGGCCACCGAGAGCTACCTGGACACGGGCAAGATCCTCGACGTCATCGAGCGCTGCGGCGCCGACGGCGTCCACCCCGGCTACGGGTTCTTCAGCGAGAACACCGACTTCGCCCGGGCCATCACCGCCCGGGGCGTGGCCTTCGTCGGCCCGCCGCCCGAGGCCATCGAGATCATGGGCGACAAGGTCTCGTCCCGCATCGCGGCCCAGGAGGCCGGGGTGGCGGGGGTCCCCGGCACCACGGAGTTCCTCACCTCGGCCGACGAGGTGATCGCCTTCGGGGACGAGCACGGCTGGCCGGTGGCCATCAAGGCCGCCTACGGCGGGGGCGGCCGCGGCATGCGGGTCGTGGCCTCGTCGGAGGACGCCCCGGCGGCCCTGGAGTCGGCCCGGTCCGAGGCGCTCAAGGGCTTCGGCCGGTCCGAGTGCTACATCGAGCGCTACCTGACCTGGCCCCGCCACGTGGAGATGCAGGTCTTCGCCGACAGCCACGGCAACGCCGTGTGGATCGGGGAGCGGGACTGCTCGGCCCAGCGCCGCCACCAGAAGCTGATCGAGGAGAGCCCGGCACCGGCCTTCCCGGACGAGGTCCGCCAGGCCATGGGCGAGGCCGCCGTCAAGGTCACCAAGGCCTGCGGCTACGTCAACGCCGGCACCGTCGAGTTCCTCTACCAGGACGGCGAGTTCTACTTCCTGGAGATGAACACCCGCCTGCAGGTCGAGCACCCGGTGACCGAGCTGGTCACCGGTCTGGACCTGGTGGCCGAGCAGATCCGGGTGGCCTCGGGCGAGCCGCTGTCGTTCACCCAGGCCGACATCGAGCGCCGGGGGCACGCCATCGAGGTCCGGATCAACGCCGAGGACCCCGCGGGGGGCCGGTTCCTGCCCTCGCCCGGGCCGATCACGAGGCTCCGGGTCCCCCAGGGGATCGGCGTGCGCTGGGACGGCGGCTACGAGGCCGGCGACGAGGTCTCGCAGTACTACGACAACCTGGTGGGCAAGCTCGTGTGCTGGGCCGCCGACCGGCCCACCGCCATCGCCCGGACGCTGCGGGCCCTGGCCGAGCTCGACGTCGGCGGCATCCCCACCACCGTTCCCGCGGACGAGGCCATCCTGCGCCATCCCGAGTTCGCGGCGGCCGAGCACTCGACCAAGTGGGTCGAGGCCCGCCTCGACCTGTCCGGGACCGCCGCCCCGGCGCCGGCCGCGTCCGAGGACGGCGAGGCCCCGGAGCCCAAGGTGCGGCGGGACGTGGACGTCGAGGTCAACGGCCGCCGGTACGGCGTCACCGTGTGGGTGCCCGAGTCGCAGGTGGCGGCCGCCGCCCCTGCGGGCGGCGGCAAGGTGGCGGCCCGCCCCCGGCGCTCCGGTGGCGCCTCGGCGGCGTCGGCCGGCAGCGGCAGCATCACGGTCCCCATGCAGGGCACCATCGTGAAGGTGCTGGTGGGCGTGGGCGACGCGGTCGAGGAGGGCCAGACCGTGTGCGTCCTGGAGGCGATGAAGATGGAGAACAACATCACCGCCGACAAGTCCGGCACCGTGACCGACGTCAAGGTCGAGGCCGGCCAGTCCGTGGGCTCCGGCGACGTGGTGGTCGTCATCGATTGATCAGCGATCTGGCGTCTCTCGCGGCGCATATGCGCCGTCAGGGACGCCGAATCGGGTGGTGAGGCCCACGTACGCCGCTCCCGCCACCGCCACGCTCGCGGCGATCACGGCCGGCGACCCCTCCAGCAGCGGGTCCACGCCCGCCACCGCCCCCGCCACCGCGGCCAGGGCCAGGACCGCGTCCACGACGACGTGGACCGGCCGGGGCGGGGTGTCGGGCCGACCGAAGCAGCCGCACGTCCCCACCGGCGCCCCCGACCGCATCGCGCTCGCCACGAACCAGGCGAAGCCCCCGTAGCTGGCCGCCACCAGCGCCGGCAGGATCCGGCCGCCGACCACCAGCGTGGCTGCGCCCAGCGCCGCCTCCCCCAGCGCGCCCGCCCGCACCGCCCCCGCGGGGACGGTCCAGCCCCGCGCCGCCAGGGCGCCGGCGGTGCGGGTCGGGTCGGCCACCTTGAGGGCACCGGCCGCCAGCAGCAGCAGCGCCGCCGCGCCGACGAGCGCCGTCACTCGGCGGCGTCGGCCAGGGCTTCGGCCAGCGACGGATGGACCAGCAGGCTCTCGACGATGTCGTTGACCTTCAGCCCGTTGGTGACCGCCACCGCCAGCACCGAGATCAGCTCCGCGGCGTGACGCCCGACGATCGAGCCGCCCAGCACCACGCCGGTGGCCGGGTCCGACAGGATCTTCACGAAGCCGGTGGTCTCGTTGTTGATGAGCGCCTTGGCCGAGGCCGAGAACGGCACCTTGGTCACCCGCAGCTTGCGGCCCTCCGAGAAGGCGTCGGCCTCGGCCAGGCCCACGTCGGCGATCTCGGGCTCGGTGAAGATGGCCGAGGCCGCCTTGTCGTAGTCGAGGTGGCGGTGGAACCGGGTGTGCAGGCCCATCACGTGCTCGGCGATCTTGCGGCCCTGCATCGACGCCACCGACGACAGCGGCAGCCGCCCCGACAGGTCGCCGGCCGCGTAGATGTGGCCGACGTTGGTGACGCAGTGGTGGTTGACGGGCACGTAGCCCGAGTCGTCGACCTCGACGCCGGCGGCGTCGAGGCCCAGCCCGTCGCTGTTGGGGATCGAGCCGATGGCCAGCAGGGCGTGGCTGCCCCGCGCCACCCGGCCGTCCGAGCAGCGCACGGCCACGCCGCCGTCGTCCGGCCGGTCGATGCCCTCGGCCCGGGCGCCCTTCAGCAGGTGGACACCCCGCCGCAGCAGCTCGGACTCCAGCGCGGCCGCCACTTCGGGGTCCTTCTGGGGCAGCACCTGCTGGCGGCTGACGATGAGCGACACCTCGCTGCCGAGCGACGAGAACATGTGCACGAACTCGACTCCGGTCACGCCCGAGCCGATGACCACGAGGTGGCCGGGCATCTCGGTGGGCGGGTAGGCGTCGCGGGTGGTGAGGATGCGGTCGCCGTCGGGCTGGGCCCAGTCGGGGATGCGGGGCCGGCTGCCGGTGGCCAGCAGGACGGCGTCCGCCTCGACCTCCCGCACGCCCTCGGCCGTCTCGACCACGACCTCGTGCGGCCCCTTCAGGCGGGCGCGGCCCTGGATCATGCGCACGGCCTGGCTGCGCAGCAGTTCGACGATGTTGTGCTCCAGCCGGCCCTCGATGGACTTGATGCGCTGGCGCAGGCCCTCCAGGTCGAGGCGCGGGTCGGACACCCCCAGCCCCATGCCGGCGCTGGCCCGGACGTCACCCATGGCGCCCGCGGTGGCGATCATCGCCTTGGACGGGATGCAGTCGAGCAGGTGGGCGGCCCCACCGACGATGTCCCGCTCGATCATCGTGACCTCGGCGCCCAGCCGGGCGGCCGTCGTGGCCGCGGTGTTGCCCGCGGGACCGCCACCGATGATCACGAAGCGGAGAGGCATGCGCCCAGGTTAGAGGTTGTGCCGCCCGGCACGACCGTGGCCCGGGCCGCCCGGCGCCCGGCGCCGGGAGCGGGCGACCCTGCGACTGCCGGCGGCGCTCTAGCCTCACCCCGATGGCCACCTTCGGTCCCTCCCCGCGCGAGAACCCGCTGAGCTACCCGGGGCCCGCGCCGCGCACCTCGGGGCTGATGACGGGCAGCCCCTTCCTCCCCTTCGAGCGGCTGCGGGCCCGGCGGCTGTCGCAGGCCCGGGTGGTGCTGGGCGACGACCGGCCGGCCGCGCTCGGCAGCGGATCGTCCCGGGTCACGCTCGGGTACGCGCTGCTGGTCCTCAACGCCGTCCCGATGGAGGCCCGGGTGCCGGTGCTGGCGGTGGGGTCCAACGCCTCCGTCGCCCAGATGGAGAACAAGTTCAGCTCGGCCGGCATCTCGTGCGTGATGCCGCTCACCTGGGCCAAGGTCACCGGCGTGCGGGTGGGCGTGGCCGCGCTGATCAGCCGGTGGGGCTACGTGCCGGCGGCGCCGGTGTTTGAGCCGGGCGTCACCACCCGCCTCGCCATCAACTGGCTCGACCCCGAGCAGCTCGAGGCCCTCGACGAGACCGAGGTCGGCTACGACCGCCGCCTCGTGGTCGACGACGGCGACGCCGTCCGGGTCGAGCTGGAGTCCGGCGAGCGGCTGCGGTCGTGTGGCATCTACATCCCCCGCCGGGGCGTCATGGCCGAGCCGGCGACCGGGGCGCCGTTCGACATGCCCGGCAGCCAGCACGAGCTCATCGACCTGCTGCTGCGGCGGGCGGGCCGCCCGGTGCGGCGGCTGGCCGGCGACGCCGAGGCGTTCGTGACCGTGGCCACCGACCACGAGCGCCGGCGCGCCCTCACCGAGGCGCTGCTGGCCGCCCCCGCCGTCGAGGTGGTGACATCCACCGGGCCCACCCGGAACGGCGACCCGCTGACCTACGGCCGGTCCCGGGCGGGCCTCCCGCCCCCCGACGGCGTGGCCGGCGCGGTGCGGGTGGCCCCCTCGCCCGACGACATCGACCGGCAGGGCGAGCCGACGGTGGTCATGTCGTCCGAGCGGTGGGAAGCGCTGGGCCGGCCCACGCACGTCGTCGTGCACTCGTGCATGGACCCGGCGGCGCCCGACGCCGTAGGCCGGGTGATCGTGAGCGGGCATGACGCCGAGGTCTACGTCGACCAGGCGATCCGCAACGGCATGGGCCTCGAGATCGGCGAGCACGTCACGCTGGCCCCCACCGGCGTCGACCGCCACCCGCTGGCGGACACGCTCCTCAGCACGCCCCACTCGCTGTTGTGCCGCGTCCAGCAGGCCGAGCTGGTCAGCTCCGAGCGGCGGGCGGCCCTGCTGGGCAGGCTGGCACTCGAGCTGATCGGCATCGAGTCCGGCGACCGCATCGTCGTCGAGGGCCTGCCCGCCGAGCCCGGCGGCAGGCTGTGCACGGTGACCGTGCGGGCCTACGAGGCACCCGCCGAGCTGATCGACCGCCGGGAGCGGCTGGCCGCCGGCGGTTTCGAGCACCGGTTCCCCGCGGCCCGCGACGCCCTCGGCGTCTACCCCGACCTGCCGGGGATCTTCATCGACCGGGCGCTGCGCAGCCAGCTCGGGCTCGTCCAGCCCCAGCTGGGGGTGGTCCGGGTGCGCGCCAGCCGCAAGGACCAGGTCACCAAGGAGTTGCGGGAGATGCTCCTCGTCGTCGTCCTGGCCTTCATCGGGTTGCTGCAGGTGGTCGACGTCGGCTGGACCTGGGTCGGGTTCCTCGTCCTGGCCACCGCCATCGTGGTCGGGATCGT
>DASSUD010000296.1:0-27391 GCA_035707385.1 Acidimicrobiales bacterium
CGAGGTGGTGGCGGCCGGCGCCGGCGACGTCGACCGGGCCGTGGCCGCCGCCCGCCGGGCCTTCGAGGGCCCCTGGTCCCGCCTGCCGGCCAAGGAGCGGGGCAAGTACCTGTACCGCATCGCCCGCCTCGTGCAGGAGCGATCCCGGGAGTTGGCGGTGCTCGAGTCGATCGACAACGGCAAGCCCATCAAGGAGAGCCGCGACGTCGACCTGCCCCTGGTGGCCGCCCACTTCTTCTACTACGCGGGCTGGGCCGACAAGCTGGCCCATGCCGGCTTCGGGCCGGACCCCCGGCCCCTCGGCGTGGCCGCCCAGGTCATCCCGTGGAACTTCCCGCTGCTGATGCTGGCCTGGAAGATCGCCCCCGCCCTGGCGTGTGGCAACACCGTCGTGCTCAAGCCGGCCGAGACCACCCCGCTGACCGCCCTGGCCTTCGCCGACATCTGCCGGCAGGCCGACCTGCCGCCCGGCGTCGTCAACATCGTCACCGGCGCGGGCGACACCGGCCGGGCCCTCGTCGAGCACCGCGGCGTCGACAAGGTGGCCTTCACCGGCTCCACCGAGGTCGGCCGCCAGATCGCCCGCTCCGTGGCCGGCACCCGCAAGAAGGTGACCTTGGAGCTGGGGGGCAAGGCCGCCAACATCGTGTTCGACGACGCCCCCCTCGACCAGGCGGTCGAGGGGATCGTCAACGGCATCTTCTTCAACCAGGGCCACGTGTGCTGCGCCGGCAGCCGGCTGCTGGTGCAGGAGTCGATCGCCGGCGACCTGCTGGAGCGGCTCAAGCACCGGCTCGCCACGCTGCGGCTCGGCGACCCGCTCGACAAGAACACCGACATCGGTGCCATCAACAGCCCCGAGCAACTGGCCCGCATCCGCGAGCTGTCCGACGCCGGCGAGGCCGAGGGCGCCGAGCGCTGGTCGCCGCCGTGCGACCTGCCCGACCGCGGCTTCTGGTTCCCGCCCACCGTCTTCACCGGCGTGTCGCAGGCCCACCGCATCGCCCGCGAGGAGATCTTCGGGCCGGTGCTGTCGGTGCTGACGTTCCGCACCCCCGCCGAGGCGCTGGAGAAGGCCAACAACACGCCCTACGGCCTGTCCGCCGGCGTGTGGACCGACAAGGGCAGCCGCATCTTGTGGATGGCCCAGCGCCTGCGGGCCGGGGTGGTGTGGGCCAACACCTTCAACCGGTTCGACCCCACCAGCCCCTTCGGCGGCTACAAGGAGTCGGGCTACGGCCGCGAGGGCGGGCGCCACGGGCTGGAGGCCTACCTCGATGCCTGAGGGCGACGGGCGGCTGGGCGTCCGCAAGACCTACAAGCTCTACATCGGCGGCGCCTTCCCCCGCTCCGAGTCCGGCCGCACCTACGAGGTGCGGGCCCGGGACGGGCGCTTCCTGGCCAACGCGGCCCGGGCCTCCCGCAAGGACGCCCGCGACGCGGTGGTGGCCGCCCGCAAGGCCTTCGGGCCCTGGTCCGGCGCCACCGCCTACAACCGGGGGCAGGTGCTGTACCGGGTGGCCGAGATGCTGGAGGGCCGGCGCGACCAGTTCGTGGCCGAGGTGGCCGAGGCCGACGACCTCACGCCCAAGGCCGCGGGCGCGGTGGTCGACGCCGCCGTCGACCGCTGGGTCTGGTACGCGGGCTGGAGCGACAAGATCCACCAGGTGCACGGGTCGTCCAACCCGGTGGCCGGGCCCTACTTCGACTTCTCGGTACCCGAGCCCACCGGCGTGGTGGCGGTGCTGGCCCCGGCGGGATCGTCGCTGCTCGGCCTGGTGTCGGTCGTGGCCCCGGTCGTGGTGGGGGGCAACACCGCGGTGGTGGTGGCGTCCGAGAACGGGCCGCTGCCGGCCGTCACGCTGTCGGAGGTCCTGGCCACGTCCGACCTGCCGGGCGGCGTGGTGAACCTGCTCACCGGGTCCGCCGCCGAGATCGGCCCGTGGCTCGCCTCGCACATGGACGTCAACGCCATCGACCTGGCCGGCGTCACCGAGGCCGAGCTCGCCGCCGACCTGGAGCGGGACGCGGCCGGCAACCTCAAGCGGGTCGTCCGCCCGCCGGCGGGACCCCCCGACTGGGCCGCCGACCCGGGCCCGGACCGCATGCTGGCGTTCATGGAGACCAAGACGGTCTGGCACCCCGTCGGCACCTGAGCGGCTGTATCACCGCCGCCCGCCCGGCCTCTTACCCGGTGATGGCGGCACGGACGGTCTTCTGCAGCTATGCCCGCGGCGACGCGGCCGCCGTCCGCGCCATCGCCGGCGAGCTCGACCAGCTCGGCCAGCGGGCCTGGATCGACCAGCGGCTGAGCGGCGGCCAGTCGTGGTGGGACACCATCCTCGAGCAGATCCGGGCGTGCGACTGCTTCCTGTTCGCGCTGAGCGACCGCTCGCTGCAGTCGAAGGCCTGCCAGGCCGAGCTCGGCTACGCCCACCGGCTCGGGCGCACGATCCTGCCGGTGGCGGTGGGACCGGTGATCGACCAGTTGCTGCCGCCGTTCCTGGCCGAGATCCAGCGGGTCGAGGCCGGCGACACCCGCATGCTGGCCCGGGCCCTGCTGGCGCTGCCGCCGACGCCCCCGCTGCCGGACCCGCTGCCCGAGCCGCCGCCGGTGCCCATCACGTACCTCAACTCGCTGGCGGCCATGCTCGACCGCGACGAGCTGACCCCGGCCGAGCAGCGCAACCTGGAGGGCAGCCTCAAGCAGCGCCTCGCCAACCCCGACGAGCGGGCCGCGGCCGTGGCCCTGCTCCAGCGGCTGCGGCGCCACCCCTCGGTCACGGCGTTCGTGGTGAGCGAGATCGACGCCGACCTGGCCTCGATCGCCCCCCGCCCGGCCGCCCCGCCGCCGGACCCCCCGGTGCCGGAGGCGCCCCCGGCTCCGCGGGCCTACGTCCCGCCGGCCCCGGCCCCGGTGCCCCCCGCCCGCACCGGTGGCGGCGGTCGAGCCGGGCTCCTGGTGGCCCTGATCCTCGTGGTCGTGCTGGCCGCGGCCGGCGCGGCCGCATGGGTGGTGATGTCCGGAAGCGACGACCCCGGCGGCACCGAGGGGGTCGACACGAGTCTCGACCCGGCCGGCGGGGACGGCGGCGGCACGGGGACGACCACCGCCACGACCGGCGGGCGCACCACCACCACGACGACGACCGAGCCGGGCCCCACGGGGGCCGGCACGCAGGGCTCGGGCGGGGCCACGTCCGGCGAGTCGCCGGTCACGACCCGGCCCTAGTGGGGTGGCCCTCGTCAGATCGGGGGCGGGCGGGCCGCGGCGATCTCGGCCTCCGAGGCACCCGGCAGCCGGCTGTAGAACGACCACGAGTCGACCTCGTCGACGAGGATGCCCTCCACCCGGTCGACGAACGCCTGCAGGCGGGCCTCGCCTCCCGGTCCGTCGAGGTCCTCGGCCCGCGGTGCCTCCGCGGCGGCGAGGGCCAGGGCGCGGTGGGCCTCGTCGTAGAGGCGGCTGTAGCGCTCCAGCCCGAAGGCGGACTCGAACGACGTCAGCGCGGTGCCGATCGCCGCCACCACCGCCCCGGTGAACGCCCACGCCGACCGCCGGTCGGCGTCGGCCGCCCCCAGGGCGCCGAAGAAGGCGGCCGCGATCATGAACGTGGCCGACGCGTTGATGACCCGGCGCCGCGACCGCTCGAACATCCGGGACCGGACGCCGTAGTAGGCGGTCTGGTCCTCCAACCGGTAGCGCCGGTAGGCCTCCAGGTACTCGCGCTCCCAGCCGGCGGTCATGCGGACGCCGGTCCCGACATGATCTGCTTCACCCGCTTCTCCAGGTCGTCGGTGTCGAGGTGGGCACCGGCCACCGTGGGCGCCGGCGGGCGGGCCAGGTGCACGAAGTACAGCGACCGCAGCCGCTCGGCCCGGGTCCGGGCGTCGAGGTAGTTGCTGAGCGTGCCCTGACGCCGGGCCACCGAGGTCAGCACCGACGTCCCCCCGCCGAGGGTCGCCACCACCACGCCGGGCCACACCGACGACGACAGCCACACCTGGGCGGCGCTGGCCGCGGTCGTTCCCAGCGCCCCCAGGATGGCCAGCAGCGAGTACCAGCGGTTGCGGTTCTGCTCCTTCCGGGCCCGCAGGTCGCACTCGGCGAAGGCCGGGTACACGAGTCGCTCCGCCTCGGCCACCCGGCCCTGGATGAGGGGGAACTCGGCCGCCCGGGCCGTCGGCACCGGCGCGGGTGGCTTGGCGGGCCGGAACCTCGGCTTCGGCAGCACGGCCCGCACGCCGCCGGTCGCCGCGGGGCGGGGGCGGGCCCGGCGCCCGAGCATCCGGCGCAGGTGGCGGTGCAGCGCCCGCACGTCGTCCAGCGGGACGCTCGTCACCTCGCCTGCGGCCACCAGGGCCCGCAGGTCGTCGTCGTGCTCGTCCCCGCCACCCGTCATGTCGCCGGCCAGCGAGTCGGCCAGGCGGCCGGTGCCGTCGAGGGCCACCACCGGCCGGCCCTGCGCCAGGTGCTCGCGCAGGTCGGACCGGCTGACCTCCCCGCCACCCGCCAGCAGCAGGGCCGACGGCTCGGCGCCGGCGATGTCCGCCACCAGGCGGGACAGCGGCAGGGTCTCGTCGCCCCAGGCCTCCCCGGGGACCCGCACGAGCACGTCGAGCTGGGGGTCGACCGGCGCCTGGCCGGCGCCGGGCGAGCCGCCGGCCCCGACCACCAGGGCGTCGGGCGCGACTCCCACGACGATGGGCGGCCGGGCGCGAGCCGAGGACAGGGCCAGGCCCAGCAGGTGGAACACGCCGGCGTCGGTCCCGCCGGTGACCAGGGCCACGCCCCGCTCGGCGGCGAAGCCGACGGTGGCCTTGAGGGCGGGCAGGAGGCGCACCGCCAGGTCGTCGCCGATCGGGGCAGTGGTGCCCGCCACCACGAGCACCGGCATGTCGGTGAGCACGCCGAGCGTGGAGGGGCTGACCGACGCGCCGCCCCTCGCCCGCACCTCGGCCGGACCGCCGACCCGACTCACCATGGGCCAACGCTACGCCCCCGGGACGCGCCGGGGAGGGCTCAGCGCGCCTCGTAGGGCACCGGGGGTGCGGCACCGGGTTCCCGGGGGGTGTCCATGCCCCCGAGCCGCCGCCTGCGGGCCACGTAGACCACCCACTCGACGAGCTCGTAGACCTTGTAGGCCACCCAGCCGGGCACCGACCCGAACAGGGCCCACCACAGCGAATACCCGGCGACGACGCCCGCCAGGTACTGCCTGCCCCACAGCACCGCCGCGATCGCGGGGGCCACCAGGCCGGCGGCCACGGCCCCGGGCACGCCGGCGACCAGGCCCCCGACGAAGGCTGCGGAGCCGATGACGGCGACGACGCCCCACAGCACGAGGCCCAGCCGCTTGTGGGGCGTCTTCCACCGGGTGTTGGCCACCACCGCGGTCCACATCAGGAACGACCGCACGGGCGGGACGCCCGATGCCAGCAACAGCTGCCGGAACCGCAGGTCCGCCTCCTCCGGGCTGAGCCGCCACGCCGGGGGCAGGGCCGGCGGAACCGGGCCCCCGCCGTTGCCGACCAGGAGGTCGTGCACCAGCGCCGCCGGGGTGTGGCGGCCGTGGCGGCGGGCGAACCAGCCGAAGAAGCTCGGGATCGACGCCAGGTCGGTGTGCGTCAGCGACGCGGGCTCGATCACGAGTGTCGACCCACCGGGGCCCGGCGGCCACGTCACGACGAGCCGCTCCTGCAGCGAGAACGCGTCGTCGTCGATCTGGCGCAGCACGATCCGGCACGGCTGCGCCGGCGGCGGATCGGCGGCGAAGGGGGTGCTGTCCTCGGCCCAGAACGCCGGGATGTCGTCGTCGGTCGTCGTGGGCCGCAGCGTAGCGACGGTCAGGCGCCCGGGGGGACGACCTCGGGGCGGTAGCCGAGGGGCCACAGGATGCGCTCGAACACGAAGTCGTGCGAGATCGGCGAGAAGTTCGCGGGGATGGTGTGGCCGCCGCCCTCGGTGGTCTGCATCAGGCACGTGCTGCCGACCGCGTTGGCCTGGTCGCACACGGCTCTGGCCACGTTGTAGGGCACGATCGGGTCGGCGGTGCCGTTGAACATCCACACCGGCGGCCGACCCGCGGGCGCCGGGGTGAAGCTCAGCCCCGAGGCGGCGACGGCGCCGGCCGCCGGCGTGTCGGACGGCCCCCGCGTGCCGGGGCGCCACACGGCGTGCAGGGCATTGATGGCGCCGGCGGAGAAGCCCGCGGGCACGATGGCGTCGGGGTCGATCCGGTACGTGGCCGCGTTGTCCTGGAGCCACTGGATGGCGGCGATGGTGTCGTCGTAGGCGTCGATCTCGGCGGCCAGGAGGTCGAAGGGGTCCTGGTCGCCGCGGGTGCGGTAGTCGATGGTCACGCCGACGTAGCCGCGCCGGGCCGAGTCCTGGGCCAGGGTGGCCAGCTGGTTGCGGTCGCCGAAGCGCCAGCCCCCGCCGAACATCCACATCATCACCGGCCGCTCGGCCTTGGTGTCGCCCCGGGGCTGGTAGACGTCCAGCTTCAGCTGGATCGGCTCGCCGTTCCAGCGGGTCGTCTGGCGGTAGACGACGCCCGGGGTCACGTCGTAGGCGGCGAACACCGGGTGGACGTAGCGCGTCCGCTCGGGCCAGTTGCAGCCCGCCAGCGAGCCGGCGAGCAGCGTCAGGCCCGCGAGCGCGGGCAGGACTCTGCGCACGGTCGTCATCCCCGGCATGACTGCGGCCCCCTACAGGCTGTTTACCCCGGTGACACAGGCACCCTAGCCAGGACCACCGGGCCGAGCGCAAGCGGTGGTTCACTGGTGCCGATGAGCGCCACGACCCGCGCCTACCGCAAGGGCGTTCTCGACGCCCGGGACTTCCCGCCGTCGGAGCTCTCGGAGCGCCTGGCCGACCCGGACACGCTCGTCTGGGTCGACCTGTGCCGGCCCGAGCCCGCGGCCCTGGACGAGCTGGCGCCGGAGCTCGGGCTCCACGAGCTGGCGATCGAGGACGCGCTGGAACCGCACCAGCGGTCCAAGCTCGACCTGTACGACACCCACGCCTTCCTGGCCGTGCACGCCGTCGGCCAGGACGGCACCGGCCGGGAGCTGCGCTCGACCGAGATCGACGCCTTCATCGGGCCGGGCTGGCTGGTGACCGTGCGTGAAGACGACGGCTTCACCCTCGACGCGGTGGTGGAGCGGCTCGAGCGATCGCCCGAGCTGTTGCGGGCCGGCGTCGGGGTGATGGTCCACGCCCTGCTGGACGTGATCGTGGACGGCTACTTCGACGCGATCGAGCGGCTGGACGACTACTACGACGAGGTCAGCGACAGGATCTTCAGCGACACCCCGCTCGGGCCCGACCAGCAGCGCGAGTGGTTCGACACGCGCCGCACCCTCACCCGCTTCTACCGGCTGGTGGCGCCGCTGCGCGAGGCGCTCTCGACCCTGGTTCACCGCGACCTCGACGTCGTCGCCCCGGAGATCCGGCCGTACTTCCAGGACCTCTACGACCACGTGCTGGTCGTCAGCGAGGCGGCCGACACGCTGCGCGACGTGGTGACGTCGCTGGTGGAGGCCAACCTCAGCCTGCGGGACTACCGGCAGAACCAGGTGATGAAGAAGGTGTCGAGCTGGGCCGCCATCATCGCCGTGCCCACGCTGGTGACCGGCTACTACGGCATGAACGTGCCCTTCCCGGGCAGCGGGGAGCGCACGGGCGTGGTGGTGGCGACCGGCCTCATCGGCCTGCTGTCGCTGACGCTGTACCTGGTGTTCAGGCGGCGCGACTGGCTGTAGCGCCGGTCCCCGCCCCCGGCAACGGCTCGGGCTGCGGGAGCAGGCCGGGCAGCATCTGCTCGGCCCAGCGGAGCGCCGGGACGGGCAGCACCACCACCCGGAGGTCGTCGCCGGCCACCACGGTGACGCCGTGGGCGGCGCCCGCCAGCGCCTCGCGGGCGCCGATCCAGGCGCCGGGACCGAGGCGCTCGACCCCGCCGCACCCGACGGCCACGGCCTCGCCCGCCACGACGACCACGGCCTCGCGGGCCCGCTCGCCCCGCCGGGCCAGGGGGGTGCCGGGCCGGAGGTCCAAGCGGTCCGCGTGGCGGGCGAGGGGCGCCAGCGTGCGGTCGTCGTAGCGGGTGAAGGGCGTGGCGTCGCGGAGCACGGACGTGTCGGGACGGGAGCGGGGCATCAGGCTGCCTCCTCGGCAGGGGCGGCCGCGGGTGCGGCCGGGGGGACGGGGATGGTCACGACCACCTCGCCGCCGCCCGCGTAGCGGGAGCTGGCTCCGGCGGCCACGGCCAGCAGGAAGCGGATCGCCCGCTCGTTGTCGGCCTGCACCGTGGCGGACACGGTGGTGACGCCGGCACGGCGGGCCTCGGCGGCGAGGCCCTGGTACAGCACGCGCCCGACGCCACGCCGGAACCACGCGTCCTCGACCAGGAAGGCCGCCTCGACCGTGCCGTCGCGGCCCCAGGCCAGCGTGGCCGTGCCGTGCACCTCGCCGCCGGCGGAGACGGCCACGACCGAGCGGTGGGTGGCGGTGGGGGCGGCGATGCGGGCCAGCTCCCGCCGGGCCGGCCGGTCGCCGGCGCCGTGGAACCGGCGGTAGATGGTGGCGGGGCTGCAGCGCTCGATCAGCGCCTCGAGAGCCTCGGCATCCGGCGGGGAGGCCGGCCGCACGGTGAGGGCGAGGGGAAGCCGTCGCATGGGAAAATCGTAACTAGACCAGTCGTCATAGTCAATAGACCAGTCATCATATTGCTATGCTGACGGCGTGGCATCGGACACACGTGATCGACTCGTCCGCTCGACCAGCCGGCTCCTGCGGACCCAGGGTTATGCCGCCACCGGGCTGAACCAGGTGATGGTCGAGGCCGACGCGCCCAAGGGGTCGATGTACTTCCACTTCCCCGGGGGCAAGGAGGAGCTGGCCGCGGCCGCGGTCGACCTGTTCGCGGCGCGGGCGTCCGCCCGGCTCGACCGGCATCTGACCGAGAACGACACGGTGTGCGAGGCGGTGGCGGCGATCTTCGACGGCTACGTCGAGCACCTCGACCGCACCAACTACAGCGAGGGCTGCGCGGTGGCCAGCGTTGCGCTCGACGCCGCCTCCGCCCACGACGCGCTGGCCGAGGCCACCGGCAGGGCCCTGCGGGCCTGGACCGACCGCCTGGCCCAGGCCATGGAGGCCGAGGGCCGCTCCCCCGCCGAGGCCCACGCGCTGGCCACGCTCGTGATCGCCGCCATCGAGGGCACGATCGTCATGGCCAAGGGCGAGCGCTCGACGGAGCCCATCGCCGCCGCCCGGGACGCGCTGCGCACGATCCTCGCCCGCTGAGGGGGGCTTGGGCCAGCGAACACGCGTTCGCTATAGTGCGCGCATGACCGCGCTGCGGTGGGACCAGGTCGAGGAGCCCCGACCCCAGTTGACGCTGTTCGACGAGCCCGTGTTCGAGCGCCAACCCGGGCGGGGCGAGTTCCGGGGCATGGAGTTCCTGCACGTGCGGGCCCGGCGCATCGTCAACGAGGTCAAGGGCGCGCCCTTCGGCTTCCGCTACACGATCAACCCCTACCGGGGGTGCAGCCACGCCTGCACCTACTGCTTCGCGCGGCCCACCCACACCTACCTCGACCTCGACGCCGACCGCGACTTCGAGCGGCGCATCGTGGTCAAGGTGAACGCGGTGTCCCAGCTCCGCAGCGAGCTGGACCCCCGGCGCTGGTCGGGCGAGCTCATCGCCATGGGCACCAACACCGATCCCTACCAGCGGGCCGAGGGCAAGTACCGGCTGACCCGGGGCATCGTCGAGGTCCTGGTCTCCGCCGCCAACCCGTTCTCCATCCTCACCAAGTCGACGCTGGTGCTGCGGGACCTGGCGCTGCTGGCCGAGGCGGCCCGGAGCACCACGGTCCGCCTCAACCTGTCGATCGGCACCCTCGACGAGGACGTGTGGCGGGCCACCGAGCCCGGCACGCCCCACCCGGCCCGCCGGGTGCGGGCGGTCGAGGCGCTCAACGCCGCCGGCATCCCCTGCGGCGTGCTCGTCGCCCCCGTGCTGCCCGGGCTGTCCGACCGGCCTGACCAGCTCGAGGCGGTGGTCAAGGCGTGCGTCGAGGCGGGGGCGCGCTCGGTGTCGACGGTGCTGCTGCACCTGCGGCCCGGGGTCGGCGACGTGTTCCTGTCCCGGCTGGCCGACACCCACCCCCACCTGGTGGCCGACTACCGGCGGCGCTACCGCGACCGGGCCTACGCCCCGGCGGCCGACCAGCGGGCCCTGGCCGCCACGGTGGCCGCCCTGGTGGCCCGCCACGGCGGCACGCCCCCCGAGAGGGACGACCCCGAGCACCTGGTTGGGCAGGCGCCGGCGACCCCGGTCACCCTCCGCCCGGGCACCGCAGCACCCAGCGCCGACGCTGACACCGGCACCGATGCCGACACCGGCACCGACGCTGACACCCGCGCCGACGCCGACACCGGCACCGATGCCGACACGCAGCTCAGCCTGCTGTAGCCCAGCGGGCCCGCAGCACCGCGGCCGTGGCCTCGTCCGCCGGGAAGAACGACTCGATCGACAGCTCGGCCACGGTGACGTCCCGGGCCGTGCCGAAGGTGGCCACGGTCGAGAAGAACGTCAGCTCGCCCTCCCCGGTCCGCAGCACCAGCGGCACGAACAGCGCCGCGGCGGTGTCGCCCGGCGAGGGCGAGCCGGCCACCCCCGGGTACGAGCACAGCTCGTCGTGCAGGGCCTGGACCCGCTCGTCGCGGTGGGTGGCGAGCTCGCGGCGCAGGCGGTCGATCAGGTGGGTGGCGTACTCCCCGAAGTTCACGATCCGGGGCGCCAGGCCCTCGGGGTGCACGGTCACCCGCAGCGCGTTCACCGGCGGGGCCAGCAGGTGCGGCGCCGCCCCGTCGCTCATGACCGCCAGCGCCGAGGCGTTGGCCGCCACCACGTCGAACCAGCGGTCCACCACCAGCGCGGGGAACGGCTCGTGGCCGGCCAGGATGCGGTCGAGCGCCTCGCGCACGGGGGCCATCTCCTCCGCCTCCAGGGGAGTCTGGGCATAGCTGGGGGCGTAGCCCGCCGCCAGCAGCAGCGTGTTGCGCTCCCGGAGGGGCACGTCGAGCCGCTCGGCCAGGTGCAGCACCAGCTCCCGGCTGGGCCGGGACCGCCCGGTCTCCACGAAGCTGAGGTGGCGCGCCGACACCGCCGCCTCGTTGGCGAGGTCGAGCTGGCTGAGGCGTCGCTGGCGGCGCCAGTCCCGCAGCAGGCCACCCACGCCCGGGGCGGAGGTCATCGCCCTCGGGGCGGGGGCGGCGGAGATCAGGTTCGCCATCGTGGACGACCCTAACGGCGGCCCGTCACGGCGGCGCCTACCCGTCAGGTAATGGCCCGGCCCCCCGGCGGGGCGCACGGTGGGCCCATGACCGACACGACGACATCCCCCACCGAGACCGACGCCACCCCGGCGATCGACGCCTACGTCGCCATGTGGAACGAGTCGGACGAGGCCCGCCGGGCCGAGCTCATCGCCGCCGCGTGGACCGAGGACGGCGCCTACGTCGACCCGCTGGCCCAGGCCAGCGGGCACGACGGCCTCAACGCCATGGTCACCCAGCTGCGGGGCCAGTTCCCCGGCCATGTGATCGCCCGCACCACCGGCATCGACGCCCACCACGGGCTCGTCCGCTTCGGCTGGCACCTGGCCGGCGCCGACGGCACCGTGGCCGTCGAGGGCATCGACGTCGGCATCGTGGCCGACGACGGGCGCCTGTCCCGCATCGGCGGGTTCTTCGGCCCGCTCCCCCCGCTGGCCTGAGCCCGGTACCGCTTCTGGCGTTCGTTCGTGTCGGAGAACGACACGAACGAACGCCAGAGTGGTGTCGACGCCGGCAGCTACACCGGGGAGCTGCCCGAGCCGGCCGTGGCTAGCCGATCGACTCGACCCGGCGGGGCAGCCCGCCGTACACGAAGCCGTTCCACAGCACCGCCGTCAGCCGGTCGGCCAGCTCGTCGGCCGTGCAGGTGGGCTCCTCGACCCAGCGGCTGGCCGCGGCCTCGAGCCCGCCCACGAACAGGTCGGCCCCGACCACCGACATGCGCCGGCCCCAGCCCGCCCCGTGCAGGTGCTCGGCCGTGCTGTCGGCCACCAGCCGGGAGAACCCGCTGTGGTGGGTGACCGAGCGGGCGCGGTCGGTCGGCACCTGGCGGTTCAGGTACCGGTAGACCTCGGGGTCCTCGGCCAGGAACTCGAGGTAGGTGATGATCTGGCGGCGCAGCAGGTCGTGACCCGGCGGGATGCCTCGCAGCGACCGGCTCAGCCGGTACAGCAGCTCGCGGCAGAAGTCGTCGGCCACGGCGCCGTAGAGCCCGGTGGCGTCGCCGAAGTGCCGGTAGAGGATGGGCCGGCTGATGCCGGCCTCGGCGGCGATGTCCTCCATGGCCACCCGGCCCTCGCCCCGGCGGATCACCCGCAGCGCGGCGTCGAGCAACTCGGCGCGCCGCTGCTCCCGGCGGGTCGACCCGACCGCCGGGCGGCGCGTGCGCGCCGGCCGGGGGGCGACGTCGGCCTGGGCGGCATCGGCCATGGCTGAACCCTACCGCGCCGTAACCGTCACACGCCGTGCCACAACCTGCCGAGCCGGATGAACCTGAAGGCAGGTGGAGGTTTCGGCGGTACCGTGGCCCCATGGACCACGGGCTGGGCATCGGCGCCCTCAGCGAGCGGACCGGCGTGGCCCCCTCCGCGCTCCGCTACTACGAGGCCGAGGGGCTGATCTCGTCGCACCGCTCCGCGGGCGGCCAGCGCCGCTACCACCGGGACGTGCTGCGCCGGGTGTCGTTCATCCGGGTGGCCCAGAAGGTCGGCCTGAGCCTGGAGGAGATCCGCCGGGCCCTCTCGTCGCTGCCCGACGAGCGCACGCCCACCAAGGAGGACTGGTCCCGCCTGTCGCGCCAGTGGCGTCCCCGGCTGGACGAGCAGATCGCCCTGCTCGAGCGCCTCCGCGACCGGCTGGACGGCTGCATCGGCTGCGGGTGCCTGTCGTTGCAGACCTGCCGGCTGGCCAACCCCGGCGACCGGGCGGCCCAGTTCGGCGCCGGCCCCCGCTACGTCCTGGCCGACGACGGCTGAGCGGCGGTCCGGGTGGAGGACTGGCCCATCGAGGCGTTGTTCGACGAGGACTACCTGCTGTTCCTCGGGGCCAGCCAGACCGAGGCCTCCGACGACGCCGAGGCGGGCCTGGTGGCCCGTCTCGGCGAGCTGGGCCCGGGCAGCGACGTTCTCGACCTCGGCTGCGGCCACGGCCGCATCGCCAACCGGCTGGCGGCCGGAGGCGCCCGCGTCGCCGGGCTCGACGCCACGCCGCTGTCCCTCGACCTGGCCCGCCGGGACGCCGCGCGCCGGGGCGTCGAGGTCGGCTAGTGCAGGGGCGACATGCGGGCCCTGCCCTGGGGCCCGGTCTTCGACGGTGACCGAGGTCGACGGTGCCCTCCAGATCGACGGGCGGGACTACGACCCGGTGGCGGGGCGGAGCCACGCCCGACGCACGATCGTCCGGGACGGCCGGGTCCGCCACGTCGCGTTCTTCGTCCGGATGTTCAGCTACACCGAGCTGCGGGACTGGCTGCTCGACGCCGGCTTCGTGGCGGTCGACGCCCATGGCGGCGACGGGATGCCGCTCACCGCCGCGTCCCGCCGCATGATCGTGGTCGCCCGGGCCCCGTCACCGCCCCCGGGCGCCGCTGCGGTGCCGTCAGGACGTGACCGCAGGTGCCACCGGCTCCCGGTGCCCGAACAGCACCTGGCCGGTGACCGGGCGGACGAGGCGCGTCAGGTCGGCCGTGAGGTCGACGAACAGGTCGTCCACGGTGACCATGCCGACCAGCTGGCCGTCGGCCACCAGCGGCAGCCGGCGGATCGCGTGCTCCTCGAACACGGCGAGGGCGTCACGCAGGTCCGCGTCGGCCGCCATCGTGACGAGGTCGGTCGACATCACCGCGTCGATCCGGGCGTCGGGGCTCAACCGGCGGGCGACCGCCCGCACGGCGAGGTCGCGGTCGGTGACGATGCCGACCGGCTGGCCGCCGTCCTCGACGACCACCAGGGCACCGACCGCCAGCCGATCCATGGCCTCGGCCGCCTCGGTGATGGTGCTGTCCCGGGGGACGGTGGCCGGCATCTTGCGTACGGTGTCTACGGCGTGCATGACGCACCTCCTGTGCTGGGGATGTTCGGCAACGGATGGGCGCGCCGGTGGCGGCGCGCCGCCCGCTCGACGGCCGGCACCGCCAGGTCGGGACCCGACCGAGCCTCGATGCACACCGGAACGCCGGGGTGCAGGTCGGAGTGGCCCCGGACCAGGGTCGCCCAGCGATCGTCGTCGGGCGCGTGGGCCACGACCACGGCGTCGGCGCCGGCGGCCAGGGGGCAGGGCCGGCCGGCGAGCACCGGGCACCGGGGACGCGGCCCGCGCGGGCCGGAGCACGTGATCACGGCCAGCCCGGCGGCCTCCGCCTCCGGCGTGCCGTGCCAGCGGCCCCCCGGCGCCTCGACGAGCACCCGGGGGCGGGTGCGGTCGGGCGTGCCCGGCCCGCCTTCGGGCCACACGGGCGTGTGGCCCGCGGTGCCCACCATCAAGCGCAGGCTGACCCAGTCGCTCGACGGCAGCGTCGCGTAGCCGCGGTCCCGCAGCAGGGACAGCATCCGCCCGTTCGTCACGAGGACGTCGGCCTCGATGTTGGGAACGCCCCGGGCGGCGGCTGCGTCGACCAGGGTGTCGAGGAGGTAGGGGCCCAGCCAGCCCCGCCAGTCGCGGGCGACGGCCATGCCCAGCTCGCCGTCGCCGTCGGGGAGCAGCTCGTAGTTGGCCTCGCCCACGATCCGGCCCGCGTCGTCGACGGCGACGACGCCGAACCCGCCGCGGCCCCGGACCTCGGCGAGGCGCTGGAAGAACGCCCGCGGGGGCGCGAAGCCGGAGAAGAACCGGCGGTAGCGGTCCTCGGCGTCGAGCGTGGCGTACAGGGCGACGAGGCCGTCCACGTCGCCGGGCCCGACCGGCCGGACCGTCAGGTGCCCGCCATCCGCCAGCGCCACCCGCCGGTGCCCGATCTCTGCAGCAACGCATGTCCGTGTGGCCACAACGCGATGGTGGGCGTGGCCCGGCGGCCGCACCAGGGCCCAACGTCACGACCTCCAGGCCCCGGGGACGGACCTGCAACCGCCGGCCACCGGAGCTGCGGACCTAACGTGACGGCCCGTGTCCCTCACCCCGCCGTGGCCGACCATCCGCAAGGCCCGCTGGCCGGGCGGCGTCACCCCCAACGTGGTCGACTACGACGCGGCGCGGGCCGCGTTCACCTGGGAGGCCGCCCGCCGGGACCTCGACGGCCTGCCCGGCGGCCGGGGCCTCAACATGGCGCACGAGGCCGTGGACCGCCACGCCACAGGCCTCCACGGCGAGCGCGTGGCGGTCTGCTGGCTGCGCCGCAGCGGCGAGGTCGACACCTGCACCTACCGCGAGCTCGCCGAGGCGACCGACCGCTTCGCCAACGTCCTCCGCTCGCTCGGCGTCGGGCGCGGCGACGCGGTCTTCACGTTGCTCGGCCGGGTGCCGGAGCTCCACGTCGCGGTGCTCGGGACCCTCAAGAACACGAGCGTCGTCTGCCCGCTGTTCCCCGCCTTCGGCCCGGAGCCGGTCCGCCAGCGCCTCGCGATCGGCGACGGCCGGGTGCTGGTCACCACCCCGGACCTGTACCGGCGCAGGGTGGCACCGGTGCGCCACGCCCTCCCCCGCCTGGAGCACGTCCTCCTCGTCGGCGGGGACGGGGTCGCCGGCCCCGAGGGCGGCCTGGACCTGGCCGAGGCGATGGCCACCGCCCCCGGCACCTTCACGATCCCGCCCACGGACCCCGAGGACGCGGCGCTGCTGCACTTCACGAGCGGGAGCACCGGCACCCCCAAGGGCGCGCTCCACGTCCACGACGCCGTCGTCGCCCACCACGCCACCGGGCGCACCGCGCTCGACCTGCACGACGGCGACGTGTTCTGGTGCACCGCCGACCCGGGGTGGGTCACCGGACTGTCCTATGGCGTCATCGCCCCGCTGACCCACGGTGTCACCTGCGTGGTCGACGAGGGCGAGTTCGAGGCCCAGCGCTGGTACCGCGTCCTGGGCGAGGCGGGCGTGAGCGTCTGGTACACCGCCCCGACCGCGCTGCGGCTGCTGATGCGGGCGGGGCCGGACCTCGCCGCGGCGCACGACCTGTCGACGCTGCGGTTCGTCGCCAGCGTCGGCGAGCCGCTGAACCCCGAGGTGGTGTCGTGGGGGCAGGACGTCCTCGGGGTGCCGGTCCACGACACGTGGTGGCAGACGGAGACCGGCGCGATCATGATCGCCAACCTGGCCGGCTGCGACATCCGGCCCGGCTCGATGGGCCGGCCCCTGCCCGGGGTGGAGGCCGCAGTCCTGGCCCGAGGGGCCGCCGGGCGGGCCGCCGTGCGCCACGGTCGCGTCCGGGTCGTCGACCGCCCGGGCGTGGAGGGCGAGCTGGCGCTGCGGCCGGGCTGGCCGTCGATGTTCCGGGGCTACGTCGGCGACGACGCCGGCTATGCGGCCAGCTTCGCCGGCGGCTGGTACCTCACCGGTGACGTCGTCCGGCACGACGAGGACGGCTGGCTGTGGTTCGTGGGGCGGGCGGACGACGTCATCACGTCAGCCGGCCACCTCATCGGCCCGTTCGAGGTCGAGAGCGCGCTGATGGCCCACGAGGCGGTCGTGGAGGCCGGCGTCATCGGCGTCCCGGACCCGGTGGCGGGCGAGGTCGTCAAGGCGTTCGTCACGCTGGCACCGGGCCACGAGCCGACCGACGACCTGCGCCTCGACCTCCTCGGCTTCGCCCGTGCCCGCCTCGGCCCGGCGGTGGCGCCCCGCCTGATCGCCTTCGACCAGCACCTGCCGAGGACCCGGAGCGGCAAGATCCTGCGGCGGCTCCTGAAGGCCCGCGAGCTCGGCCTGCCCGAAGGCGACCTCTCGACCCTGGACGTGCCGCCGTGAGACCGGAGAACCTGTGAACCCCGTCGAGGCCCGGGCGCTGCTCGCCCGCCTGCTGCGCCGCATCGCCCCCGAGGTCGACCTGGCCACGATCGACCCCGCCGCCCCGCTCCAGGAGGCGGCCGACCTCGACTCGATGGACTTCCTCAACCTCGTCGCCGCGGTCTACGAGGACACGGGCATCGACATCCCCGAGCGCGACTACCCGTCCATCGCCAGCGTCGACGGCTTCGTGGCCCGGCTCGCCGCGGATCAGTCGCCCTCGGCCTCCGGGCCGAGGTCGGCCGAGGCGTAGGCCCCGAGCAGGTCGCGGCCCGACACGATCCCGACGAGCCGGCCCTGGTCCTCGATCAGGACGTGGCGGACGTACCGCTCCATCATGAGCTCCGCCACCTCCGCCACGGTGGCATCCGCGTCGCACCACACCAGGGTGGTGTGGGCGACGTCGGCGGCCGTCGTCGCCGCGGGGTCCCGCCGCTCCCCCAGCGCGCCGACCAGGTCGTGCTCGGTGACGATCCCGACCGGGTCGTCACCGTCGCCCACGACCAGGGCGCTGATGCCGCTGGCCACGAGGGCGTCGGCGACATCGAGGAGCGTGGCGCCGGCCGCCACCCGGGCGACCGAGTCGCCGCTCAGGACCGACACCGGCAGGGAGCCTGCGGTCGAGGTGTTCGTCGTCATGGGCCCAGCGTTCCGCGGCCCGGGTCCGGACGAACAGGGCCGAAGGACCTCGGCGCGCCGTCGATCGGCCTCGTGCCCCGGCGGCCCCCGACCCTTTCGGGCCGGGACGGGCCGGCGAATGCTGGGCCCATGGCAGAGATCATCGTCGGCGTCGACGGCTCCCCGAACTCCCTCGCCGCACTCCGGTGGGCCCACGAGCACGCGTTCCGCCGCGGCGACCACGTCGTGGCGCTGTTCGCGTGGGGCTTCGTCCCCCCGAGGCACGCAGGTGACGGGCACACGTTCGATCCGGGCTTCGGGGCGGGCGAGGCCGCCGCGGCGCTGGCGGCGGCCGTCGAGGCCGCCGTGGGCGCCGGGCGCAGCGCCGGGATCGAACGGCGGGTCGAGTTCGGCGTGGCGTCGCGCGCCCTGCTGGGGGCGGCCGCGGCCGCGGACCTCCTGGTGGTCGGGGCCCGGGGAGTGGGCGGCCTCCGGGGCCTCCTGCTGGGCTCGGTCAGTCGGCAGTGCCTGCACCACACCACCGGGCCCCTCGCCATCGTCCCCGGCGGCGCGGCGGAGCCCCCCAGGGCCGGCCGGCGGCGCATCGTCGTCGGGGTGGACGGGTCGGCCGGTTCCGACCGGGCGCTGGATTGGGCCATCTCCGAGGCCCGCAGCCGCGGTGCGCCGCTCGAAGTGGTCCACGTGTGGGAGGTCGCGTACCCGGCGCTGGGCCCCGCCATCGGCTTTGCCGCCGAGTACGGCGCCGTGGAGGACGAGGCGCAGGTCCTGCTCGACAAGGTGGTCGCCGGGCACGACACCAGTGGCCTCACGGCACCTGTCACCCGCCGCCTCCTGCCCGGCCCGGCGGCGTCGGCCCTGCTCGGCGCGGCCCGCGGCGCCGAGGCGCTGGTCGTGGGCTCGCGGGGGCAGGGCGGCTTCGCCGGGCTCCTGCTCGGCTCGGTGACCCAGCAGGTCGCCCACCACGCATCGTGCCCCCTGGTGGTGGTTCCGTAGGGGCGGCGGCAGGCCCAACGACCCGCCGATCGGTGGCGTCCTGCCCTGCCGCGGCCCGACCGGCCGGTGCACGATGGTCCGCGTGGACGCGCACGTCCACGCGGACCCCGGAGGTGAGAGGTGATCCGGGCTCAGAGCAACGAGGGTCCCGAGGCCGCCGACTGGGCGCTCCCGAGCGACGAGGTCGGCTCGGCCGACGTGGTGATACGACTCAGCGACGTCGTGGTCGAGGCGGATGACAGGCGCCGCGCCCAGTGCCCGGTGTGCGGCGACGAGGAGCCCATGCAGTTCGTCGTGACGCCCGAGGGCGTGCGCTACGACCACTGCTCCGGCTGCGGGCTGCTCTGGCACGTCGATCACGACCTGGGCGTGGTGGTCGGCAGCCGCCTGGTCGCTCCGGAGCGCGAGCGGCGGCGTTGACCGGTCCGGCGCACCGCTGGGCCGGTCGCTGGTGGCGGCGCCGCGGCCTGGAGTCCTACCGCCGGTCCGACCTGGCCCGGGACGTCGGCGCCGGCGTCATGGTGACGGCCCTCCTCATTCCGGCCGGGATGGGCTACGCCACCGTCGCAGCCCTCCCCCCGGAGACCGGCCTGTACGCCACGGTGGCCGCGCTGGTCGCCTACGCGCTGGTGGGCCCGTCGCGTGTGCTGGTCCTCGGGCCGGACTCGTCGCTCGCCCCGCTGATCGCCGCGGCCATCGTCCCGCTCGCCGCCGCCGGCGCGGCGGGCGAGGAGCGGCGGGTCGCCCTGGCCGGCGTGCTGGCGCTGCTCGTCGGCGTGATCCTCGTGACCGCGGGGGCGTTGCGCCTGGGCTTCGTGTCCGAGCTGCTCTCCAAGCCGATCCGGCTGGGCTACCTGAGCGGCGTGGCCCTGGTGGTGGTCGTGGGGCAGATCCCCGCGCTGCTCGGGTTCAGCGTCGATGCCGAGGGCCTGCTCTCGAGGGCAGCCGCCGCCGCCCGCGGGATCCGCGACGGCGAGGTGGTGCCGGCCGCCGCCGCCATCGGCGTGGGCTCGCTCGCGCTGGTGGTCCTGCTCCGGCGCGTCGCCCCCCGGGCGCCGGGCCTGCTCATCGCCGTGGCGGCCGCCACGGGCCTCGTCTGGGCCCTCGGGCTCGACTCCGTGCCGGTCGTCGGGCCGCTCCCGTCCGGGGTGCCCGCGCCGGCCTGGGGGTCGCTCGCCGGGTCCGACGTGGTCGCGCTCGCCGGCCCGGCCCTCGGCATCGCCGTGGTCGCGTTCGCCGACACCGCCGTGCTGTCCCGCGCCCTCGCCACGAGCCCCGGCGGCGTCGACGGCAGCCGGGAGATGGCGGCGCTCGGCGCGGCCAACGTGGCCTGCGGCGTGGCGGGGGGCTTCCCCGTGTCGGCCAGCGCGTCGCGCACGCCGGTGGCGCAGGCCAGCGGGGCCAGGACGCAGGTCACCGGCCTCGTGGGTGCGGCCGCGGTGGCCCTCGTCGTGGTCCTCGCGCCCGGTCTGTCCCGCCACCTGCCGACCTCGGTGCTGGCCGCCGTGGTGATCGCCGCGGTGCTCACGATCGTCGACGTGCCCCTGACCGTCCGCCTCGCCCGCGTCGATCGCCGGGAGTTCGGGCTCGCCGTCCTCGCCTTCGCAGGCGTGGCGGTCCTGGGCGTGCTGTGGGGCGTCGTGGCCGCCGTGTCGCTGTCGCTCGCCGCCTTCGTCGCCAAGGCGTGGCGACCACACGTCGCCGAGCTCGTGCGGGTCGACGGGCGCAAGGGCTACCACGACCGGGCCCGGCACCCGGGGGGCCGCCGTGTTCCCGGGCTCCTTATGCTCCGGTTCGACGCCCCGCTGTTCTTCGCCAACGCCGAGCTGTTCGCCGAGTTCGTCCACCGGTCCGTGGCCGAGTCGCCGGAGCCGGTCCGCTGGGTGGTGGTGGCGTCCGAGCCGATCACCGACATCGACACCACGGCCGCCGACGTGCTGGAGCAGCTGTACGACTCGCTGGACGCCCAGGGCATCCGGCTCGTCCTCGCCGAGCTCAAGGGGCCGGTCAAGGACCGGCTCGCCCGGTTCGGGCTCGGCCCCCGCCTCCGGGCCGGCGGCGTGTACCCGACGCTCGGCACGGCGGTGAGCGCCTACGTCGAGGCCAGCGGCGTCGACTGGGTCGACTGGACCGACAGGCCCGACGGGGACCTCACGACCGCGACCGGCGGAGCCGGGCCGCCGCGTCCGCCGGATCGACGGTGGTGACGAGCGTCCCGGTGGCCCGCTCGAACCCGGCGTCGCGCTGCACGCGGGGCCACACGTGGACGTGCCAGTGCCCTCCCCCGCCGGCCCCCGCGGGGCGCGAGTGGATCCCGAGGTTGTACGGCGGGTCGCCGAGCAGCGAGTCGAGCCGGGCGAGGCCGTCCCGCAGCGCCGCCCCCACCGCCGGCACCTCGGTGCCCGCGTCCTCGAAGCGGGCCCGGTGGCGCCGGGGGGCCAGCAGCAGCTCGTAGGAGGTGCCCGACCACCACGGGCACCACAGCTCGGCCTCCCCCGAGGACACGACCAGCGCGGGCTCGGCCCGGTGGCGCTCGATCTCGGCACAGACCACGCAGCCCGGCCCGTCGCCGATCCGGGCCGCCTCGTCCACCAGGTCCTGCGGGGCCCACTCGGTGGCGACCAGCTGGGCGTGGGGATGGCCGAGGGACGCGCCGGCCTCCGGCCCGTGGTTGACGAACACCTGGCAGGCGGCGCGCCCCCGGCCGGCGTGGACGCGGGCACGGTCCCGGAGCACGAGCAGCACCTCGGCCACCTCGGCATCGCCCAGCCGGGCCAGCGACCTCCCGTGGTCCGGGGACAGCACCACCACCTCGTGGGCGCCCCGGGCCGGGGCCCGGCGACGGAGGTCGTCCCCGCCGGAGGGCCCGGTGCCTCCGGCCACGATCGGGTAGCGGTTGGGCACCACCCGCACCCGCCAGCCCGGCTCGCCCGGCCGCCCGGGACCCGTGCGCGCCACCTCCGGGGGTGTGGCGGCCTCGTGGCCCGGGCACAGCGGGCAGTCCGCCGGCGGCGCTCCGGGTGTGCCCCCCGCGCCCGCCCCCTGCCCGTGGGGGCGGTCGGAACGCCCGGGCGCCACGATCACCCACCGCCCGCGGAGCGGGTCGAAGCGGGCCTCGGGCGCCGGCCGGGGCCCGCTCATCGCGTCGCGGCCCGTACGGCGGCTCGCCCGGGCGTCGAGGGCGGCCGCGCTACGGTCCCCGTGTGCCCGGCACCTCCGAGCCCGAGCTGGTCGTGGCCGTCACCGGCCCCACCGGCACGTTCGGCTTCGGGCTCGTGCCCCTGCTGCAGTCCGACGCCCGGGTGGCGCGGATCATCGGCATCGCCCGCCGGCCCTTCGATCCCGAGGTCCACGGCTGGACCAAGATGGACTACCGCCGGGGCGACGTGCGCGACCGTGCCACCCTGGTGGAGGCGTTCCGGGGGGCCGACGTGGTGGTCCACCTGGCCTTCCTGGTGCTCGGCAACGCGTCGTCCGACACGACCCGGTCCGTCAACGTCGACGGGACCCTGAACGCCCTGGAGGCGGCGGCGACCGCCGGCGCCCGCCGGTTCGTGTACGCGTCGTCGGTGGCGGCCTACGGCTTCCATCCCGACAACCCGGACCTGCTGACCGAGGACTGGCCGGTCCGGCCGGCCGCCCACCTGTTCTACGCGCAGGAGAAGGCCGAGCTGGAGCGGCTCCTCGGCGAGGCCGCAGCCCGGCACCCCGACGTGGAGCTGTACCTCCTGCGCCCGTCGATCGTGCTGGGGCCGCACACCGTCGGCGCCAAGGACGTGCCCCGCCTCCTCAAGCCCCTCGCCCGCCGCCTGGGCGGGGTGGCCGCGCACGCCGGCCGGTGGCCGGTGCGGCTGCCGGCGCCGGTCCCCCGGCTCCCCGTCCAGTTCGTGCACGAGGACGACGTGGGTCAGGCGATCCTCGCCTGCATCGTGGCGGCCGGGCCGCCCGGCGCCTACAACATCGCGGGCGACGGGGTGCTCACCGGGGCCGACATCGCGCGCGAGCTCGGCCTGGCGCCCGTGCCGGTGCCCGCCGGGGCCGCGCGGGCGGCGGCCCGGGCCGTGGCGGCCCTGCCGTTCCTCCCCCAGTCCGCCGGCTGGGCGGAGGCCCTGACCAGGCCGGCACTCATGGACACGGCCAAGGCCAAGCGCGAGCTCGGCTGGCGGCCCCGCTACACCGGCCTGGAGGCGCTCCGCGTGACCCTCGGGCGCCGGCAGGACTGACCGGGCGGTCACCCGGCCACGGCCACGGCCAGCAGCGCGGCCCACTGCTCGAGGTGGCGGTCGGGCAGGAAAAGCTCCGCCGCCCGCCGCCGCGCGTTGCCCCCCAGCTTCTGCGCCAGGGCCGGGTCGCCAAGCAGGCGCCGCACCGCGGCCCCGAAGGTGGCCAGGTCGGCCGGGTCGTCGAGCAGCAGGCCGTGCTCGCCGTCCACGATCTGCTCGCCGATGCCTCCGATGTCGCTGGCCACGATCGCCCGCCCCTTCCACATCGCCTCCGCCACCGTCAGGCCGAAGCCCTCGGCCAGGCTCTTCTGCACGACGACGGCGGAGTGGCGCTGGAGGGCGTTGACGATGGCCGCCGCCTCGTCCGGGTCGCGCATCGGGGTGCACGCCAGGTGGACCCGGGACCGCTGCGCGTGGGGCAGCGACCGCCACAGAACGGTGCACTCGTCGAGCACCTGCGCGCTCTCGGGGTCGTCGGCCACACCGGTCACGGCCGGTCCGGCCAGCACCAGGTGCGCGTCCGTGGTGCCGGCGACGTGCTCGGCGAACCCCGCCATGACGCCGGCCATGTCCTTCAACCGGTCCCAGCGCGACAGCTGGGCCACGATGGGCGCGTCGCTCGGGGGCGGCGGCCCGGTCTGGAGGATGTCGACGTGGCGGTCGACCCGGCCCACCGAGCCGTCGCGGCGCACGAAGGGGGCGGGCTCCGGGCGGTCCTCACCCGCGAGGAGCCCTGCGTAGCGCAGGACCCGGGCGGCCTCGTCGTCCGGCATGTCGTAGTTCTTGGCCGAGAAGGGGTCGATCGAGGGTGCGATCACGTGGACGCGCGCACCGTCGATCCAGTCCGGCGCGAAGGATCGCTTGGAGAACACGAAGGCGTCGACGTCGTCGATGTAGGGGCGCAACCACGTCCAGGCCCGCTCCACCTCGGGGCCGGCGACGTCGACACCGACGTGGCAGCGCCACACGACGATGCCCCCGGCCTGCCGGGCCGCCGCCGCCAGCCCCGCGGTCTGCGGGTCGTGGAGTAGGACGACGTCACCCGGCCGGACGGTGGTGGCCAGCTCCGCCGCGTGCCCGTGCAGGGTCGCCTCGTAGGTCCGGCGTTCCGCCGCCCCCAGCGGCCCGCCGTCGCCGGCCGTCCCGTAGAGGTGGTTGTGGATGCGCTTGGTGATGGCGAAGAAGGCGGGCTCACCCTGGATGACCTGCCACCGGGCGTCGATGCCGAGGCCCCGCGCGTAGGCCAGCAGGGTCTGGAGCAGCTCGGCCACGCCGCCCCCGGTGGCGGTGGAGTTCACGTTGACGACGGCCCGACCGGCCAGCAGCGCGCGTGCCTCCGCGGCGATGGCGTCGAAGTTGGCGGCGCGCGGGCCGCCGATCAGCGAGCGCAGGGGCTCGGGCGAGCGCGCCTCGACATCGACGTCGGTCAGCCTCATCGTCATCGGCCAGACAGTACGGACCGCTCCAGACCGTACCCAGGGGCGAACGTCGCCGCTCACCCGGGCCGTTGGCCCCTGGTGGCCCGGTACCGGGGGCCGGATGCTGGGGGTATGGCACAACCCCGGACGTGGCTGCTCACCGAACGTTCGACCGGGGAGGAGGCCGCGCCGTACGTCGCCCGCATCGCCGGCGTCGGCCGGCACCTCCCCCCCACGGAGCTGACGACGAGCGAGCTCATGAGCTCGACGCGGCACCGCACCCGCATCGACCTCGAACGCCTCACCGGCATACGGGCCCGCCGCGTGTCGGTGGGCGACGAGGACTCGCTGAGCCTGGCGACCGGGGCGGCGCGCGACTGCCTGGCCCGGTCGGGGCGGCGGGCCGAGGACATCGACCTGCTGGTGAGCTGCAGCATCACCAAGTACCGGGACGGCGTCACGCAGTGGCTCGAGCCGCCGACCAGCCAGGCCGTCGCCGACGCCATCGGTGCCACCCAGGCCACCACCTTCGACGTGGCCAACGCGTGCGCCGGCACCCTGACGGGGGTGCTGATCGCCGGCAACTGGGTGCACCGGGGCGCGGCGCGCCGGGCGCTGGTGGTGAGCGGGGAGTACATCTCGCAGCTGGGGACCAACGCGGCGCGGCACGTGCGGTCGATCGTGAGCCGCGAGCTGGCGTCGCTCACCCTCGGCGACGCCGGCAGCGCCGTCCTCGTCGAGCGGGCCGAGGCCGGCGAGCCGGGCATCGCGGTCGCAGGCTTCACCACGGTCGCGGAGCACAGCCGGCTGTGCCTCGCCTATCCCGCCCGCCACCACCCCGGGGCCCGGATGTTCACCCGGTCGCGCGCCATCCACAAGGTGGCCATCGCCGACACCCCGAGCCTTCTGCAGGAGGCCCTGGACGCCGCCGGCCTCCACATCGGCGACATCGACTGCGTCATCCCCCACCAGACCTCGGCGCGGGCGATCCGCACCGGCATGCGCGAGGTGACCGCCGCGCTCGGGGGTGCGCCGCGCCGCCCCGCGGTGGTCACGGTCGACCGCTACGGCAACACGGCGTCGACCACCCATGTGGTGGCCCTGGTGGAGGAGCTGGACGCCGGGCGGCTCCACACCGGGGACACCGTGGCGCTGGTGGCGCTGGCCTCGGGGCTGGAGATCGGCGTGGTGCTGTTCACGGTGGACGAGGGCCTGGAGGGGTGCCATGTCGACGGTCGTTGAATCCGTAGCCGGGGTCACCGGGGGCTGGCGGCACGGCCGCAGCGCCCGCAAGCTGGCCGACGAGGCCGCCGCCCTCGCCCTCCGGCGCGCCGGGATCGACGCCTCCGAGGTCGACCTGCTGCTGAACGCCGGCATCTACCACGACCGCAACCTCGGGGAGCCGGCCCTGGCCGCGCTCATCCAGGAGGACATCGGTGCCAACCCGGAGGACCCCCACGCCGGGGGGCACGGGACCTTCTCCTTCGACGTGGCCAACGGGGCCTGCGGCATGCTGACCGGGCTCCAGGTCGCGGACGGCTTCCTGCGGGCCGGCACGATCAGCCGGGCCCTCGTCGTCGCCAGCGACGCCGATCCCGGCCGGCGGCTCGCGCCCGGGTTCCCCTACGCCCCGGCGGCCGCCGCGTTCGTGTGCGGCTGGCGACCGGGGCCCGCCGGCATCGAGGCCATCTCCTTCGCCCGCCGGAGCCCGGACGAACCGGGGGGCGGCGCCGAGGGCGGGCGCGCCACCGTCGGCTTCAGTGGGGGCCGCAACACCCTGACGATCGCGCGACCGCCGGGGGCCGAGGCCGACGCCGGCGCGTTCGCCGGCACCGTGGCGGCGGCGCTGCTCGCCGAGCGCGGGATCGGCACCGGCGAGGTCGACCTGGTGGTCGCCAACCCGGTGGACCCGGTGCTCCTCGACGCGCTCGCCGCGTCGTCCGGCCTCGACCGCGCCGCGTTCCTGGATCCCCGGGCCGCCCGCCGGGCGCACACCGCGGCGCTGGGCCTGGCCCTCGACCGGGGCGCCGGCGTGGCGGGTCTGGCGGGGCGGACCGTGCTGCTGGTCTCCGCGGGAGCCGGTCCCGTGGCCGGCGCCGCCCTCCTCCGTCAGTGACCGACGGCGCCGGCCGCCGGTGACGCCCCGCCGGCGCGCGCCGCCAGCAGCCGGCGGGCGAGGCGCCGGGCCGCCTCGGCGGTCGGTCCGTCCAACCGGCCCAGCGAGGTGGCCTCGGGCTCGACGCCCAGGCTGTTGAGCGTCATGGCCAGCATCTCGTAGTGGCCGACGAGGAAGCACAGCTCGATGAGCTGGCGCTCGTCCAGCATCCCGGCCAGCGCCGCCCAGGTCGCGTCCGTGACGACCCGCCGGTCGTGCAGCTCGTCGACCGCCTCGAGCAGCAGGCGCTGGCGGTCCCGCCAGCCGGCCGCCTCGGGGCCGGCCGCCACCCGTTCGACATCGGCGCCCGCCAGGCCGGCCCGGCGCGCCAGCTCGACGTGCTGGGCCCACTCGTACCACGAGCCACAGCGCCACGCGGTGCGCAAGATCACCAGCTCGCGATCCGTGCGGGCCAGCGCGCCGCCGTACAGCAGCGCGCCCGAGAACGGGAGCCAGCGGCGGAACAGCCGCGGGTTGTGACCCAGGGTGGTGAACAGGCGCGGCGGATCCCCCCGGGTGGCCCGGCCGGCCAGGGCGGCGACCATCTGGGCGAACGGCCCGCGCGGCCACCGCGCCGGCGGCACCCGGACCGTCGGTGCGGCGGTCATCGCGCGTACATCTCGTCGACCAGGTCCGCGAAGCGCTCGACCACCACCGACCGCCTGACCTTGAGCGTCGGGGTCATCTCGCCCCCTGCCACCGTCAGCTCGCGGGGCAGGATCCGCCACGCCCTGATCCGCTCGGCCGGCGCCCGCCCGGCGTTCAACCGCTCCATGGCTCCGGCGACCGCGGCCTCGACCAGCGGATGCGTGGCCAGGTCCTCGGTGGACACCGACCCGTGGTGGCCCGCGAGGGCCGCCTCCACCGCCTCGCCGTCGAGCGCCACCAGGGCGGT
>DASSUD010000297.1:0-3892 GCA_035707385.1 Acidimicrobiales bacterium
TCCGGACCCGGTGCCGGCCTGACGGCCGCCACCCCGCCGCCATGCGCCCCCGCCGCCGCGCCCTGGCCGCTCCCCACCGCCCGCCGCTGGTCGCCCACGCCGTCGTGGTGGGCGCCGGCCCGGCCGGGCTCGCCGCCGCCCTGGCGCTCGGCCGCCACGTCGAGCGGGTCACCGTCGTCGAGCGCGACGACGTGGCCGACCGCGTGGGGACCCCCCGGTGCGCCCGACCGGGCCCCCACGCCCAGCTGGTCGGGGCGGCCGCCCTGGCCGCGCTGGAGCACCTGGTCCCGGGGTTCTGGGACGACGCGGTGGCGGCGGGCGCGGTGCCGCTGGTGGTCCCCGCCCCGGGCGGCGGACCGGGTCTGGCCGCCAGCCGGGAGCTGATGACCGCCGTCCTGCGCCGGCGGGCGCTCGAGTCGCCCCGGGTCGTCGTGCGGGCGGGACTCGAGGCCCGCGGGCTGGCCGCCGACGGCGGCGGCCGCGTGCGGGCCGCGGAGGTGGGCTCCCGCCAGGCGGGTGGCGGGCCGGTGATGGCCATCGACGGCGACCTGGTCGTCGATGCCAGCGGGCGGCGCTCCCCCGCCACCCGCTGGCTGGCGACCGCTGGCCTGGTCCCCCCGACCGAGACGGTGGGCGACCGCCCGCCGGCCTGTGCCTGGCGCCTCTACCGGCGCGCCGGCGGGCGCGACCGGGCCGCGGCCGTCGTGGTCCAGCCCTGCCCGCCGGCGCGATGCCGGGGCGCCGCCGTCGTCCCCATCGAGGGGGACCGGTGGCTGCTGGCACTGGCCGGGCTGGGCGAGGTGCCGGTCGGGGAGGGTGAGTTCGCCGCGGCGGCGTGCCGCCTCGGCGAGCCGGCCGTCAGCCGGGTCGTGGCCGGGGCCACGCCCCTGTCACCCGTCACGTCGTGGGTGCCCCTGCCCGGGCGGTGGCGCCACTACGAGGCCCTGGAGCGCCCGCTGGAGGGCTTCCTGGCGGCCGGCGGCGCCCTGTGCGGGGCTCGGCCGCTGCACGGCGGGAGCGTGGCCGTGGCGGCCGTGTCGGCGGGGGCGCTGGACCGGGCCCTGGCCGCCCACCTCGCCACGCACCCGGACCTGGACGGGCTGGGCGCGGGCGCCCAGCGGGCGGTGGCGGCGGCGGCGAGCGCCATCCGGCGCCCCCCGGCGGGTCACGTGCCGCCGGGGGACGCCGGCGTGGCTCAGATGCCGAGGCGCTGGGCCAGCAGCTCGCGGTGGTAGGTCGGGTCGCCGAACAGCAGCTCGGACGACTTGGCCCGCTTGAAGTAGAGGTGGGCCGGGTGCTCCCAGGTGAAGCCGATGCCGCCGTGGATCTGGATGTTCTCGGCGGCGGAGTGGAAGTAGGCCTCGGAGCAGTACGCCTTGGCCAGGCAGGCGACCTCGGGCAGCTCGTCGTTGAGCTCGGCGGCGCACCAGGCGGCGTAGTAGGCGGCCGACTTGGCCGACTCGACCTCGAGCAGCATGTCGGCGCACTTGTGCTTGATGGCCTGGAACGAGCCGATGGGACGGCCGAACTGCACCCGGTCCTTGGCGTACTCGACCGACATTTCGAGGACCTTCTGGGCGCCGCCGACCTGCTCGGCGGCCAGGGCCACCACGGCCAGGTCGAGGACGCGCCCGAGCACGGCCTCGCCGCCGTTCTCGTCGCCGATGAGCGTGGCGGGGACGCCCGAGAACTCGAGCTTGGCCTGCTTGCGGGTCTGGTCCATGGTGGCCAGCGGCGTGCGGGTCAGGCCCTCGGCGTCGCCGTCGACCTTGAACAGCGAGATGCCGTCGCCGGTCCGGGCGGCCACGATGATCAGGTTGGCCACGTGCCCGTCGAGCACGAACATCTTCGTGCCGTCGATGGTCCAGCCGTCGCCGGCGCGGGTGGCGGTGGCCTCGACGCCGGACAGGTCCCAGCGGCCGTTGGGCTCGGTGAGGGCCAGGGTGGCGATCGTCTCGCCGGAGGCGATGCCGGGAAGGAGGTCCTTTCTGGCGGCCTCGTCGCCGGAGTGGAGGATCGTGTTGGCGGCCAGCACCACGGTCGCGTAGAAGGGCGCGGCCAGCAGCGCCCGGCCCATCTCCTCGAGCACGACGGTCAGCTCGACGTACGTGTAGCCCTGGCCCCCGTACTCCTCGGGGATGGTGAGCGACTGGAGGCCGAGCTCGCCCGCCATCTGCGCCCACACCGCGGGGTCGTAGCCCTCGGTGGTGTCCATGAGCCGCCGGACCTCGGTCTCGGGCGACTTCGACTCGAGGAACTGCCGGGTGATCCGCCGCAGCTCCTCCTGCTCCTCGGAGAAGGCGAAGTTCATGGCCGGCACGCTAGAGCAGATCCGCCCATGCGGCCACCAGCCGTGTGTACACACGTGCTACAGTCGTCGGCGTGGAACGGGTCGGCATCCGGGAGCTGCGCAACAACGTCGCCGCGGTGGTGCGGCGGGCGGCCGGGGGCGAGCGCATCGTCGTCACGGTCGACGGCGTGCCCGCCGCCCAGCTGGGCCCGCTGGAGGGCGTGACCGCCCTCACCGTCGACGACCTGGTGGCGGCCGGCCTGGCGCAGCCGCCGGGCCGGCGGGACCGGCCCGGTCCCCCCGAGGCCGAGGACGCCCCGGTCGACATCCGCCCCGAGAGCGTGCTCGACGAGCTGCGGGGCCGGTGAGTGCGTGACCCTGTTCGTCGACACCTCCGCCCTCGTGCGGCGCTACGTGCACGGCCCCGGGCGGGATCTCGTGCTCGACGCCATGGGCGGGGACCCGGCGTGGTGCGCCTCGGCGCTGGCCCGGTCCGAGGCGCTCCTGGCCCTGCACCGCCTGGCGGTCTCGGCCCGCCAGCACGAGCGCATGTGGGGCCGCCTGCGGGACGACTGGGATGCCTTCGTGGTCGTGCCGGTGGACGACCGCTGCCTGGCCCACGCCGTCGAGCTGGGGGCCACGTTCGGGCTGCGGACGGTCGACGCGGTGCATCTGGCGGCTGCCGACCGCCTGCCGCGCCCGGCAACCTATCTCACCTTCGACCGGCGCCAGATCCCCGCCGCGGCCGGGCTGGGCTTCGAGGTTCGGTCCCCGGTCGCGGGATGACGGAACCCCGGGGCGGCCGGTCCCGGGCTTCTCCCCAAGACCGGAACCGGCCTGCCTCTGCAAGCGACGTTGTGGCCGTGGCGGTCGGCCCGTCGCCCGCTTCGGGGCGCTCTGCGGTGGGCATGAGCGGTTGCAGTTTCGTCATGAAAACCGCCGACGGACAAGACCCCTTAGGACGTGAAATTTGTCACGTCGCTGATAGTCATGTCGTTGCCACGATGAGTGGCTGGTCCGTGGCGAGCGATCGGGGCCCCGGCCGGGCAGACTGGCTCCCATGGGCACGCTCTTCCACACCGACGACCGCTTCGAGATCCACAAGGTCGTCGTCGGCCCCATGGACAACAACGTCTACGTGCTGCGTTGCACCGCCACCGGCGACGCCGTCCTGCTCGACGCGGCCAACGAGCACGACCGGCTGCTGGACCTGTCCCGGTCCCTCGGCGTCCGCTCCGTGCTGGAGACGCACGGCCACTGGGACCACATCCAGGCGGTCCCCCAGATGCGCGACGCCGGCTACGACGTCCACGTCACCGCCGAGGACGCGGGCATGCTGCCGTCCTACGACCAGATCCTCGACGACGACAGCGTGATCGAGGTCGGCCGGCTGCGGCTGCGCACCATCCACACGCCGGGCCACACCCCCGGTTCCATGTGCTTCCTGGTCGAGGGCTCGCCGATCCTGTTCAGCGGGGACACGCTGTTCCCCGGCGGGCCCGGTGCCACCAGCTTCCCCGGCGGCGACTTCCCCACCATCGTCCGCTCGATCGAGGACCGACTGCTCACCCTGCCGGCGGAGATCCGGGTGCTGCCCGGCCA
>DASSUD010000298.1:0-20341 GCA_035707385.1 Acidimicrobiales bacterium
CAGGACCATCGGCGTGCGGTCGAGGTCGGCGGCCACGAACTCGACGTCCTTGGCCAGGTCGCGCACCATGGCCTCGTCGACCACCGTGACGCAGCGGGCGGTGCGCACGATGCCGCACAGCTCCACCGCCCGCACCAGGAACAGCGATGCGGCGGCCTCGGGGTCGCCGGGCCCGAACCGGAGGCCGTTGCTGGCGCACGCCTCGCGGGGCACCGCGTGCGCGGCCAGCACCACGGGCCCGAAGGGCACGGAGGAGGCCAGGTCGAGCGGCTCCAGGGCCAGGGGCTCGCAGGCTGCGGCGATGGTCTCGAAGGCGTCGCCCCGGCATTGCGACAGCGCGGTCGCCGGCGCCGCGGCGGCGCCGGACTGGACCACCCGGCTCGGCAGGGCGGCGGCCGCAGCCTTCACGGTCTCGACGTAGCCGGGTGCCAGGCGGGAGGTGTCCTCGACGAAGGCCACGTAGCGGGCCGAGGCGGCGGCCACCGCCGCGTCGCGCCAGTCGCCGGCCGCCGGGTCCGGTCGGTCGATCACCGTGACCGGCACCCGGAGGGTGCCCGGCAGGTCGCCTGCGCCGCTGGTCACCACCACCTCGAAGTCGTCGGTGGTCTGGGCGGCCAGGTCCCCGAACAGGGGTGCCGCGGCGCCGGGACCCCCGCCGGACGGGCCCACGACGACGGCCAGGAGGGTCTTGTCGTCGTCGTCCGGGATGGTCTCGTACACCGGCGCGCGGGGGACGGCGGCCGCCGCCTCGGGGTCCCGCACGTAGCGCCGCACGAACTGGTAGGTCTCGCCGTGCCCAGCGGCGGCCATGCGCAGCCGCCACAGCAGCTGGCGGATCGGCGCGCCCGGACGCAGGGCGGGGGCGTCGGCCGGGAAGAGCTGGTCGCTGAACGCGTTGACGACGTCGTCGGCGTCGGCCTCGACCCACCCGCCGCCGGCCAGCGTCTCGCTCACCAGCCGCTCGTTGTAGAAGCGGACGTGGGTGTCGTCGAGCAGCCCGATCTTGGTCAGGTCCCACCGGCCGAGCAGCACCTTGATGCCGACGTCGACGTGGGTGACGTTGGGGATGCTGACGATCAGGTGCACGTCCCCGCGGTCGGCGTCCAGCCGGGCCAGGGCCCGCAGCAGGGGTCCCGGGTCGACCAGGTGCTCGATGACGTCGAGCAGCAGCACCGCCGCCAGCGTCCGGTCGCCGACCAGGGCGGCCAGGGCGCCGTGCAGTGCGTCCTCGTCGCCGCTCAGGTCGAGCACGTGGCCCTCGAAACCGCGGGCCACGACCGCCTCGACCGCACCGGCGTCGATGTCGGCGCCCACGTAGTCGAAGCCGAGATCGGCGACGGGTTCCGCCAACGGTCCGGACGAGCACCCGAGGTCCAGCACCAGCCCGCCGCTCAGCCCCGAGCGGGCCAGCAGCCGGTGGCAGTGACCGTGCGAGCCCTCCTCCCCGAACTCGCGCGGGTACTCCTTCATGGGGCCGCCCCCGTCGGATCGCACAGGAACGGATAGATACCCGAGAGGGCCGCCTCCCAGTCGCCGTGCCGGGCGGCGATGTCGGCCAGCGCCTGGGCACCCAGCCGCCGCCGCAGGGCGCCGTCGGAGGCGATGCGCACCAGCGCGTCGGCCAGGCCGTCGACGGTACGGGGGCAGCGCAGCGCGTTCCGCTCGTGGTGCAGGATCCAGTCCCCCGCCGGGTTGTCGAACGCCACCACCGGCGCGCCGCATGCCATCAGCTCCAGCGGCAGGTACGAGGGGTGCTCGGACAGGGTGAGGGCGATGCCGGCGTCGCAGCTGCGGTACAGGGCGCCCGTGTCCCGGTAGTCGAGCAGGCCCAGGTGCTCGATGCCGCGCCCCAGCTCGTCGGGGCGCGCCCACGAGCCGGCCGTCACGATCCGCACCTGGTCCCCGAGCTTGGCCTTGAGCTCGTCGAGGGCCAGGGAGGCGATCTCCCAGCAGTTCCGCCAGTGCCCCGGGCGGGCGTACAGGAAGATCGTGACCGGGCGGTCGTGGTCGAGCGGCGCCCGGCCCTCGGCGTGGAACACCGCGGGGTCGACCGCGGGCACGAAGGCGTGGCCCTCGCCGCCGTAGTCGCGCCGGTAGATGTCGAGCAGGCGCGGCGTGTTGCACAGGCCGTACAGCCCGAGCCGGTACGACTCCTCGGCCAGGGCGTAGTTGGTGCCCGCCGGGTAGAACATCGGCTCGAAGTCCTGGATCAGGTAGAAGCGCCGCCGGGTGCCGGGCACGTGGGCCACCGAGTAGGCCGTGACCCACAGCGTGGCGATCGAGGCGTCCGCCGGGGGGATCCCGGCCAGCCGGCGGCCGGTGCCGCCGTCGAAGAAGTGGATCGGGGCGTCCGCCAAGCGGGGGAAGGCCGCCGCCAGGGCCGAGCGGAGGAACGCGTCGTTGGGCGCGGCCATGACCACGAACCGGTTCTCGACGCCCTGGGTGCGGGCCAGGTGGTCGGCCATGCGGAAGGCGGTGTTGATGCCCCCGTAGAACGGGCTGTCGATGTCGGGGATGAACCAGTTGACGGTCCGGACCGCGAACGGCTCGGCCTCGGCCGTGTGCCCCGCCTCGACCCGGCCCCGCAGCCCCTCGTCGGCCCGGCACAGGCCGGCCAGCCACAGCGACTCGGACTCGTCGGCCCGCTGCCGGAACACCGTGAAGTCGCGGCCCAGCGCGCCGGCCACCGCGGACAGCGGGCTCGGCTCGTCCTCGGGCCGCAGCGCCGGCACCCGGGACAGCAGCGACAGGTTGGGCGAGAAGTAGGGGTCGCCACCCCGGAGCCACTTCTGGTAGCGCCAGTAGCTGGCGGGGAAGTCCTCGGGCTCGACGTGAGCGCCCCGCGTGGCGGACTCCAGGTGGCGGACCCCGGCGAACGGGGTGACCACGCTGCGCAGGCCCCGGAACCGCATGTCGAGGCCGAGCACGACGTCGCTGCCGCACAGGCGGAACCGCTCGTCGAACCCGCCGACGGCCGCGAAGTCGTCGGCGCCGACCGCGACGCAGGCCGCGGTCACCGACAGCGAGTTGCGGTACCAGAGGGTCGAGCCGAAGATCGAGTCGTCGCCGGGACGGGCACCCGCGAAGAGGTGGTCCGCGAACCCGTTCATGCCCACCACCACACCGCCGTGCTGGATGAGGTCGTCGGGATCGACCAGCTGCACGCCGGCCAGCCCGATGCCCGGCTGGCGGACCCACGCCACCAGCTCGCGCATCCAGCCGGGGTCGACCAGCTCGGTGTCGTCGTTGAGGAACACCAGCACGTCGCCGCGGGCGTCGGCCGCGGCCCGGTTGTTCACGGCGGAGTAGTTGAAGGGCTCGTCCCACCACCGCACGGCCATGTCGAGGCCGGCGGCGGCCGTGCCGTACCACGCCTCGTTGTCCGGGCTGCGGCCGCCGTTGTCCACGATCACCACGTCGAACGACGGGTAGTCGGTCTTGGCCAGGCTGGGCAGGCAGGTCGTGAGCATCTCCCGGTTGTGCCGCGTGGGCATGATCACGGTGACGTGCGGCGGGTCGTCCAGCGCCCACGCCACCCGCACGCCGGCGGCCGTGGGGACGGCGTCGCCGGCGCGACCGGTCCGCGCCAGGTGGTCCCGGACGACGGCGGCACCGGCCTCGCCGAGATCCACCGCCGGCCGGTGGCTGAGGTGGGCCAGCACCCGCGGCACCCGATCAACCTCGTCCGCCCCGGGATCGAGCCGCAGCAGGAAGTCCCACCAGGCGGCGTCGCCCCGCTCGAGCCGGGGCGGCCCGACGGCGGCGAGGCGGTCGCGGCGGACGGCGAACGACCGGCCGAGGTAGTTGGCCGACAGCAGGACCTCGGGCGACCATTCCGGCCGGAAGCGGGGATCGGCCAGCATGCCCGACCGGCCGATCACGTCGTCGTCCCAGTGGAGCAGGGTCACGAACGGGTTGTCCCAGACCCGGGCCACGAGGTTGAACACCAGGTCCGGCTCGACGCGGTCCCCCGCCTCCAGAACGACCACCAGGTCGTGGGGCTCGCCCTCGGCCGCCACCCGGGCCAGCACCGCGCCGGCGTCGCCGTCCGGGAAGTCCGCCACCCGCACGTCGTCCGACGGGGCGGAGCCGACGACGGTCGCCCGCCAACCCCGGAAGGTCTGGACCACGAGCGAGTCCACCGTGTGGGCCACGTCGTCGCCGCCACCGGGCAGGACGACGAACTCGACCCGGGTGCGGATGCGCTCGGCCGTGGCGGGGTCGGTCTGGTGGATCAGCGAGCCGACGGGCGGTCGGTGCTCCCGGAGCCAGTGGCGGTATTCGGGCTCGGCCGGCTCCAGCTCGCGGGCCAAGCTCCACACATGCCGCAGGTGGTCGCCGTAGCGGACGCCGTCCCTGGCCACCTGGCGAGCCAGGCGCAGGACGGCACGGGCCGACGACCCGGGCGGGGCGATCCTCTGGACGGCGTGACGGGCCCGCTGCCGGGCGCTCGAGCTGCCGGTGGCCCAGGGCTCGGTCATCCGTCGCCCGCGCCGCGGTCCACGGGTAGCTCCCAGCGCCCGAGCATGTCGACCAGCCCGAACACGACACGCGGGCCGGGCTGCACCCGCAGGGTGAGGAAGCGCTCGCGCTTGTCGAGCACGGTGGTGCCCGAGTGGTCGTGCGCGGCCACGCTGAACGTGTACTGGCCGGGCCCCAGCGCCAGCTCGTCGATGCGGTAGTCGACGTAGCCCGAGCCGACCGGCAGCTTGCCCGGTTCGTCGCCCGTACGCATGCCCGGATTGGCCACGTACACGCCGGCCTCGCTCTCCACCGCGAACGAGAAGAGGGGGACCTCGATCGGCTCGCGTGTGGTCCAGTGCATCCGGACCGTGAGGGGCTCGCGGGTCACGGCCACCCTGGTCGGCGTCCCGCCGGGGCCGAGGAACTCGACCTCGTCGATGGAGATGAGATCGTGGGCCGAGCGCGCCTCGACCTCGACCGCGTCGGTGGTGGCCACGCCCATGCGCTCGGCCTCGACCACGTTGACCTCGTCCAGGTACTGGTGGACGACGTCGGGGGCGGCGCCGACCGCCCGCAGCTCGCCGTGGTCGAGCCACGCGGCGTTGTCGCACATGGTCTGCACCAGGTTCAGGCTGTGGGTGACCATGATGATGGTGGCGCCCTGGCTGCGCAGCCGGTACAGGTGGTCGAAGCAGCGCCGCTGGAAGTCCTCGTCGCCGACCGCGATGACCTCGTCGATGATGAGGATGTCGGGCTCGACGTGCACCGCCACCGAGAAGCCGAGCCGCACGAACATGCCGCTCGAGTAGATCTTCACCGGCGAGTCGATGAACTCGCCCAGGCCCGCGAACTCCACGATCTCGTCGATCTTGGCGTTGATGGCCTTGCGGCCGAGGCCGAGGATCGAGCCGTTGAGGTAGACGTTCTCGCGGCCGGTCAGCTCGGGGTGGAAGCCGGCACCCAGCTCCAGCAGGGCCGACACTCGGCCCCGCACGTCCACCGTGCCGCTGGTCGGGCGGTGGATGCCGGCCATCAGCCGCAGCAGTGTCGACTTGCCGGACCCGTTGTGGCCGATGAGCCCGTAGGTCGTGCCCTTCGAGACCTCCAGCGACACGTTCTTGAGGGCCCAGTACTCGTCGTAGACCGAGCGGCGCAGGCGGGTGACCCGCTCCTTGAGGCTGGTCGAGCGGTCCTTGTACAGCCGGAAGCGCTTGGACACGTCGTCCACGGAGACGACCACATCGGCGGCGTCGGTCGTGCGGCGGTCGGGCAGCAGCAGTGTCACAGCTCTTCGCTCACGTCCTTCGACTTGGCGACGAAGATGGCCCACCCGGCGGCGAACGTCACGAACGACACGGCCGTCAACCCGATGATCCGGGCCGGGGACGGCGCCTGCAACAGGTAGAAGACGTCGCGGGAGGCCCCCACGAACTGGGTCAGCGGGTTGATCGTCACGACGATCTCGGCCCAGCGGGGCGCGTTCTCCTCGACCAGCGTGTACGGGTAGACGATCGGCGTGCCGTAGAACAGCAGGTTCATGGCGATGCCGACCAGGTAGTTGATGTCCCGCAGGTAGACGTTCAGCAGGCTGAGCACCATGCCGATGCCGAGCGAGAACAGCATCAGCAGCACGAGGATGTAGGGGAAGAGCAGGAACGTCCAGCTCACGTTGCCGACCACGATCATCACGGCGACGAGGATCCCCGCCTCGATGCCGGTCTGGATGAGCACCGTGAGGACGTTGGCGATCGCCGGGCACTCGGGCGGGAAGTACACCTTCTTCAGCAGCGGGCCCGCGCCGATCAGCGCGCCCATCGAGCCGACGACGACCCCGTTGAAGAAGTTCCAGACGATCAGCGCGCTGAACAGGAACAGGGCGAAGGACTTGAGCTCGCCGTTGCCCGCCACCGGGGGCGGGATCCGCATGATCGTCCCGAAGACGATCGTGTAGATGATCAGCGTCGAGGCCGGGTTGATCAGGGACCACAGCCAGCCCAGGACGCTGCGCTTGTACCGGCTCTTGAGCTCGCGCTGGGCCAGGTTGCCGATCAGCCCGCGGTAGCCCCACACCTGGGTCACGTAGGCCATCAGATGCTCGCGTCAATCATTGTCATGGGATTTCGGGACAAGAGAGGCGACCGTAGCGCGCGGTGTCGCGGGACCACCACTCGTGGCACGGCACGCGACGCCCCTTGCCCCTACTCCTCGTTGCGGAAGACGAAGAGGTGATTGAGGCCGAGCTGGAACCGACGCCGGTGCGCCAGCTGGAGCCGGCCGCCCCCGAAGATCTCGGGCACTGCGCGCGGGTCGAACCCGTAGTGCTCGTGGGCCTCCATGCCGTCGATCAGGCGGACCTTGATGAGGAGGTGCAGGATCTCGTCGACCTTGGGCGAAGGCGTCGTGATCACCAGCGGCCCACCCGGCACGAGCATGTCGGGGATCGCCTTGGCCCACTTCTCCAGCTCGTCGCGGGGGGCGTGCTCGACGACCGCCAGCATGGTGATGGCGTCGAAGGTCTCGCCCGCCTCGACCACGTCCGGGAACTCGCCCACCCGCAGCTCGAACGGGTCACCAACCCAGGTCGCGGGCTGCTGGAGATCGATGCCGACCCCGCTCGTGATGCGGTCCCCCGCCGCCCGGAACACGGCGCCGTCGGCGCACCCGACGTCGAGGACGTGCGAACCCGGCTTGACGAAGGGGAGCGCCTTGGCGATGCGCTGGCGCTGCAGCTCGCGGTCGAGCTGTTTCATGGGGCTCCTTACAGTTCACCTGGCTGGGACGAGATTAACGTGTCGGCCGGCCGCCTCCGGTACACCGGACACGCGACCGCGGTCGAGGATCCGAAGGCAGTGACAGACACCAGCACCGCAGCGTCGGCCCGCGCGCCCGCTGACACATCACCGTCACCGACTCCCGGCGGCGCGGCCGCCGACGACGCCGGCCGCAGGCGGTGGCGTGCACGGCGGGGCAGCGGGGCGGGTGGCACCGGGACGGCCCCGCGCGTGACCCCGCACCGGTGGACGGCGGCCTGGCCCTGGGCGGTGGCCCTGGTCGTCACCGCGCTGAGCATCGTGCTGCGTATGCGGTCGCCGGCGTGGCTGGTCCACGCGCCCAACGACGACGGGCTGCTCGCCCGGCTGGCCGGCAGCCTCGTCGACGGGGAGTGGCTCGGTCCCTACGACGACGTCACGCTGGTGAAGGGACCGGGCTACCCGCTGTTCCTGGCGCTGGTCTGGAAGCTGCACCTGCCCCTGAAGCTGGCCGAGCACGCCGTCCACCTCCTGGCGTGCGGCGTCATGGCCCTCGCGGTGTGGCGCCTGTTCGGATCACGGGCCGCGGGCGTGGCCGCCTACGCGGCGCTGGCGCTCAACCCCGCCTACCTCGGCGCCACCGCGGCCCGCATCGGCCGCGACCCGCTGTACGGGTCGCTGTGCCTGCTGCTGGTGGGTGGGGTCGCGCTGCTGGGCAGCTTCGTACCGACGCTCGCGGCTCGCGGCCCCCGCTGGGCCGCGCCGGCCGTCGTGCTGGCCGCGCCCCTGCTCGGGCTGGTGGCCGCCGCCTACTACATCACCCGTGAGGAGCGGACCTGGCTGGTGCCGACCGTGGCCCTCGTCGCCGTCGCGTGCGTCGCCGCCTGGCCCCGCCACCGGCGCCTCACGGCCCGCAACGCGCTGCTGGTGGCCGGGAGCGGCGTCCTGGCCGGGGCGACCTGTGCCCTGGCCGTGGGGTGGGTCGGGTCGCAGAACCAGCAGGCGTACGGGACCTCGGTGATCGCCGATCTGGCGGACGGCGAGATCGCACGCGCCTACCGCGAGTGGCAGCGGGTCGAGGCGGGCCCCGAGCGCCACTACGTTCCCGTCAGCTGGTCACAGCGACAGGCCGTGTTCGAGGTCAGCCCCGCCGCCGCGGACATGGCCGGCCCGCTCGGCAACGAGGTCACCGGCTGGATCGGCCTCAGCTGCGACTTCGTCGACGTGTGCGACGACTACATGGGCGCGTACTTCGTGTGGGCCATGCGCAATGCCGGCCGTGTGAGCGGCCACGGCGACACCGGTGGCGAGTCGCAGCGCTACTTCGCCCGGGTGGCCGACGACATCGCCCGCGCCTGCGACACCGGCGAGCTGCGTTGCACCGACCCACCCGTCGGGCCGCTCCCGCCACTCAGCCGCATCAGCGAGCGCCGGCTGGCGTCGTCGACCCGCGAGGTCGCCGAGTCGTTCCTCGCCTATGACGTCGGCGAGCCCGACCGCCCCCCGACGAGCGGGGCTCGACGCGGCGGCTGGTTCGACTCGCTGACGCACCCGATCTGGGGCATCGGCGACCAGGCGGACTACGTGGCCGACGAGGGACCGCTGCTGCGGCAGCAGGAGGCCGTGGCAGGCCTCACCGATCTTTACCGGTGGGCGGTCCGCATCGGCGTGATGGCGGCCATCGCCGGCCTGGTCGCCGGCGTGGCCACCCGTGCCGGCCGGCGCAACGGCGCCGCCCTGCTGCTGGTGACGGCCGCGCTGGTGGCGGTCGTCAGCCGCGTCTTCCTGCTGGCCCTCGTCGACGCCACCGCCTGGCCGGTGGAGGGACAGGTCAACTACATCCTGCCGGCCACCGACTACCTGGTGCTGTTCGTGCTGCTGGGCTGCTGGTCGCTCGCCCGGGTGGCGCTCGACCACCGGCGCCATCGGTCCCACCGATCCGGCGAGCCCGGCGCCAACCGCCAGAACGAACAGGCGGGCGGTGCCGACGAGACCGGCGGTGCCGACGAGACCGGCCGTGCCGACGAGACCGGCCGTGCCGACGAGACCGATCGTGCCACCCGGGGCGCCCCGGTCAGTCCGGTAGCAGGGGCACCGTGACCCCGGGCTCGTGCCCCAGGTGCACCGCCCTGGTCACCGCCGCCGACCCGAACCGCTCGTGGATCGCGTCGAGCGCCGCGTCGAGCGCCGGACCGGCCCTGCGGTCGAACGGCAGCGGGAGCTGAACGGCCCGGTCGTCGACCAGGTTGCCCACCGAGATGCCGACCAGCGTGAGCCCGCGGGCCTCGATGGTGGGGGCCACCGACCGCAGCAAGCCCCGTGCCGTCGACAGGATCGTGGGCGTGTGGGCCGTGGCCAGGGGCAGCGTGTGCGACCGGGTGGCCCGGGCGAAGTCGCCGAACCGCAGCCTCAGCATGACCGTGCGCCCGACCCGCCGTGCCGCCCGCATGCGCCGCGTGACCCGGTCGACCAGCGCCACGACCACCTGGTCGATGCCGGCCGGTGTGCGCCGGGCCCGCCCCAGGGCGTGCTGCGACCCGATCGAGTGGCGCCGGCGCCCCACCTCGACCACCCGGGGATCGCGGTTGTGGGCGAGCGCGTGCAGGTGCCGACCGGCCCCGCGGCCGACCATGGACTCCAGCGCGCCCTCGGGCAGGGCGGCTAGCTCGCCGACGGTGGTGATGCCCCGGTCGTGCAGCTTGGCCGCGGTGACCCGGCCGACACCCCACAGCCGCTCGACCGGCAGGGGGTGGAGGAAGGCCAGCTCGCCGTCCGGCGGGACCACCAGGAGCCCGTCCGGCTTGGCCACCCCGCTGGCCACCTTGGCGAGGAACTTGGTGCGAGCCACGCCCACGGTGATGGGCAGGCCCACCCGCTGAGCGACCCGCCGGCGCAGGCGGGCCGCGATCTGCACCGGCGTGCCGGCCACCCGCCGCAACCCACCGACATCGAGGAACGCCTCGTCGATCGACAGGCCCTCCACCAGCGGCGTCGTGTCCTCGAACACGTCGAACACCGCCCTGCTGGCCTCGGCATAGGCCGCCATGCGCGGTTCGACCACGACCGCATGGGGGCACAGCCTGCGTGCCTGGCCCCCACCCATCGCCGTGCGCACGCCGCACGCCTTGGCCTCGTAGCTGGCGGCGAGCACCACACCGTGACCGACCAGGACGGGCCGACCGCGCAGCTGGGGCCGGTCGCGCTGCTCGACCGACGCATAGAACGCATCGAGGTCCGCATGGAGGATGGTGGACTGACCACTCACGAACACATGTTCGCACACCACGGCGTGACCGCGCCAGCGCGGTCGATCACTTTCCCGGTCAGGACTCGTCCCACAAGGCGACGGCTCTAGGCAAGGAGGTCGACGGTGGTCGACGGCGACGACGCCGCCACCGCGGTCGTGGTGGTGATGACAGGCGACGACGTGGTCGTCGTGCGGGTGGACGGCGGTCCGCCCGACCTCGCCGTGGTCGACCGTCTGGCACGCCTCACGCTCGCTCTCAGGCGCGGTGGGCGGGCGCTGCGGGTGGAGGAGCCACCGCCCGAGCTGACCGAGCTGCTCGGCCTGTGCGGGCTGTCCGACCTCCTCGGGCCGGGCACCAGCCCGGAGACGCTCTAGTGGGGTGGCCCGCTAGTGGGTGGCCCGTGAGGTTCCCGGCGTGACGTTGCGCGCCACCCCACTAGCATCGGAGACCTATGGCTTCACGACCAGCGGCGACGCACCGGTCCGCTCCGGGAACCGAGGCCGAGCTCGAACGGGCGATAGAGGCGCACCGCCGGGAGCTCACGGGCTTCTGCTACCGCATGCTCGGCGGCGGCGCCGAGGCCGAGGACGCCGTCCAGGAAGCCATGGTCCGGGCGTGGCGTGCCATCGGCAGCTTCGAAGGACGCTCGTCGCTCCGGTCGTGGCTCTACCGCATCGCCAACAACGTGTGCATCGACATGCTGCGCAGCCCCCAGCGCCGTGCCCGTCCCATGGAGATGGGGCCGTCGAGCAACCATGCCGACGCCGTCCTCGGCGAGCCCCACGGCGAGCACGCGTTCGTGCAACCGGTCGCCGACGAGCGGGTGGTCGACCTGTCCGGCAACCCGGCCGACGTCGCCTCCGCCCGCGAGTCGATCCGGCTGGCGTTCGTCGCTGCGCTCCAGCACCTCCCACCGCGCCAGCGGTCCGTCCTCATCCTGTGCGAGGTGCTGCGCTGGCAGGCCGCCGAGGTGGCCGACCTGCTCGACACCACCGTGGCCTCGGTCAACAGCGCTCTCCAGCGGGCCCGGGCCACGGTCGCCGCCCAGCAGGGCGAGCCGCTCGACGACGTGGTCGACCCCCAGCACCAGGCGCTGCTCGCCCGCTACGTCGACGCCTTCGAGCGCTACGACATCCCCCGGCTCGTCGAGCTCCTGCGGGACGATGTCATCCTGTCGATGCCGCCGTTCGACCTGTGGCTGCGGGGACCGGAGAACCTGGCCGGGTGGTTTCTCGGCGAGGGCATCGTGTGCAAGGACGGGCGCCTGCTACCGGTCTCGGTCAACGGGACCGCCGGTTTCGGCAACTATCACCAGGTGGGCCCGGGCCTGTGGGAGCCGTGGGCCATCCAGGTGATCGAGGTCGCCGGCGGTCGCATCGTCGGCCACCACAACTTCCTGTACCCCGAGCTGTTCGCCGAGTTCGGCCTCCCGCCACGTATCGAGGCGTAGGGGTCGCCGGATTACAGTGGCGCGCTGCGCTCGGGGCCACGACCGGTGCCAGCGCATCCGCGATTGTCTGGAGCTGGCGCCATGGCGAGTGCAACGGAGTTGACCACCTGTGAGCTCTCCGTGGTGCTCCCGTGTCTCAACGAAGCCGAGACGTTGGCCACCTGCATCACCAAGGCCCGTGATTCGATGGCCCGCCTGGGGATCGACGGCGAGATCGTCGTGGCCGACAACGGCAGCAACGACGGCTCGCAGGCCATCGCCGTCGAGCACGGCGCTCGCGTCGTCCCCGTGCCCGAGCGAGGGTACGGAGCGGCGCTGCGCACCGGCATCGCCCACGCCCGCGGCACGTTCGTGATCATGGCCGACGCCGACGACAGCTACGCCCTCGACGACCTGGAGCCCTTCGTCACCCAGCTCCGCCAGGGCTCGGACCTGGTGATGGGCGACCGGTTCGCCGGGGGCATCGCGCCCGGCGCCATGCCCGCGCTGCACCGGTACCTGGGCAACCCGGTGCTGTCGTTCGTGGGCCGGCGCTTCTTCCGGGTGCCCATCCACGACTTCCACTGCGGGATGCGTGGCTTCCGCCGCGACCGGATGCTCGAGCTCGGGCTGCGTACCAACGGCATGGAGTTCGCCAGCGAGATGGTCGTGCGCGCCTCGCTCGCCGGCCTCGACATCGCCGAGGTCCCGACCACTCTCCGCCCCGACGGGCGCAGCCGGGAACCCCATCTCCGCACCTGGCGGGACGGGTGGCGCCACCTGCGGTTCCTGCTGGCGTTCAGCCCACGGTGGCTGTTCCTGTACCCGGCGCTGCTGCTGGTGACCGGCGGCGCGGTCGCCTTCGCCGCGCTGTGGACGGGACCGGTGCGGGTCGGCGACGTCGCGTTCGACGTGCAGACGATGACGCTGGCGGCCACGGCCATCGTGGTGGGACTCCAGACCGGCGGGCTCGCGCTCGTGTCACGCGCCTACGGCTTCAGGCTGGGGCTCCTACCTCGCAGTGACCGCCTGGAACGGATGCTCGACCGCTTCACCCTCGAGTGGGGGCTCATCGTCGGCGCGCTGATGACCCTCGGGGGCGGGGTGTGCTTCGTGGCGGCGGTCGTGCGCTGGTCGGACACCGACTTCGGCCGCCTCGCCACCGACGACATGCGTCTCCCGTTGCTGGGGCTGCTCCTCGTCGTCGCGGGCGCCCAGGTCGTGCTGGTGTCGTTCCTCCTCAGCCTCACCCGCATCGGCGAGGACGCGTCGTCCCCGGTGCCTGTGGCCACCGACGTCACCGCGACGCCGACCGCGGTCTGAGCGCGGCGTCAGAGGGCGTCAGCCCAGCGCCTGCCGCGACTGCCGCAGGGTGAGGCGCACGTCGTCGGGCACGCTCGACTGCACGTCGTCGGGCATCGTCGACTGGAGGTAGAGGGGACCCCCCTCGAAGCCGTGCCACTGCGGGCAGCTCGCCGCCTGGACGAGGAAGCGGTCGGTCTCGCGGTCGAGGGTCTCGAACAGGATGCCCTGGCCCACCGGCCGGAAGATGGCGTCCGTGCCGGCGTGGCCGGGCGTGTTCGTGAGCTGGAACAGCCCACCCGCCGGATCGCCGTCCCGCGACACCTCCAGCCAGTCGTGGTCGAGGATGGCGCCCGCGGGGACCTCGACCCGGCCGAGGCGGCGGTCTCCGGGCACGTCGCCGACGGCCGCGGCGTCGATCGACCCCGAGCTGGCGGCGCCGACGGACGCCTCGCGGCCGCCCGAGTAGCGCACGCGGGTCCCGGCGGCCAGTGGCGGGCTGGCGCCGGCCGCGGCGGCGGTGCCCTGTGGGGTCACGGCCACCAGGTGGACCCCGTCCGGCGTCTCCCCGGCCACCAGCGGCACGACCAGCGAGTACCCGGACGCGGTGCTCTCCGGTGCGGTCGCGGCCAGATCGGGCCTCGGGACATCGGCAGGGGCCTCGCTGAGGACGGTCCCGTCCGCGGCCACGGCCAGGACCCTCGTCGGCATCGCCCCATCGATGGGCCCGACCCAGCCCGTGTAGGTCGCCTGCACCACGACCGGCTCCACGTCGAGCGTCACGCCGCCCGTGCCGACCTGGCCGGCGCTGTCGAGGAACGCCGGCGCCGTACCCCAGTCGCACGGCAGGATCTCGCCGGCCAGGTCCCCGGTCATCGGTGCGACGGACACCGCGGCGGCGAGCGACGCCAGGTCCGGCGGGTCGAGGTCGTTGCGGAGGTAGAAGAGCTGACCGTGCACCGACACCCAGGGCCGGTAGTGCTCGAGCACGTACTGGCTCACGTCGTAGTGGCGCACCTGGTTGAGGATGCCGTCCCAGTGCGACATGCCGGCGGCGGTCGACCAGTAGAGGACCAGCTCCGGGGGGTCGGCTTCCAGCTCGTCGATGAGGTCGGTCTGGTTCAGGGACCGGATGGCCATGCTCACGTGGAAGTAGCGCGTCGGGCTGTCCAGCCCGAGCAGGTAGTAGACCAGGGCCGGCTGGTTGGTGAAGTCGAACAACCGGGCGTCGGGCCCGACCGCGTCGACGACGGCTTGCGTGTCGGCCATGAGCACGGGCAGCTCGGCATTGCTCGAGTACCCGACCCGCGGGACTGCCGAGGCGGTTGCCACCTCCGCGGTGAAGTGGTCCGGTAGGTCGCCGAGCAGGCGCGACGCGGGCGACACCGCCGTGATCAGCAACGCCCCGACGACGGCGAGGCTCAGGACGTGGCGGGGTGCGCGCCCCGGCGACCCGGCAGCCAGCTCGCGGTCGCCCGGCTCCAGACCTCGGGCCAGCGCGTACACCGCCACCGGGAAGGCGCACACCATGCCCGCGAACACGTGCCCGTCGGGTCGGGCGAGGAACCGGGGGTAGAAGGCCAGACCCGCGAGCGCCAGGCCGGCCATCGCCCACTCCGCCGGGCGGATCTGCCGGCGCGTCGCCAGCCGCCAGCCGAAGAATCCCGCCACGACCGCCGCGGACACCCAGGGGACCACCGCGGCGATGAGGTACTCGACGCCGTTGACGTCCACGTCGACGGGGAACGATCCGGTGAGCTCGTGGTCGGGCGCGAAGGACCGGATGGTGAAGATGAAGTCGTCGACCGCGCCGTTGACCGCCAGCCACGCCGTGAACAGGCCGGCGGCGGCCAGCCCTCCCAGCAGGCAGGCGCCGCTACGGCGGAATCGCCGGACCCAGGGGACGCCCCGGCCGCCGGACCACTCGTAGGCGACGACCGTCAGGCCGATGGCCGCCACGACGAACGCGAAGTCGGGCGTGAGGACGAAGGCCGCGAAAGCCGCCGCGCCCAGCCCCACCGACCAGCCGATGGCCGACGAGCGCAGCGCCCGGATCAACAGGACCACCACCAGCGGCAGGAAGACCATGCGGAGCGAGATCGCGGTCAGCAGCATGCCACCGAAGAACTCGGCGCCGGCGCCCACGACCACGACATACCCCACCAGCAGGACCCAGTTGTCGCCGACGAGGCGGGTCAGCAGCACCCACGTCGCCACGAAGCACAGCGGCAGCACCAGCAGGAGGAACCCTGCGGACGCGCCCCAGCGCGAGTCCTCGAACAGGCCGAACCCGACCAGCCCGGACAGACCGTCCTGGAGCAGACCGTGGATGAACAGGACGTCCCGCCAGGGGAAGGCACCGTCGCGGAGCAGGCTGGCCGTGACGAGCGATTCCCCCTCGTGGAAGGCATCGAACGCGCTCAGGTCGCCGATCACCCGCGACGTCATCAGGAACACCAGCACCGAGCCCGCCACCAGGGCCACGGTGTCCCGCTCGAAATGGCGCCGGGCGTCGAGGCCGGGGGCGGCACCGCGCAGGCGCCAGGCGACCACCGCGGCGGTGGCGGCGGCGCCCAGGGCGGCCACGGGCCACGGCACGAAGGGGTGGTGGTCGACCGCGCCGGTGTCGACTATCTCGATGGCGACGCTGGCCGACACCGCCGCGACCGCCAGGAGCGTCACGGGCACGACCAGCGCGTTCACCTCGCACAGGCGGAGCAGGTACGACGGGCCGCGGCGCAGGCGGTGGACCACGAGCGCGGCAACGAGGACCACGGCCGCGTAGGCGGTGGCGCCCAGGGCCGCGCAGGCGGGGACGGCCGTGCGACCGCCGGCGTCGGCGACGACGGCCCCCGCCAGCCCCAGCACGGCGCCGGGGATCGCCAGGCGGGCGGCGACGCCGGAGCCGTTCACGAGCGCGGGGCTGTCGAGCCGCTCCAGCAGCCGGGGCACGATCCGGTCGAGAACGACGAACGAGATCCCGAAGATCACGGGGAACCCCACGGCCGCCAGGAGGAACAGCTCGACGTAGTGGACGCTGTCGAAGTCGCGCACCGTCGGGTAGCCGACGACGTCGGTGGCGACCTGCAGCCGGCCCGGGGCCAGGAACCAGCCGTTGATGGCATCGCAGAGCCCCAGGGCGATCGCCGCCGACCCCGCGAGGATGGACAGGATGCCGCCCACCGAGCGCCGGGGTCGCCCGAACCACCGCGCCGCGGTCGCCCTGACGGCCGGCCGTGGCCGCGCGCCGGACACCCGCTTCCGGTGGGCCGGCGCGGGATCGCCCGCCACCGGTGCGCTCGCCGCGGTATCGGGGCGGACCGTGTCGGTCACCGCCGGTCGGTGGGCGCGGTGGCCAGGGCGTAGGTCTGCAGCCCTCGCCGACCCCGGCTGGGCGAGATGCGCAGCAGGACGCCGAAGGTGGCGCGGGCGATCCGAGCGACCGCGCTCACCTCGCCGCCCTTCTCGAAGTCCTCCACCAGGCGATCGCCCCGGGCGATCACGGCCCGGCGGTAGAGGTTGAAGAACGGGTAGCCGGCGCCTCCGCACTCGTCCACCGTGAAGCCCGCCGACTCCAGGAGCGCGGCCAGCTCGGCGGCGGCGTAGTGCCTGCGGTGCCCGATGTGGATGTCGAAGGCCGACCGGTCGCCGCCCGGCACGGTCACCACGAGCGTGGCGCCCGGCGCCAGCCAGCGGGCGGCCGACCGGAGGAACGCCTCCGGCTCGTCCACGTGCTCCAGCACCTCGGAGCAGGTGGCGTGGGTGGCCCAGCCTGCCAGCCCCTCGCTCGGGGCCGCCTCGGCGAGCAGGTCGACCTGCTCGAAGCGGCCCCTCGGCACCTTGGCGGACGCGAGGGCGACGCCCTTGGCGCTGAGCTCGATGCCGGCCACGTCGGCGCCGGGCCAGCGCCGGGACACGTCGGCGGCCAGATCGCCCTGGCCGCTGCCGATGTCGAGGTAGCGCCGGGGCTCGCCATGGGCACCGAGGAGACCCAGCACCACCCGGCGCCGGAACGACTGGGCGGGGTTGCGGGCCGCCGCCTCGGCGAAGTTCTCCCAGTGCGTGTCCCAGTCGTCCCGCTCGACCGCCGCCGGCGCCGGCGACCCGACCGGTGTGTCGCTCACAGCGTGTATCCCGCCGCGGACGCGTCGCGGTGGAACATGCGGACGGTGTCGAGCGAGAACTCGCCCAGGTCCTTGCCGAACAGGCCGAGCTTGGCCAGCAGGTCCGGCGTGACCGTGATGACGTGGCAGCCGATGCGGTCGGCCTGGGCGATGTTGAGCACCTCACGCGGGCTGGCCCAGATGAGCTCGACCCCCGGCAGGGGGCGCAGCGCGTCGAGGGCCCGGGTCATGATCGGCTCGGGCTCGCGGCCGGTGTCGGCGATGCGGCCCGCGAACACCGACACGAAGGCGGGGCTGCCGCCCTCGAGGGCGGCGGCGGTGGCGTCCACCTGCTCGTTCGTGAGCAGCGCCGTGATGTTGAGCTGGACGCCATCGGCGGTCAGCCGCCGCACCAGGTCGAGGCTGGAGACCCCCTCGGTGTTGGTGATGGGGATCTTCACGTACACGTTGTCGCCCCACCCCGCGATCTTGCGGGCCTGGCGCTCCATGTCGTCGAACTCGTCGGAGAACACCTCGAACGAGATGGGCCGGTCGGGGACGCACTCCAGGAACTCGTGGGCGAACTGCTCGTAGTCGTCCACCTGCGCCTTGCGCATGAGCGTCGGGTTCGTCGTGAACCCCGCGATCAGCGGCTCGGCCACCAGCTTGCGGATCTCGGCGATGTCCGCGCCGTCAGCGAAGACACGTACGGTGAGCTTCCTCGGATCGATCATGGCTGGGGCGCCTCCTCGCGCTTCAGACAGACCAGGACGAGGTCGACGACGGCGGGCAGGCCGTCCACGACGTGATCGGGCGCCTCCGGGGGGCGCTCGCGGTAGTCGCTGCGGACCCAGACGGTGGTGACGCCCGCTCGGGCACCCGCCTCGATGTCGCGCCAGCGGTCGCCCACCATGAAGCTGTGCCGCAGGTCGACGCCGTGGTGCTCGGCCGCCGCCACCAGCAGCCCGGGCCGTGGCTTGCGGCAGTCGCAGCCGTCGGCGTCGTCGTGCGGGCAGACGTAGACGGCGTCCAATCCCAGCTCGGCGGCCAGGTGGTCGTTGATGGCGTCGACGTCGGCCCGGGCGGCGGTGCCCCGGGCCAGGTCGGGCTGGTTGGTGACGACGATCAGCAGCACGCCGGCCGCCGCCAGGGTGCGGCACGCCTCAGGGACGCCGGGGCGGATCACCACCTCGTCCACGGTCGCCGGCGGGTGCGGCCTCCCGTCCCGGACCAGCGCCTCGTCGAGGACGCCGTCACGGTCGAGGAAGACCGCCACCCGGGGCGCGCCGCCGCTCAGAGCAACCCCGCAGCGTCGTCGCGGGCCAGGGCAGCCATGGCCGCGGCCACGGCCTCGGCCGAGGACCGCGTGTGCGTCCACCCCAGGGCCCGGATGCGAGCGGTGTCGAGCCGCACGATCGGCACGTCTCCCTTCCACCCCCGGTCGCCGCCCGTGTACTCGAACGTGACCTCGGCGGGGTCGAACCCCAGCACGTCCAGGGCCAGGCGGGCGATCTCGGTCACCGTGACGTAGTCGCCGGTGGCCACGTTGAAGGCGCGGAAGGGCGCCGTCTCCCGCTGGTGCGCGGTCAGGACGGCGGACACCACGTCGCCCACGTCGATGTAGGACTTGGACTGCTGCCCGTCGCCGAGGATCGACAGCACGGTCGGGTCCTTGCGCAGCCGGCGCACGAAGTCGAAGCCGACGCCGTGGGTCTGGCGGGGGCCGACCACGTTGCCGAAGCGGAAGGCGCAGGCGGTGAGGTCGAACATGGCCACGTACGAGCAGATCAGCGCCTCGCCCGCCAGCTTCGAGGCGCCGTAGGTGGAGCCCGGCAGCAGGGGGCCGTGGTCCTCGTGGGCCTCGGTGTGCCCCAGGTCGCCGTAGACGCCGCTGCCCGACGCGTACAGCAGCCGCTGCGCCGAGGTGGTGCGCATGGCCTCGACGACGCTGTTGGTCAGGGCGGTGCCCTGGTCGAAGTCGATGGCCGGGTTGGTGACGGCGGCCGCGATGTCGGGGTTGGAGGCCAGGTGGATGACCGTGTCGTGGCCGTCCATCGCCGCCCGCAGGCCGGCGGTGTCCTCGACCTCGCCCCGCACCGCCGCGAAGCGCGGGTCGTCGTCGTGGTGGGCGTGGTGCCAGGCGCGCCCCGACGAGTAGTTGTCGTAGATGGTGACCCCGGCGACCCCGCCGTCGGCCAGGAGGCGGTCGACGAAGTGGCTGCCGATGAACCCGGCGCCGCCGACGATCAGGTACCGCTCGCTCACCGGTCCCTCCCCGCCACCGACTCCCACTTGGTGGGGTCGCGCTGCAGGGCCGGGTGGCTGACCAGCAGGTGCCAGATCACCGCGGCCAGGCCCTCGGTGTGGGGCGTGATCCGCTCGGCCACCAGCGGCGGGATGACCACGCACGACGTGGCCGAGGCCGCGGTGTAGCCGCCGTCGCGCCCGACGATGCCGTGGACCCCGGCACCGACCTTCCGGGCCAGCTCGACGGCCCGCACGATGTTGGGCGACACGTTGCGCTCCACGTCGCCGCCCCCCACGGAGAAGATCAGGAGGGCGTCGTCGGCGCCGAGCCGGGACCCTTCCAACCAGGCCGAGAACACCGTGTCCCAACCCTCGTCGTTGGTGCGGGCCGTCAGCTCGGACACGTTGTCGGTCGGGGCGTAGGCCTCGAACCCGCACAGCTTGCGGAAGTCGTTGACGGCGTGGCCGGCGTGGCCGGCCGAGCCTCCCACGCCCAGGACGAACAGGCGACCCCCGCGGGCCCGGACGGCCGCCAGGTCGTTGGCCACCGCCTCGACGGTGGCTGGGTCGAGGGCGTCGAGGATGCGACGGGTCTCGTCGAGGAAGGACTCGGTGAAGGTGCTCATGCGGCTCCATCGCTGGTGACGGCCGGAACGGCGCAGGCGGCGAAGGTGTTGAGGCCGAACTTGTGGCGGGCCAGCCGGATGTCCTGCGGGCGGAACCCGGCCTTGACCAGCATGGGCCACAGGTCGCGGGGGTCGTAGTAGGTCTTGTGGTCGTTCATCTCGTCGGCCGGGC
>DASSUD010000299.1:0-23495 GCA_035707385.1 Acidimicrobiales bacterium
ACGCAGCGTCGGCTACTCCACCGTCACGCCCCCGGCACCCAGCGCCGCCTACTCCACCGTCACGCCCCCGGCACCCAGCGCCTACTCCACCGTCACGCCCCCGGCACCCAGCGCCGCCTACTCCACCGTCACGCTCTTGGCCAGGTTGCGGGGGCGGTCCACGTCCCGGCCCAGGGCGAGCGCCGCATGGTAGGCCAGCAGCTGCAGGGGGATGCCCAGCAGCGCCGGCGCCAGCTCCGGCTCCGTGCGCGGCACCCGGAGCACCGCGGCGAAGCGGTCGTCGCCGCCGGCCGCCGCCGCCAGGTCGGGCACGTCGGTCACCGCGATCACCGGGCCCCGCCGGGCCCGGATCTCCTCCACCGTGGCCAGGTTCTTCTCCAGCAGGGCGTCACCGGGGAGCACCACCACGGTCGGCACCGCCGGCCCCACCAGGGCCAGGGGGCCGTGCTTCAGCTCCGCCGCCGGGTACGCCTCGGCGTGGACGTACGACACCTCCTTCAGCTTCTGCGCCCCCTCCAGCGCCACGGCGTGGCCACCGACGCGCCCCACGAAGAACATGCTGGCCGCCGGGGCCACCAGTGCCTGTGCCACCGCCGCCACGCCGGCCTCGTCCTCCAGCGCCTCGGCGATCTGGCCCGGAAGCGCCTCCAGCGCCGCGATCAGGCGGGCGCCGTCGCCGGGGCCCAGGTCGCGCACCCGGCCGAGGTGCAGGGCCAGCAGGGCGAACGCCACGACCGTCGACGTGAGCGCCTTGGTCGACGCCACCGACACCTCGGTCCCGGCGTGGATGTAGACGCCCGACCCGCACTCCCCGGCGATGGTGCTGCCCGGCGCGTTGACGATGCCGATGACGTCCCCGCCCTTGCGCTTGACCTCCTGGATGGCGGCCAGGGTGTCGAAGGTCTCCCCCGACTGGCTCACGGCCACGTACAGCGTCTCGGGATCGATCACCGGGTTGCGGTAGCGGAACTCCGACGCGGTCTCGGCGTCGGCCGGGATGCGGCTCAGGCCCTCCACCAGCAGCGCGCCGAGCATCCCGGCGTAGTGCGCGGACCCGCACCCCAGGATCTTGACCCGCCGCACACCGAGCACGTCCCGGGCCGTGAGCCTGATGCCGCCCAGGTGGGCAGTGGCGAACCGGCGGTCGAGCCGGCCCCGCAGGGTCCGCTCGGCGGCCGCCGGCTGCTCGTGGATCTCCTTGTGCAGGTAGTGCGCGTGGCCTGCCAGGTCGAAGGCGGTGGCCGCCACCTCGGTGGTGGTGGGGCGCTTGTCGGTGGGCCGGGCGTCGAGGGTGAAGGTGCGGTACGAGCCCGCCTCCAGCACGGCCATCTCGTGGTCGTCGAGGTGGACGATCTGGTCGGTGTGGCGCACCAGCGCCGTCACGTCCGAGGCGACGTAGTGGGCGCGGCGGCCCACGCCCAGCACCACCGGGCTGCCGTTGCGGGCCACCACGATCCGGTCGGGTTGGCGGTCGTCGATCACGGCCAGGCCGTAGGTGCCGACGATCAGCGACAACGACTCCCGCACCGCCTGCTCCAGGGGCAGGCCGGCCCCGGCCCGCAGGCCGATCAGCTGGGCGATGACCTCGGTGTCCGTGTCCGAGGCCGGCTCGACGCCCTCGGTCGCCAGCTTGGCCCGCAGCTCGGCGGCGTTCTCCACGATGCCGTTGTGGACGACGGCGACGTGGCCCGACGCATCGACGTGGGGATGGGCGTTGACGTCGTTGGGCTCGCCGTGGGTCGCCCATCGGGTGTGGCCGATCCCTGCCGTCCCCCGCAGCCGCCGGGGCAGGCTCGCCACCAGGTCGTCGACCCGCCCGGCGCGCTTGTGGACCTTCAGGCCCGTCGGCCCGATGACCGCCACACCGGCCGAGTCGTAGCCGCGGTACTCCAGCCGGGCCAGGCCCTCGACCAGCACGCTCACGGCGTCGCCGCCGCCGATGACTCCCACGATGCCGCACATGTCCGTGCCTCCTCAGCCGTAGACGATCCGGCGGATTTGCCGGGGGGTCAGGGGCGGCGCCGCCACCGGGCGGGCGGCCAGCTCGGCCGCGATGCGGTCGAAGATGGCCGGGTTGGCCAGCCCGGCAGCCTGCAGCTCGCGGTGGCGGCGGCGAACGACGGCCTCGGTGGTCTCCGAGAACCAGGCGACGAGGTCGTCGACCACGCGCCGGGCCACCCCGGCAGGCAGGTGCGTCGTGCGCACGATGTGGTCGACCAGGTCGCGGAGGTCCTCTGGCGGCGCCATGGACCCCGATGCTGCGACCTGGGTGGCGCCGAACGCAAGGAACTTGCCCGAATCCGGGCAGACCGCGGCGGTTCGTCGGCCCTACGGGAACAGTCCGCGGGCCGCCATGGCCGCCGCCACCCGCTCGACGGCGACGACGTAGGCAGCGGTGCGCATGTTGATGCCGAGCGTCTGCGACCGGGCCCACACGGCGGTGAAGGCCGTCTCCATACGGGCGCGCAGGCGTTCGGCCACCATTCCGTCGTCCCAGGGGTAGCCCTGGCGGGCCTGGGCCCACTCGAAGTAGCTGGCGGTCACGCCGCCCGCGTTGGCCAGGATGTCCGGCACCACCGCGATGCCGCGGCGATCGAGCACCGGCTGGGCCTCGGTCGTCGTCGGGCCGTTGGCGGCCTCGACGATGAGAGGCGCGGCGATGCGCTCGGCCACGGCGGCATTGATGACGCCGCCGAGAGCCGCGGGCACCAGCAGCTCGCAGCGGACGTCCCAGATGGCGTCGGCGCTGATCGACTCGCCGCCGCCGAACCCGGCCACCGACCCGGTCTCGGCCACGTGGTCGGCCAGGTCGCCGACGTCGAGTCCACCTTCGTTGAGCACGGCCCCGCCCACGTCGCTGATCGCCACCACCCGCATCCCGGCCGAGCTGAGCAGGAAGGCGAGCGGCCCCCCGACCTTGCCGAAGCCCTGCAGCACGGCCCGGCTGCCGACCAGGGGCAGGCCCATCTCGCGGAAGGCGACGCGGGCGCAGTCCAGGCACCCGGCCGACGTGGCGCCCGAGTGGTAGCGGGTGCCGCCGAGCGACAGGGGCTTGCCGGTGACCGAGGCGGGCATCGCGTGGCCCTGGATCATCGACAGGGTGTCCATGAGCCAGGCCATGACCCGGCCGTCGGTGTTGACGTCGGGGGCCGGGATGTCGGTGTCAGGTCCCAGCAGCGAGCTGATCTCGTAGGTGTAGCGGCGGGTGACCCGCTCCAGCTCGGCGAGCGACAGGGTGCGAGGGTCGCACCGCACCCCGCCCTTGGCCCCGCCGAAGGGCAGGTCCACGAGGGCTGTCTTGAACGACATCATGGCGGCCAGGGCCTTGACCTCGCCGGCGTCGACGTCGGGATGGAACCGGATGCCGCCCTTGCCCGGGCCCCGGGTGGTGTTGTGGTGGACCCGCCAGCCGGCGAACACCTCGACCGAGCCGTCGTCCATCCGCACCGGGATCGACACCTCCAGCACACGCTCCGGCTCGCGCAGGACGCGGTGGACGTCGGCCTCGACCTTGGCCAGCTCGGCCGCTTCGTCGAGGTTGTCGAGGACGGCCTGCCAGGCCCTGGCGCTCATCGTCTCTCCTTGTCTCGACCGGCATCGTTGGCGGCCGACCCTCAGAGCATGCCCGCTCTCGGGTGTGGAGTGACGTTACTTCTGAAGGTCCGAGTCAGCGACGCGATCGTCGACGGGCTCGGTCACGGCCTCCGACGCCTCGATGGCGGTCTCGCGGTCGGTCACGGTCTCCGGGGCTGTCGCGGCCTCGTCGAGTGCGGCCTCGGTCGGCTCGTCGGACGCCGGCTCCCCGTCGGCGGCCTCCGCCTGCGGCTCGACAGCCGCCGGTTCCGGCTCCGCGGCGTCGCCGTTGGCGGCGGCCGGCGGGTAGAAGATGTACAGCCCGCGGATCACGTCCAGCAGCTGGGCGCCCGTCCATCCCTCGGCCAGGTGCACGGTGACCATGCTGCCGTTGGCGTGGACCTGGGTGACACCGCCCGACTCGAACAACCGGCGGGCCAGCTCGTCGACCGGTCGGTCGGCGAGGATGTCGTCGACCGACCCGTAGCGCTCGTGGCCCATACCGGTGAGCGACCTGTTGGTCTCGAACCGGGCGAGGCCGGGGTTCGACGACGGCTTCTCGACGACGTTGATGGGCTGTCCCATGGCGGCGGCATGATATCCCTGCCATCCGAGCGCACCCGAAACCGGAGGACACGTGAGCACCGAGACGATCGAGGTCACCGGCCACATCGTGGATTCGCTGCTCCTGGCCAAGATCCTCGACACCATCCTCGACGCCGGCTGCGACTATGAGCTCAGCGACGTGCGCATCGGCAAGACCAGCCTCGACCCCTCGAGCGCCCGCATCGCCGTGACGGGCGACGACGGCGTGCTCGGGCCGCTGCTGGACGAGCTCCAGGTCCACGGGGCCAACCGCACGGTCCAGTTCGACGCCACCCTCCAACCCGCCGAGCGCGACGGGGTGCTGCCCGCCGGCTTCTACTCGACCACCAACCTGGCCAGCGACGTGCGGATCGACGGCACCTGGCTGCCCGTCGGGAACCCCGAGATGGACTGCGCCCTCGTCGTGGCCGGCGGGGCGGCCCGCACCGTCCCCATGCACCGGGTGCGGGCCGGCGACCAGGTCGTCGTGGGAAGCGAGGGGGTGCGCGTCCACGCCCCCGCCCACGCCCGCGACACCCAGGTGTTCGAGTTCATGGCGTCCGAGGTCTCCTCGGAGAAGCCGAAGGGCCTGCTGGTCGCCCGCGTGGCGGACCGGCTGCGGGCCGCCCGCGAGCGGGGCGGGCGGATCCTCGTCGTGGCCGGCCCCGCGGTGGTCCACACGGGTGGGGCCACCGACCTGGCCCGGCTGGTCGACGCCGGCTGGGTCGACGTCCTCTTCGCCGGGAACGGCTTCGCCACCCACGACATCGAGTCCAACGTGCTCGGGACGTCGCTCGGCATCTCGGTGTCCGAGGGCGTGCCCACCGAGGGCGGCCACGCCAACCACATCCGGGTCATCAACGAGGTCCGCCGGCACGGGTCCATCGCGGCCGCGGTCGAGGCCGGGTTCGTCGGCGGCGGGGTGATGCACGCCTGTGTCCGCCGCGGCGTGCCGTTCGTGCTCGGCGGCTCCATCCGCGACGACGGGCCGCTGCCCGACGTGATGACCGACGTCGTGGCGGCCGCCGACGCCCTCCGGGACCAGATCCCCGGGGTGGAGGTGGCCGTGATGCTGGCCTCGACCCTCCACGCCATCGCCACCGGCAACTGCCTTCCGGCCGGCGTCGAGACATTCTGCGTCGACATCAACCAGGCCGTCGTGACCAAGCTCGCCGACCGGGGCAGCCACCAGGCGCTCGGCATCGTGACCGATGTCGGGCCCTTCGTCCGCCAGCTCGCCGACGAGCTGCTCGCCGCCCGATGACCGCCGGCCGGCTGCACTGGGGCCGCCGCATCCTCATGTGCCCGCCCCGCCACTTCGGGGTGCTGTACGAGATCAACCCGTGGATGCGCCAGGAGGTCGAGGTCGACCCCGACGTGGCCGTCGAGCAGTGGGTCCGCCTGGCCGCCACCCTGCGGGCCGCCGGCGCCGAGGTGGTGGAGATGGAACCGCGCGCCGAGGTGCCCGACCTCGTGTTCACCGCCAACGCCGGCCTGGTGAACGGCGACCAGTTCGTCCCCAGTCACTTCCGCCATCCCGAGCGCCAGCCCGAGACGCCGGTCAACGTCGACTGGTTCGCCCGCCACGGCTGGCGGGTCGACCGGCTGCCCGACGACACCGACCACGAGGGCGCGGGCGACGCCCTCCCGTTCACGCCCGACGGCGGGCGCACGGTGCTGCTGTCCGGCTACTCGTTCCGGTCCGACGCCGGGGCCGCCACCGAGCTGGCCACGCTCCTCGGCTGCCCGGTCCGGCCGGTCCAGCTGGTCGACCCGCGGCTCTACCACCTCGACCTGACGTTCTGCCCGCTCGACGGCCGCCGCGCCATCGTCGCCCCCACCGGGTGGGACGCCTACGGCCGCAAGGTGGTCGAGGCGCTCGTCCCCGAGCCGCTGGTGCTGACCGAGGAGGAGGCTCTGACGTTCTGCGCCAACTCGGTCGTGGTCGACGGCACGGTCGTGATGCCCGCCACCCCGCCCCGGGTCGGCCGCCAGCTCGAGGCCTGGGGCTTCGAGGTGGCCGAATCCCCGGTGGGCGAGTTCCTCAAGGCGGGGGGCGGCTGCCGCTGCCTGACCCTGGCCCTCGACGTGGTGCTGGCAGGCCGGGCGGTCAGCCCGCCCGGCTGAGGGACGGCGACGCCGAGGCGCCGTCCACCGGCACCCGGCGGGCCTCCCGCCAGGCCAGGGCGGCCAGGATCACCGACACCACGCCCAGCACCACGTGCACGATCACGAAGCCGGCGTCGTGGTCGCCGAGGGCGATGCGGATGTCGCGCACCACCCACACGGCGACCGACCACCCCGCCAGCGCCCCCAGCGCCAGCCGCGACAGGGTGGCGGAGCCTCGCCACAGCGTCGCCAGCACCGCCACGGCCAGCAGCGTGAAGCTCAGCGCCAGTGCGGTGCGCCCCACCTGCTCGCCCGTCGACAGGGACCCGTCCCGCCAGATGTTGGCGATGCGGGTGGTCCACACGAAGAACGTCCAGGCCACGAGGGCCACGGCGGCGGGACGGTGGCGGAGCATCGGCGACGAGGCTACCGAGACGACGCCACGTGTCCCCAGGCGGCGGGCCACACTGCGGGGATGGACCCTCGTGCCGTCCTCGACCGCATCGCGCAGTCGGCCGCCGCCGCCGGCATGCCCCCCACCTCCGCCGACCTGGCCGGCAACACCGTCCTCGTGGCCCGCCGGTCGGACTTCCGGCTCCGGTGGATGGCGACCCGGCTGCACACCTTCCTCGTCGCGTCCGCGTTCCCGCCGGGGACCGCCACGGCCGACCAGCTCGACCGGTTCCTGCACCTGGCGCTCGACCACGCCGTCGCCAACAAGTCGGGGCTCCCCCGCGGGCTGCAGACCGGCGTGGCGGTCGTGGCCGTGGCGGTCACCACCGGGGCCGGGCCCGAGGCGGCGGCCTGGGCGAGCTCTGTGCACGGGCGCCGCTGGGCTGCCATCCCGTTTCCGGTGCTGGTCGACGGGGCGTCCGGGCAGGTGGTCCACCCCAAGCGGATGGTGATCGGGGGCATCTACGCCTCGCACCTGCGCAGGGTGGTGACCGACGTGGTCGCGCCCGCGCTCGGGGGCCCGCGGTTCTAGCCGGGTCCGGCGGTCAGCCGGGCGCCGGGGCGTCGGTGTCGCTGGCCGGTGTATCGACGCTCTCGTCGCCCTCCGGGCTGCCCACCTGGTCGCCGGCGGGGTCGCCCTCGGGCTCGCCGCCGGGGCCCGGCAGCAGGTCGTCGGCCTCCGCCTGCCGGCGGGTGGCCTCGATGGTCTCCCCCAGCTCGTCCAGCCGCTCCTGCATCTCGTCGGGCCGGGCCGTCACCTCGTCGAGGTGCTCGCGCAACTGCTCGACCGGGGTGGCGCCCTCGTCGGGGGTGTCCGTCACACCAGCGACCTACCCCGCGCTCCGTGCGCCCAACCGCCGCGGTCACGCGGTCCGCATCCCTCGGGCCCGCGCGGGACGAATGCACAGCGTGAACGGAACAAGCGCCGGCCGTGTGGGTACCGTCGTGCCGTGCGCCGCGACGCGACCGGAGACACCGACGATGCGCGCGCCGCGGCCGACGCCGAGCTGGAGCTGGCCTTCGCCAAGGGTGGCGACGACGCGCTGGCGGCCGTTTACGCACGCTACGGCCGGGTCGTGTACTCCTTGGCCCGGCGCACCGTCGGACCGGAGGTGGCGGAGGAGGTGACCCAGGACGTGTTCGTGGCCGCCTGGTCGTCACGCGATCGCTACGACCCCGGGCGGGGCTCGCTCGCCGGCTGGCTGATCGGGGTCGCCCGCCACAAGGTCACCGACGCGCTCCGCAGCCAGCAGCGGGTGACGGCCCGCGTCGAGCGCGCCGCGTCCGTGGCCGGCGGCACCACCGCCACGCCGCCGGAGGTCGACCAGGTGGCCGAGCGGCTGATGGTCGCCGACGGGCTGGCCGCGCTGCGCCCCGAGGTCCGTGAGGTGGTGGAGCTGGCCTTCTACTCCGACCTGACGCACGAGCAGATCGCCGAGCGCACCGGCCGGCCGCTGGGCACGGTGAAGTCGCACATCCGGCGGTCGCTGGCCACGCTGCGCCGCCACCTGGAGGGCCTCGATGCCTCCGCCTGACCCCGACGAGGTCGAGCTCGCCGCAACGCGGGACCCGGCTCCCCGCCCTGACGACACCGACGACCTGGCCCGCATCCGCCGTGTCGGAGCCGCAGCCCGCGCCCTCACGGCCGACGACCGGGACCTGGCCGAACCACCCCCCGACCTGTGGGCCGGGATCGCCGGGCGAGTGGCCGCGCCCGACTCGTCCCCGCCACGCGACGACGTGGCGCCCGTGGTGCCGTTCGACCGCCCGGCGCAGCATGCGGCGCCGCGCGCCGGCCGCTGGCGCCGCTCGTGGTGGGCGGCCGGGGCGGCGGCCGCCGCGGTCCTGGTGGTCGTGGCCGGCGCCGTTCTCGCCACGCGGAACGGCGACGGCGACGCGGACGGGCTGACGGTGGCCAGTGCCGAGCTGGCGCCGCTGCCCGACGCCGTGCCCGGGACCGGCCCGGCGGTGGCGGCCGTGGTGGACCGCGACGGTGCCGAGGAGCTGACCCTCGACGCCTCGGTGCCCGCAGCCGCCGGCGGCTTCTACGAGGTGTGGCTCATCGACGAGGCGGTCGACGGCATGGTGTCGCTCGGCCCGCTGCGCGCTGACGGCCGCTACCCGATCCCGGCGGGGGTCGACGTCCGCGCCTTCCCCGTCGTCGACGTGTCGATCGAGCCGCCGGACGGCGAGCCCACCCACTCGGGGCGCAGCGTGCTGCGCGGCGTGCTGGCGTGACCGCCGGGAGCTAGAACAGGCTGCCCTGCGGGTCGGGGCGGACCAGGCGCGGCATGCCGGTCCACGGCAGGCTGTCCATGAACACCCAGCTGCGGCGGTGGATGGCGGACGGGCCCACCCCCCGCAGCGACGCCTGGTGCCGGGGGCAGGGGTAGCCCTTGTTGGCGTCGAACCACCACCAGGGGTAGTGCTCGGCCTCCGCCCGCATGATGCGGTCGCGGGTCACCTTGGCCAGGATCGACGCGGCGGCGATCGACAGGCAGCGGGAGTCGCCCCTGACCAGCCGGTCGACGATGCCCCCGCCCACGAAGTCCCACTTGCCGTCGAGCAGCACCCGGTCGGGCGCCAGGCCCATCCCGGCCAGGGCCCGGCGGGCCGCCAGGCGCTGGGCGGCGCTCATGCCCAGCTCGTCGCACTCCTCGGCGCTCGCGTGCCCGACGCCCCAGGCGGTGCACCACCCGGCGATGCGGTCGAACAGCGCCTCGCGCTCCCGCTCCGTGAGCTGCTTGGAGTCCCGCACCTTGTAGACCCGGCGGTCCCGCGGCAGCACGGCGGCGCCGACGGTCAACGGCCCGGCCCAGGCACCCCGCCCCACCTCGTCGACGCCGACGACGACGTCGTGGCCGGCCTCCCACAGCCTGCGCTCGTAGGCCAGCGACGGCGACCGGCCCTGCAGCGCCCGGCGGAGCGTGGGGGCGGTGGCGGCCATCGCGGCGAGACTACTGCCCGGCGCGAACCCTCGATGTGGACGCGCAACGTGGCGTCTGCTTTACTCGGCGTGAGCATTGACTCGCGCCGCGCCGATGGGGATGATGGCGCGCGGTCACGGTGAACGGGAGGACACCATGACGAACGCCGCGCCGCACGACCTCGTGCCGGGGGCCCGGGTCGAGGTCCGCAACCGCTTCGACGGCTCGTGGTCCACGGGCTTCGAGGTGGCCGAGGCCATCGCCGCCGGTGCCGAGGGCGACGATGCGGGCAGGGAGCCGGCGGCCTACCGGGTGCGCCGGGTCGCCGACGCCGCGGTCCTCAACGGCACGTTCCGCCCCGACGACCTGCGCCGGGAGCCGCAGCGCCGGCGCTGGTGATCACCCGGCGTCGCCGGCGAACGCCTCGGTCACCACGCGGGCGGCGGCCGCGGTGTCGAACGCCGGTGCCCCCGGCGGGCCGGCGATCGGGCCCAACCTCACCACCACGGTCTCGGACGTGGGGTCAATGGCGATGATCTGGCTGCCCAGGCCGACGGCGAAGTACATGTCCTCGGGGGCGCCCGGGACGAGCTGGGTCTCGGCGCCGCCACCCCCCTGGTCCCCGGTCGTCGCCCCCAGGGGGCTCAGCACGGTGCCCCGGTGGTTCAGCCACCACAGGTAGCCGTAGGCCTGGTTGAGGTCCTGCGACGGCCCCCCGGTGGCCTCCTCGACCCACGCCTCGGGGACGACCTGGGTGTCGTCCCACCGCCCGCGCTCGAGGAACAGGTGACCGAAGCGGGCCATGTCCTCGCACGAGGAGCGCAGGCCCATGAACAGCCGGGTGTTGCCGGCGGCGTCGGTGGTCAGCTCCGAGTCGCGCATGCCGATCGGCCCCAGCAGCTTGTCCTCGGCGTAGTCGGCCGTGGGCACGCCGGTGGCGGTGCGCAGCACGGCGTCGAGGGTCTGGATGGCGGCGTTGTTGTACGCCCAGGTGGTGCCGGGCGGGGCAGCCTGCCCGAGCCCGACGGCGAGGCTGTCCATGTCCTGCGACACCGGCAGCTGGCGGTAGTCGACGGCGGGGTCGTGCTGGCGGCCCGAGTCGTTCCGCAGCAGGTTGGCGATGGTGACCTCGGCCGAGGGGGTGCCCGCCCACGCCTCGATGTAGCGGGAGGCGGGGTCGTCGATGTCGAGGAGGCCCTCCTCCTGGGCGATGCCGACCAGGGTGGAGGCGTAGGACTTGGTGGCCGAGAACACCTCCTGGGTGGTGGCGGCGTCGGTGCCGTTCCAGTACCACTCGCCCACCAGCCGGCCCTGGCGGGCCACGACCAGGCAGTTGGACCCGGCCTGCTGGGCCAGCGTAGCCAGCTCCTCGAGCCCGGCGGGATCGAAGCCCATCTCGGCGGGGTCGGCCCGCTGCCAGCTGTCCCCCGGGAACACGGTGTCGCCGGCCGGGGCGGTCGTGCCGGCGGCGCCGGCGGCCTCGTCGCCGGGCCCGGCGGTGTCGTCGCCCCCGCCGCCGGAGCAGGCCAGCGCCGCCAGGCAGACGGCCGCCGCCACCGTGGTCCGGATCAGGGTGTCGACGCGCACGGCGCCACCATAATCACGTTCTTGGGTGTGCGTGTGGCGCTTGCGCCACGTTCTGCAGCAGTTGTGCCACAGTCAAGTCAGCCGAGCTTGCGGATGTTCGGCTCCTCGTCGGCATCGACGCCGGTGGCCAGGAAGGCGTCGACCATCTCGTCGGCCAGCGTCGCCGAGGTCAACCGCAGCCCGAGCGCCAGGACGTTGGCGTCGTTCCAGCGCCGGGCCCCCTCGGCGGTGGCGCCGTCGGTGCACAGCGCGGCCCGCACGCCGGGCACCTTGTTGGCCGCCATCGACACGCCGGTGCCCGTCCAGCAGCACACCACCCCCCGCTCGGCCCGGCCGCCGGCCACGGCCTCGCCGACGTGCCGCCCCACGTCCGGCCAGGGGTCGCCCTCCCCCACCACCACGACCTCGTGACCCCGCTCGGCAAGGGCCGCCTTGACGTGGTCGGTCAGCTCGGTCCGCTCGTCGGTCCCGAAGGCGATGCGCATAGCCCCCAGCGTAGGAGCGGTAGACCAGGGGCATGACGGCCTACGAGGTGACCGACGGCGACGGCTTCCGGCTCGCCGACCACGACCCGGGCGACGACAGCGGGGTGGCCGGCAAGGCCGAGGGCAGGGCCGAGGTGGCGGAGCTCACCGCCCGGCTGTCGGACCTGCAGGAGCGCCTCTACGCGGACGGCCGGCGGGCGCTGCTCGTCGTGCTCCAGGGCATGGACACCTCGGGCAAGGGCGGCGCCATCCGAAAGGCGTTCGAGGGCCTCGACCCGATGGGCGTCCACGTGGCCACCTTCAAGGCACCCACGGACGACGAGCTGGCGCACGACTTCCTGTGGCGGGTCCACCCCCACGTCCCCGCCCGGGGGCGCATCGCCATCTTCGACCGCAGCCACTACGAGGACGTGCTGATCGTGCGGGTCCGGGGCCTGGTGCCGGAGGAGCGCTGGCGGGCCCGCTACGGCGCCATCCGCGACTTCGAGCGGACGCTGGTGGACGAGGGCACGGTCGTGCGGAAGTTCTTCCTCCACATCTCCCGTGAGGAGCAGGCCGAGCGGCTGCGGGCCCGGCTGGGGGACCCCACCAAGCGCTGGAAGTTTCGCCTAAGCGACCTGGCCGAGCGCAAGCACTGGGACGACTACCAGGCCGCCTACGAGGAGGCCGTCCGGCGCACGGCCACGCCCGACGCTCCCTGGATCGTGGTGCCGGCCGACAAGAAGTGGCACCGCGACCTGGTCATCTGCCGGACGATCGTGGCCACGCTGGAGTCCCTCGACATGCGCTACCCCGAGCCGGAGGAGGACCTGTCGGGGGTGGTGGTCGACTAGCGCGCTGGACCCACCCCCACCGATCTGGCGGCGTTTGCGCCGAGATCTCGGTGCATGCGCCGCCGGATCACAGGTTGGGCGCGACCTCCGCCCCGAACCGCTCGATCTGGTCGACCAGCTCGGCCCGCTCCCGGGACCGGAACCGGACCTGGAGCTGGTTGGCCCCGGCCTCGACCCACGGCCGCAGCATGTCGGCGAGGGCGGCGGGCTCCCCGACGTAGGTGCGGCCGACGTCCCAGGCCGGGGTCCCGACGTAGCAGCCCACGTTGGCCCCGATGTCGAACCGCTCCGGCAGCCCGGCCTCGGACCGCAGCCGCCGGATCCGCTCGACCACGCCCGGCAGGTCCCGGGGCCGGATCCCCTGGGGCAGCCAGCCGTCGCCCAGCTGGGCCGCCCGCCGCACCGCCACCGCCGAGGACCCGCCGACCCAGATCGGCACCGACGCCTGCACCGGGCGGGGTGCCACCGCCGCCGAGCCGTCGAGCCCCCACGCCCCGCCGGGCAGGGCCGGGTACTCGTGGTCGAGCGCGGCCCGGATCGCCGGCAGCGCCGCCTCCACGTGGCGGCCCCGGGCGGCGAAGTCCAGGCTGAGCAGGGCGAACTCGCCCTCCACGTGACCCGCACCCACACCGAGGATGGCGCGGCCGCCCGACAGCCGGTCGAGGGTGGCGAACGCCTTGGCCACCGCCAGCGGGTGGTGGTACGGCAGGGCCAGGACGTGGCTGAGCAGCCGCACCGACGTGGTCACCCCGGCCAGGAACCCGAGGGTGGCGATCGGGTCGTACCAGGTGGTCCCCATCGTCTCGTCCAGCGGCCGGGGGATGGCGACGTGCTCGCACACGCCGATGTACAGGGCGCCCGCCCGGTCCGCGGCCCGGGCCACGGCCACCAGGTCCTCGACGGTGGCGTCCGCCTCCCAGGGCTCGACGAAGATCGTGCTCTGGGCCTGGATGGGCATCTGCAGGCCCCAGGCCACGCTCCCCGGCGGGACGACGGCGCTCACTTGACCGCCGTGGGGGCGACGGGGCCGCCGACAGCCCTCGTCAGGGGCAGCGGCGTGGCGCACAGCAGGAAGTCGTACTGGCCGTCGGCCGCGCAGTCGGCGGCCAGGTCGTCGAGCGCCCAGAGCTGTCCCTGGGGCATGCCCATGTCCACGAGGTGCAGCAGGTGGACCGGCAGGAGCACGGCGGGGTCCTCGAGCGGCCACACCTCGAACACCAGCGTGTCGGTGGCGACGGCGGCCACGTCGTGGTCGTGGAGCCACTCGACCGAGCGGGTGGACAGGCCCGGCGAGGGGTGGCCGAACCGCGCCTTGTCCCCCGCCCGCAGGAAGTGCATGTGCCCGGTGCGGACCAGGAGGGCGTCACCGGGCTCGACCTGCACGCCCCGGCCGGCGGTGGCTGCCTCCAGGTCGTCGCCCGTGATGGCATAGCCGGCGTCGAAGTGGTCCAGCCCGTGGACGGCGGCCACGTCGGCCAGCACGCCCCGGGTCACCACGGGCCCGAACTGCTCGATGCCGAGCCGGGACGCACCCCGGTCGTCGATCACCGCGGCGTCGATGCCGTTGTAGAGCCGGCCGCCGTAGCTCACGTGGGACAGGGCGTCCCAGTGGGTGGCGGCCTGGACCCCCATCGTCAGGGCGTCGTCGCTGCCGCAGAAGTCGTCGGGGTCGCCCGTGTACGGGGCGTTCACCGAGATCATCCGGCGGGCCGGGTTGTCGCGGCCCCGGATCTGGCCGGTCTGGGGCCCGTCCTCGTCGAAGGGGATGGCGAGGGAGAACACCCGGCCCTGACGGGCGGCCCCCAACCCCCGCAGCACGGCGGCCGTGTCGATCAGGTTGAGGGTGCCCCGCTGGTCGTCGGGCCCCCACCGGCCGGTGTTGGACACCCTCGCCGCCAGCTGCCGGAGGTGGTCGGGCAACGCCATAGAACGTGTTCTAGTTCGATTTGGCGTCTCTCACGTCGCATATGCGACGTGAGAGACGCCAGATCGTGCTCGCCCGGCCCCAGGTCAGGCGTTGCAGGTGGGCGTGACCGGCCGACCGCCGAAGCGTTCGCCGAGCCAGGCGATCACGTCGTCCACGGCCACCGCCACGCCGGCGATGTGGTCGGACATCTCGTAGTCGACCCACTCGACACGGGCGCCGCTGGCGCACCAGGCGTCGCGCAGGCTGGTCCCCTGCTCGTAGGGGATGATCTGGTCCTGGACGCCGTGGTACTGGTACACGGGCGCCGCGGGGGCGACCGTGCCCAGCCGCTGCTCGGCGATGCGGGCCTGCCACTGGGGCGTCTCCAGCGGGTTGGTGGTGGTGAGGTCGCCGATGTGGCGGCCGATGCCGAGTGGCAGGCCGTCGATCAGGCACACGGACCGGCCCCGCTCCAGCAGGTCGCGGCCCGTGTCGTTGAGGTACGACTCGAGGTCCAGCTCCGGGTAGGCGGCGTTGAGGCCGAGGGCGGCGAACGCCAGGAAGCTGAACCAGAAGTTGCCCGGGCCGTCGAGGTGAGCGGCCAGGGCGCCCAGCTCGGACGGGATGCCGCCGGCGGCGCTGGCCACGACGTTGAGCTCGGGTGCGTAGGTGGCCTCCCGCTCCGCGGCCCCGGCGGCGGCCTGGCCGCCCTGGGAGTAGCCCCAGAAGGCCACGGGTGCGTCGGCGGCGACGCCGGACCCGGGGATGCGCTGGGCGGCCCGCACGATGTCGAGCAGGGCGTGGGCCTCGGCGTCCTTGATCACGTAGGTGTGGTCGCCGGGCGTGCCGATGCCCTCGTAGTCGGTGACGGCCACGGCCCAGCCCCGGTCCAGCATCTTCCGCAGGGCCTGCTGCTGGTAGGACGTGCCCTTGGGGATGGCGGTCGAGGAGGCGCAGGAGTCGCCCACGCCCTGCGTGCCCGGTGCGAACGACACGACCGGCCGCGGCCCGGCACCGGTCCACGCCGGCTTCGGCACCAGCAGCGTCCCTGTCACGTAGTTCGGCCGCCCGGTGGCGGTGGTCGACCGGTAGCTGACGGCGGTCGCGTTGACGTTGGTGGCGTTGCCGAAGCTCGTCTTCACCGTGCGGATCACGTCCCCGGGACGTGCCGGCAGCGCGTCCGGCGGCCGGTAGAACTCGGGCGGCGGCGGTGCGCACGCGGCCGCGGTGGCGAACAGTGCGGTCACCATCGCGAGCGCGGCGACCGTCCTGGACAGACGTCGCGTCCTCATCCTTCCCCTCATCTGTACGGGCGCCGGTCTCCCCTCGACCAACGCGGTAACACTGCAACTGTCAACGATTGCGGCGGGGAACACAAGGACTTTCTGACAGGCGGGTCACATGCGCGTGCACGGCACCGGCCGCCCGGCGATCCGTCAGGATGGGGGCATGCGCACCGTGCACATCGTCCCCCACACCCACTGGGACCGGGAGTGAACCGGGCAGCTGAGGGGGCAGGTCAGCAGACGGGTATCCAGGTCGGCCCGTGTGCGACGGCGTGGACGCATCTCGTCGCGTCGGGGCGGATCGGGAGCGCCTGAGGACTGGCTGAGGACCGGCGGCGGCCTGCCGGTCAGATCATCGACCACCGGAACGTTGGCCCGGCTGAGGACGGCGCCGCCAGGCGCCGCCCGCAGGCCGGGCCTCTTCGCGCCCGGCGCCAGCCGGGCGCCTTGACCGAGTACAGAGAATTCTCACCAGCCGATAGGGCGTGACTTGCCGGACTCCGCTTGATGAGTTACATCGCGGCTTCAGGTGATGCGTGACACTCGTGCGATTGCCATCAGGCACACCCCGGTAGCAGCCACGAGCGCTCAACGGCTTTCACGACGGAGCGTGGTTACAGCGGATGACGCAGCATCGTGGGCACGCCCACCGATCCGGCGTTGGAGGGCACCTCCGCCATGACGTGGCGCCGCGCGTTCTGTGACACCAGCCCCCAGGCCTCAGCTACGAGCCGATCGCCGAACATGGACCGCGCGGCGCAATCGTCGAGCAGCGCCGGAGCTGCCGGTTCGGGGCGGGGGCGAGAGGGTTTTGCCGACGTCGTCATGGCGCGATGGCTGGCCTGAGCCGGGCGAGCGCGGAGCTGCTGATAGAGCGTGTGTTGGTGACCTCGGCTCGTGGCCCGTCGCCGTTCCGGTTCGATTGGTGGGCGCCGGTTCTTGCGGGCTTCAGGCGAGTTCGGCTTGGAGGGTCTCGGCGGCGGGGCGGCGGGCGCCGAGGCGGGCGGGGATGGTGGTGAGCGCCGTGACCACGAGCACGGTCACCGGTACGACGGCGAGCAGCTGCCAGAGGGGCGGGTTCGCCGTCCCGTCGCTGCTTACGGTGGCGATGAGTGCGAGGCCTCCGGGGATGCCGAGGATGGCGCCGGCGAGCGCGGGGAGCACCTGCGCGGCTGAGAGGCCTGTGGCGACCTGGTTGGGGGTGGCGCCGAGGGCGCGTGCCAGCGCCGAGGAGTGCTTGGCGTCGAGCGCGGTCGCCCAGGTGATGAAGATCGCGTTGACGGCGGCCAGGGCGACGAGCGTGATGGTCATCACCAGCAGCGCCTGGTCCAGTCCCTCTTCCTGGATGCCGGATCCCCGATCCTCGGCGAGGTAGGCGTCGACGCGGGCGGCCAGCGCGGCGACGATCCCGGCGACGGTGATGGCGATGCTGGCCGCGCCCAGTAGGACGCGGCGGGGCCGCCGGGCGGCCACCCGCAACCCGAGGAGCAGGGGGACGGGCAGTCGCGCCGAGATCGCGATCAGCCAGGCCGTGCGTCGAGGTGCGCGGGCGGAGTCGGCCAGGGCGTGGACCGTGCTGGTCCGTGCGGCGCGGACGGCAGGGACAACGGTGGCGGCGACCGCGACCCCGAGTGCGAGGGCCGTGACCAGGCCGACGCTGGACAGGGTGACCGACGGCGCACCGGCGCGGCCGAGGAGACCGGCACCGAGATCGGTGAGCAACGGAGCGGTTAGCCATCCGGCCGTTAGCCCGGCCGTGGCCGCGAGCAGGGCCACGACCACGTATTCGGCGAGCAGCACGGCTGCGACCAGGCTCGGTGTGCCACCAACCGCTTTGAGGAGTCCGACGCGTCGGGTCTGGTCGGCCATCCGGCCTCCGACGAGGACCGCGACGCTGGCCACGGCGAGCAGGGCGAGCAGCCGGCTGCCGATGAGCAGGACCTTCTGCTCGTTTCGCGCCAGATCGGCGGCGATCTGGTCGCGGATCTGCTGCCACGACCGCAGGCTTGGTACGTCGGCGCCTATCACGGGGCCGGAAGGGAGATGTGCGTTGACGAAAGCCGGTGCTTGGGCGGGGTCGTCCAGTTCCAGGTTCAGGACGTAGTTCAGCTCCGTCTCCTGGGCGAGGCTGCGAGCATCGGTCTGGGTGAGCCAAACCAGTCCAGGATGCTCGCTGTCGACCCTTCGGAGTGCGGTCTCCAGCTCGGGGTCGAAACCGGCCTGTGGCCGGTCGCAGGGGGAAGGCGACGGGAGCGGGCAGTACTGCAGCGGATTCTCGAACGTCCCCGGCGGGTTCATGCTCGGGTAGGGCGCCACCGCGGCGGTGACGGCCACTCCGACGACCCGGAATGAGCGGCCGTTCAGGGTGATCTGATCCCCGGCGCGCAGGCCCAGCGCGTCGGCGAAAGCGGCCTCGATCACTGCGCCCCCGTCGTCGACCCAGCTTCCGTCTGTGAGGTTCGGTTGGTCGACCGCGGCCGCTGCGGGATCGCGGCCTTGTACCTGCGCCGTCGCCAGTTGGCCCTGAGCATCCAGGACCGCGCCGACCACCGGGTAGGGCCCGCTGTGGTCCGCGACGCCGGGAGCGTCGGCCAGCGCCTCCAGGCTGGTGAGGTCGGCACTGCGGTTCTCGTAGTTGTCCGAGGCGATTGCGACGACGTCGGGTCCGGCTGTGGCCTCCCGAGTCCTCTGGTAGGGGTCGCTGGCCACCTCGTGGAGGACGAGCCCAAGCGTCAGCGTGGTCGTGGCCGCTGTGATCGCCAGCAGCAGGAGCGCGGCCTCGGCCGGGCGTCGGCGCAAGTCCCGGGCGGCGAGGCGGGCGACGAGCAGGATGCGGCCCACGGGTTCAGGCCTCCAGCCCGGCGAGGTCGCCGAGCTTTCCGCTCGTGCCGCCGGTCAGCCGGGTCTGATCGACGAAGGCGCCGTCGCGCATCGACAGCATCCGGTCGGCTGTGGCGGCGATGCGTGCGTCGTGGGTGACGATGACCAGCGTCTGTCCGGCCTCGTGCAGGCTCTCGAAGAGTCGCAGGACGTCGAGGGTGGCGGCGCTGTCGAGGTTGCCGGTGGGCTCGTCGGCGAGTACGACGAGCGGCTCGTTGGCCAGTGCCCGGGCGATCGCGACCCGTTGGCGTTGACCGCCCGACAGCGCCGAGGGCAGGAAGCCCGCCCGGTCGGCGAGCCCGACCCGCTCCAGCAGCTCCGTGGCCTGCCGTCGCGCTGCCCGCGGTGAGCGTCCGGCCAGCAGTGCCGGGAGCTCGACGTTCTCCACCGCGGTGAGCTCGTCCATCAAATGGAAGGCCTGGAACACGAAACCGATGGCGGTGCGCCGCATCCGGGCCAGGGCCCGCTCCCCGAGGGGGTCGATACGGCGCCCGGCCAGCGACACCTCGCCGCCCGAGGGCCGGTCCAGGCCGCCGAGCAGGTGCAGCAACGTGGACTTCCCGCAGCCACTCGGTCCCATCACCGCGACCGTCTCACCGGGGGCGACGTCGAGATCGACCCCGTCGACGGCGCGCACCAGTCCCTCGCCGGTGCCGTAGTGCTTGCGTAGCCCGCGGGCACGCAGCACCGGGTTGTTGTCGGTGTCGCTCATGTTCCGCTCCTCGAGTCGGCCCAGTTCTGCTCGCAGGCCTCCAGCCAGCGCAGGTCGGCCTGAAGTCGCAGCACGATGCCCTCCAGCAACAGGGCGGCGTCCGAGCCGTCCTGTTCGGCGATCGCGGCGCGTTGGGCGTCACGCAGCCGGCGCAGCAGCTCGCGACGCTGCGTGTCGACGATGGTGATCGGGTCGGCCAGACCGGCCGCCGCGGCCGCGATCAGCTTGAGGTGGAACTCGGCCAGGTCGGGTTTGGGCCAATCCACCTCGGCGAGCCAGTCGGTGACGCGTTGTTGGCCGGCCGGGGACAACGCGTACACCTTGCGATCGGGCCGGTCCTCGGCGATGGTCGACCGTTCGGAGGTGACAAGACCCGCCTTCTCCAGCCGGGTCAGCACGACATACACCTGCCCGGCGTTCATCGCCTCGCCCAACGGGCCGAGCGCGTGGCGCATCCGCGCCCGTAGCTCGTAGCCGTGGGAGGGCTCCTTGGCCAGCATCGCCAACAGCACTTCCTGGCGCATCACTGCTCCACGGTCCGAGCCCGATGTGTCCGAGCGGTCACGGCGCTTCGCAGTCGTCGCAGTGGACGTCGTCGAGCGGTTCCCCGGTGACAAGGGCAGCGACCCAGTCGACCAGCGTGACTCCACCGACCTCGATCTCGTAGAACGCCGGCCACTCGAGGATCCCGTGGTCGTCGCCGGGTGCCGTGTAGCTGTGCTGGACCACACCGGCCGCCTCGATCGTCGCCTCGTTGTCGTCGATCACCGCGAGGAGCTCCGACGGGTCGATACCCAGGTCAGCGGCCGATCGCGCGGCTTCTGCGTCGTAGGCGTAGTCGAAGCGGGCCAGCACGATCTCGGGATCATGCAGGCCGGCCTGGACCCAGAACCGCGGTGGGCCCCAGTCGCGGGCGGTGAGCCCGTCGTTGACCTCCCAGTCCGGCATGTTGTCGTACACGCCCCACAGCTCACCGAGCACTTCGGTGTTGAAGTCAGGGTTGTCCGGAACCCAGCCCGACTGGGCGCCGAACACGGTCACCTGGGCGTCGGGGAGCCGGTCGGCGGCCAGGCCCCCGTAGATGGGGGCGGCGATCGACCCGGTCGTCTTGCCGACGACGACGACCTGGGCGGCGTCGGGATAGTTCTCGGCGAGGTGGTCGAGCGCCGCCGTGCCGTTGACGTACCCGTTGTGCTCGACGGTCAGCTCAGGCGAGTACCGATGGGTGGCGTCGCCGAGGTGCGCGTCACCGGTGCAGGAAGGTACGAGGACGAAGCTGTAGTCGCGGAACGGGTTGTCGGAGCGGGCGAAGTCGAAGATCCCACCGTCCTGGGATGGGTCGTCGCCCTCGACGTTGTAGTCGTACGCCGGGTCCTCGGGGAGGAATGCGCAGGTCTCGGCGTCGTAGCAACCGCCGCCGCCGTCGAGGAAGAACACGACCTTGGTCGGGTCGGCCCGGCGCTCCCAGAACGCGAACTCGCTGCCGTCGGCGCACTGGCAGTCACCCCCCGGCACGATCCGCTCCCAACCGGCGGCAGCCGCCTCACCCGACCCAGGCTCGCCGGAGTCGGGGTGGCAGGCGTCTGCGGCCGCCTGCCACTGCTCCTGGTCTGCCTCCCACGGGACACCGACCGACATCAACCCGCTCTCGCTGACCTGCGGATCGGGGAAGCCCTCGATGCCCTGGTCACGCATACACCGGGCGAACTCCATCTCGGTCTCGAGCTCGGCTTCCTGCCCCGAGGAGAGATCGTGGCCCGAACCGGCGCTGTCGTCGGTGCCGCCTCCGCTGCACGCGCCCAGTAACCCGACCAGGGCCAACGCCGCCAGCGACGTCCTAAGTGGACGCTTGGCGAAAGGCACACCATGACACGAAGACGTTGTTCGCAAAGCCCAACTCCTCTAACCGTTAGCCGCAGACTAACGGTTAGAGGTCAGTCGGCGCAAGCCCCGCCAAACCCGGCCGGCCGTGGCATAGCGACCGACCCCCAGTGGTGCAGCTACCTGCGGGTCCCGGCTCGAGCGTCGACGAGGCCAGTACCCACGAGCGGGTCCAGCGACGGGGCTGCGGGCGGAGCTTCCGATCGAGAACGCACCACATCCCGGGAGCGATCCGCACCCGGCTGGGCGAGTCGAATGATCGCCCTCACCAGCCCTCCGTACTTTGCCCCTGGTGACAGCTTCGGGAGTCCTGGGCCAACAACGCCGGCTCGAGCCCGATAGCCGCGCACTATCGGCGCGTCTGTGTGCTTCCGGCCATCACGCCTTACCCGTGCCGATCGACGGATCTGGGGCGCACGCACGGGAGCGAGTGCCACAGAACGCGCGGACATATCAACGTGGGGCATCGCCCCGAGGTGCCGGTAGATGACGGACCTAGCGAGGTGCGGTGCTGACCGCCAGGAGCACGCTGGGTGACGAGATGCCGTGAGTCGGCCAGTCGCCGCCGCCACGGAGCCGTTACGCCGACCCTAGACGGTGTCACCCGTCATCTGAGGACGAACCGGCACCCATCAAGTGGAGCCAGGCACGATAGGGCGTGACTGTTTGCGATGCCGGGCCATGGTTGACAGTTCTGTCCCAGGCCTGGGCGACACCTCGACCTAGCCGAAGTTGGCGTCCCGTGAGGTGGTGGAAGTAGCGAGACGGTCCCCCTGGTGGGGTGGGCCATCGCGTGATCCTTGGTGAGACCTGCGAAAGCACTCACTGGAAGGAACCCCCGCGAGGGCCCATGACGATGATGCCCGAGTTGCCGACCTGCTCGCGCGCCTGGGTGATGGCGACACCAAGGAGCTGTTCCGCCGGCTCCTCGAGACCGGGATGCAGGAGCTGATCGACGCCGAGCTCACCGCAGCGATCGGCGCCGCCCCACATGAACGGACCGACACGCGCAGCAACCAGCGCAACGGCTCCCGGAGCCGGCTGCTGTCGACGCCAGCCGGTGACGTCGAGGTGCGGATCCCGAAGGTGCGGGTCGGGTCGTTTTTCCCGTCCCTGCTCGAGCCCCGCCGCCGGGTCGACAAGGCCCTGTGGGGTGTGATCATGACCGCCTACACGACCGGCACGAGCACCCGGAAGGTCGACGACCTCGTCCGGGCGTTGGGCTGCGAGTCCGGGGTGTCGAAGTCCACCGTGTCCCGGATCTGTGCCGGGATCGACGAAGAAGTCGCCGTCTTCCGCACCCGGCGGCTCGATCACATCGCCTTGCCCTACGTGTACCTCGACGCGACCTACATCAAGGCCCGCATCAACCACCGGATCATCTCCCGCGCTGTCGTGGTCGCCACCGGCGTCACCGCCAACGGTGACCGGGAAGTGCTGGGCGTCGACGTCGGCGACAGCGAAGACGAGGTGTTCTGGACCGCGTTCCTCCGTGGCCTGAAGGACCGAGGCCTCGGCGGCGTCCGCCTCGTGATCAGCGACGCGCACGCCGGCCTGAAGGCATCGCTCCCGAGGGTGCTGACCGGGGCGTCCTGGCAGCGCTGCAAGGTCCACCTGATGCGCAACATCCTCGGCACCGTGCCTTCGGCTTCGAAGGACATGGTCGCCGCGACCGTGCGCACGATCTTCGCTCAGCCCACCGCCGAGGCCTGCTGGGCTCAACTGCACGAGGTCGTTCGGATCCTCGAGGGCCAGTTCCCCAAGGCCGCATCGATCCTCGATGGCGCCGAGATCGACGTGCTCACCCACACCGCCTTCCCCCGGGCGCACTGGCGCAAGATCGCGTCGACGAACCCACTCGAGCGGATCAACAAAGAGATCAAGCGCCGCTCCAACGTGGTCGGGATCTTCCCCGACGACGCCTCCGTGATCCGTCTCGTCGGCGCCGTCTTGCTCGACCAACACGACGACTGGGCCATCGCCGAGCGCCGCTACCTCAGCGAGGAATCCATGGCCCAGATCGACGCCGAGCCCGAGGAGGTGACGACCACGAAGACCACCGCGCTGCCAGCCGCGTAACGTCAGCTGGCGAAGCCAAGGATCACAGACCTACTTCCACCACTCCACGGGGCACGGCCGTTCTTGTCGTTGCCAGCGCAGACACTACGGCAGTGGCGATACCTCGGTGTCGGCCCCAAGGCGTTCCGGGTCGGGCGTCATCTGCGCTATGAACCGGCCGAGGTCCGGCGCTGGCTGGATCAGGAGTGCCGGGGCAAGC
>DASSUD010000300.1:0-4942 GCA_035707385.1 Acidimicrobiales bacterium
CGTCCTGCGCAGCAGCTTCGACGACGGCGTGATCGAGGTCCACTTCGACCTCCAGCCGACGCCCGAGGCCGAGGCCGCGGTCGAGGCCCGGGCCCAGCGGGCCGAGGCGGAGGCGGTGCGGCTGCTGCTGGCGCCCCGCTCGGTGGCGGTCATCGGCGCCGGGCGGGACCGGTCCAGCGTGGGCCACGCCGTGCTGCGCAACCTGCTGGCGCACGAGTTCGGCGGGCCGGTGTACCCCGTGAACCCCCACGCCGACCACGTGGCCGGGGTGGCGGCGGTCCCGGACATCGAGGCCGTCCCGGGGCCGGTCGACCTGGCGGTGGTCGTGCTGCCGGCGGCCGAGGTGCCCGCCACGATCGCCGCCTGCGGTCGCAAGGGCGTGAAGGCCGTCATCGTCATCTCGGCCGGCTTCGCGGAGTCGGGCCCCGACGGTGCGGCGCTGTCCGCCCAGTCCCTCCGGGCCGCCCGGCGCTTCGGCATCCGCTTGCTCGGGCCCAACTGCCTGGGCGTCATCAACACCGATCCCGCCGTGCGCCTCCACGCCACCTTCGCCACCCCCGACGTCCGCCCCGGTCCCGTGGCGCTGCTGTCCGAGTCGGGGACCATCGGCGCGGCGCTGCTCGACCACATCGGGGACGCCGGGCTGGGGGCGTCGTCGTTCGCCGCCATCGGCAACCGGGCCGACGTGTCGGCCAACGACCTGCTCCAGTACTGGGCGGACGACGACCGCACCGGCCTGGTGCTGCTCTACCTGGAGTCGGTCGGCAACGCCCGCAAGTTCAGCCGCATCGCCCGGGCGGTGTCCCGCACCAAGCCGATCGTGGCCGTCAAGAGCGCGGGGGCGGCCCGGGCCTACCCGGCCGACGGGGCCGAGCTCCCGCCCGGCACCCTCGACGTGCTGGTCGAGCAGACCGGCATCGTGCGGGTCGACACACTGGCCCAGCAGCTGCACGTGGCCCGCGTCCTGGCCTGCCAGCCGCTGCCGGCCGGCAACCGGGTGGCCCTGGTGGGCAACGGCGGGGGATCGCTGGCCCTGGCCGCCGACGCCTGCGTCGACGCCGGCCTCGTGCTGGCCGACCTGGGGCCGGCCGTGCGGGAGGTGGTGGGCGAGGGGCCGGGCAGCGGCGCCCGCCTGCGGGCCAGCACCGTCGACCTGGGGTTCGAGGCGGGTCCCCGGGACCTCGTGCGGGCGCTCGGCGCCGTACTGGCCGACGACGGCGTCGACAGCGTGCTGGTGGTGTGCGCGCCGGCGCCCCGCCAGTCGACCCCCGAGCTGGTGGCCGCCATCGCCGAGGCCCGGGCGGGGGCCCCGGCCAAGACGCTGCTGGCCTGCGTGTTCGGCGACCACCCCACGGTGGTCGCCGTGCCGGGCCAGGCCGACGTGCCGGTGTTCGACTTCCCGGACGACGCCGCCTACGCGCTCGGCCGGGTCAGCCGCTACGCGGCCTGGCGGTCCGAGCCCGAGGGTGCCCCGCTGGCGCACGCCGGCGACGGCCCGCTGGCGGCCCGGCGCATGGTGGCGGACGCGCTGGCCGCCGGGTCCGAGGGCTGGCTCGACCCGGAGACCGCCCTGTCCGTGCTCGGCACCGCCGGGATGCCCGTCGTGCCCTCGGCGGTGGCGGCCGGCGAGGAGGAGGCGGTGGCGGCCGCCGGGCGGCTGGGCTACCCGGTGGCGGCCAAGGCGGTGCACCGGTCCCGGCTGGCCAAGTCCGAGGTGGGGGGCGTGTCGCTCGACGTCCACGATGAGGCGGAGCTCCGGGCCCGGCTGGCCCGGATGGCCCGGGCACTCGGCGACGAGGCCTGGCCCGTGGTGGTCCAGCCCATGGTCGAGCCGGGTGTCGACGTGGCGGTGACCGTCACCGACCACCCCCTGGTCGGGCCGGTCCTGACGTTCGGCCCGGGGGGCGCGGCCACCGACGTCGGCACGTCGGCGGCCCACGTGCTGCCCCTGACCGACGCCGAGGCCCGGCGCTTCGTCTCGGGCCTGCCGCTGGCGGGGCTGCTGGACGACGCCCGCCGGGACCGGCTGGAGGACCTGCTCGGCCGGGTCGGCGCACTGGTCGAGGCGGTCCCGGAGGTGACCGGCCTGGAGCTGAACCCGGTGATCCTGTCGCCCGGCGGGATCGGCGTGGTCGACGCCCGGCTGCGTGTGGCGCCGGTGGACCGGGCGCCGTTGCCCCCGGTGCGCCGGCTCTGACCGCGCTCAGCGGGGTTCGCGGGGCAGGCCGAGCGTGCGCTCGCCCAGGATGTTGCGCAGGATCTGGGTGGTGCCGCCCATGATCGTGTAGCCGGGGGCGTAGCAGATGTTGCGGCTGACCCGCCCGGCGAGGCCCGGCTCGGCCAGCAGGGCCCCTGCGCCCAGCACCCGGCCGCAGAACTGGGCGATCCGCTGTTCCAGCTCCGTGCAGAACGTCTTGGTGGCCGCCGAGAACTGGGGCGGGCCCTGGCCCAGCGTCTCGCGCAGCACCAGCAGCCGGCCGATGCGGTAGCCGGACTCGATGGCGGCGACCTCCTGGCGGACCAGCGGGTCGGACGTGTCGGCGAGGGGGCGCACGTCCTCGTAGAGGCGGCGGTTGGACACCAGCCGGTCGATCCCGCCGCGCTCGTGCTCCATCTGCCGCATCACCTGCCGGAACGAGCCGTTGAGCTGGCCGACCAGGTTGCCGGCCGGGACCCGCACGTCCTCGAAGAAGACCTCGCAGAAGTGGCGGCTGCCGGTCATGTCCAGGATGGGCTTCACCGACACACCGGGGCGGTGCATGTCCACCACGAACTCGGACAGTCCCTCGTGGGGCCGGGCCTCGGGGTCGGTCCGGCAGATCAGGTAGCACCAGTCGGCGCTGGCGGCGCCGGAGGTCCAGATCTTCTGGCCGTTGACCACCCACTCGTCGCCGTCGCGCTCGGCCCGGGTGCGGATGGCGGCGACGTCGGAGCCCGCGTCGGGCTCGCTCATGCCGATGCACCACATGGACGTGCCGGCCACGATGCCGGGCAGCCACCGGGCCCGCTGCTCGCCGGTGCCGAAGGCGAGCAGGCTGGGGCCCATCTGCCGGTCGGCGAACCAGGCGGCGGCGATGGGCGCGCCGGTGGAGATCAGCTGCTCGAACACGACGAACCGCTCGAGGATCGAGCGGCCGCCGCCCCCGTGCTCGACCGGCCAGGTCATGCCCAGCCAGCCCCGGGCGCCCAGCTCCTCGGCGAAGTCCCGGTCGTGGCCGGTGATCCAGGTGTCCTCGGGGACCTCCGCCCGCTTCGAGGCGGCCATCCCGACCTCGCGGGCCTCGGCCTGCAGCGCCTCCAGCTCGGGCGAGAGAGCGAACTCCATGACCGGCGAACCTAGTGGGGTGGCCCGCAACGTGACGCCCGGGCGATTCCGCGGCGTCAGCGGCCGAGGCCGGGCAGCACCACCGCCCCCGGCAGGCCGGCCAGCACCTCGCCCGGCAGCAGCAGCTTGGACCGGCGCAGGCCGCTGCCCACCACCGCCTCGGGAGCGGCGGCCACCGCCCCGTCCACCAGGATCGGCCAGCCGGGCGGCAGGCCGAGCGGGGTGATGCCGCCGTACTCCATGCCCGTCTCGGCCACGGCCACGTCCATGGGGGCGAACGACGCCTTGCGGGCCTCGAGCGCCCGCCGGGCCACGCCGTTGACGTCGGCCCGGGTGGTGGCCAGCACCAGGCAGGCGGCCAGCGCCGTCACGCCGCCGGAACGCTTGGCCGCCAGGACCACGCAGTTGGCCGACACGTCCAGCCCCACCCCGTAGGCGTCGCAGAAGGCCGCCGTGTCGGCCAGGCCGGGGTCGATCTCGGCGACCGACACTCTCCCGGCGGTGGCGGGGTCGGAGCGCAGCATCGCGGTCACCGGGTCGGCCAGCAGGTCCGGGCGGTCGAGAGCGGGGGTCCAGGCGAGCGTGCCGGCCATCCGGGGAGTCTGCCCCACGGCAGCGGTCGTGGAGGTGCGCGTACACCGCCAGGCCCGGCGATGCCGCGTCACCCGTGGTCGCCGCGGACCGGGGGGAAGTCGTGCTCCGGCACGGGACGGCCGCGGCACGGGGCGCCGAGCCGCTAGAACCGGGGCCCGTGCTCGACGAACCGCTCGTTCCGCCGCCGACCGAGGGCCGGGTGTTCCGCGCCGGGCGTCGCGTGCGCCTCGCCGATGCCGACCCCACCGGTCGCCTGCGACTCGACGCCTGCGCCCGGTACCTGCAGGACATCGGCAACGACGACACCGCCGACACCGGCATGGACGACGCCGACACCACCTGGGTCGTCCGGCGGGCGGTGATCGACGTCCACCGCCGGCCCCGGTGGCGCGAGTGGCTCGACCTGTCGACGTGGTGTGGCGGTGTGGGTCGTCGCTGGGCCGAGCGACGCGTGACGATGGCGGGCGAGCAGGGCGGGCGGGTCGAGCTGTCCACGTTGTGGGTGCACGTCGACACCGCGACCATGGCGCCCGCCCCGCTGACCGACCACTTCCTGGCGACCTACGCCCCGGCAGCCGGCGGCCGCAAGGTGTCGAGCCGCCTCTGGCTCGGCGATCCCCCGGTGGGCGCGGCGGCCGAGCCCTGGCGGCTGCGGGCGGTCGACATCGACCTGCTCGGCCACGTCAACAACGCGGCCTACTGGGCGGCGGTGGAGGAGCAGATCGAGCCGGGGACGGTGTTCGCCCACGGCCTGCTGGCCCAGCCCCACCGGGCGGTGATGGAGTACGGCCCCGGCATCCCCGCGGGGGCCGCGGTGGAGCTGCTGCTGGACGAGGCGGACGACCACCTGTCGCTGTGGTTCACCGTCGGCGGCGCCGTGCTCGCCTCGGCCACGGTGATGCCGCTGGCCGCCGCTCACTCGTAGCCGAGCGCCGGCCCGGGCGGCCGGCCCCACGCAATCCGGCGTTCGTTCGTGTCGGAATCCGACACGAACGAACGCCAGAATGATCCTGCGACAGTCAG